>JARRNT010000039.1:0-20270 GCA_037384645.1 Gammaproteobacteria bacterium | reverse complement strand
CCCAGGTAAGTCAACGGCGTAAGAACAAAAGTCGGAATAATGGAAATATCGTCAAAGGTCTTGGCATAGATTGCATTGATCAACCCGCCCAGGGCAAACAGCACCGAGGTCAGAATCACGACCACGACAATCACCAGGGGATTGTGCATGTGCAAATGCGCAAACAGGCCTGCCACGATGGTCACCGCCACGCCAACGACCAGTCCACGCATCAGGCCACCTCCCACGTAACCGAGCAGGATTAAATAATTCGGCATGGGTGAGATCAGCATTTCCTCGATGTGTCGTTGGAACTTGGAGCTGAAAAACGATGACACCACGTTGGCATAGGAATTATTGATGATCGCCATCAGGATAATCCCCGGGACGATGTAATCGATGTAGTTATACCCCTGGATCGGTGCCAGCTGCGAGCCGATCAGATGGCCGAAAATCACGAAGTACAGGCTCATGGTGATCGCCGCGGGCAGCACGGTCTGTACCCAGATCCGCACAAAACGCATGACTTCCTTGGTCACGATGGTGTGAAACGCGATCCACTGTTGCTGCAGTTTCATAACGCCCCCTGCTCAACCAGGCGCACAAACAGCTCTTCCAGGCGATTGGTTTTATTGCGCATACTGATCACATCGATGCCATAGTCGGACAGGCAGCGGAACAGGTCGTTCATGCTTTGTTCCTTGCTAATTGTCACTTCCAGGGTCGTCTCGTCTATCAGGCTCAATTGATAACCCGGTGACGGCGGTAACTCGGTGATCGCCTTATTCAGATTCAGCACAAAGGTCTCCACGTTCAGCCTCATCAGCAATGATTTCATCTCGGTGCTTTCAACCGTGACACCATCATTAATGATCGCGATATGCCGGCACAGGTTTTCGGCTTCCTCAAGATAATGTGTCGTCAGGATAATCGTGGTGCCGGCGCGATTGACTTCACGCAGGAATGACCACATGGAACGACGGATTTCGATATCGACCCCGGCCGTCGGCTCATCCAGTATCAACATGCGGGGTTCGTGTACCAGGGCGCGTGCAATCATCAGACGGCGCTTCATGCCGCCGGACAATTCGCGCGCCATGCCGCGGCGTTTACCCCACAGCCCCAGTTGCTTGAGGTATTTTTCCGCGCGCTGGTAGGCCGTGTTACGGCCAATACCATAATAACCCGCCTGGTTGGCCACAATTTCGATAACCGGCTCGAACTGGTTGAAGTTAAATTCCTGCGGGACCAGCCCGATACAGCTCTTTGCCGCTTCGATATCGGTATCGATATCGTAATCAAACACCTTGACGCTGCCGGCAGTTTTGCGGATCAGGGAGGAAATGATACCAATCGTCGTGGATTTACCTGCACCATTGGGACCAAGCAAGGCAAAGAAATCGCCTTCGCGCACACGCAATTCCACGCCTTTGAGTGCCTGAACACCGTTGGCGTAAGTTTTGGTTAAATCACTGATGGTAAGTGCATCTGTCATAAGCGCCGCACAAACTATAACAGGCGAACGCGGGACGCAAGCACTGTTACCAGCCGCGTGAGATTAACCTACCCAGTTGCGTGCGTTGCGGAACAAACGCATCCAGGCGCCATCCTCGCCCCACTCTTCTGGATGCCAGCTATTCGTCACTGTTCTAAACACACGCTCGGGGTGTGGCATCATGATGGTGAAACGACCATCGGTCGTGGTCAAACCCGTAATACCGGCAGGTGAACCGTTGGGATTAAACGGATAGGTTTCCGCTACCTTGCCGTAGTGATCGACATAACGCATGGCCAGTAACCTGGATGCTGTCGCCACCTGTTGTGAGCCAGCATCCCGGAATTGTGCCCTGCCCTCGCCATGCGCAACCGCAATCGGTATCCGCGAACCCTGCATGCCCGTCAGCAGGATCGAAGGTGAGTCCATGACTTCTACCAGTGACAGGCGCGCCTCGAATTGTTCCGACAGGTTGCGTTCGAATTGTGGCCAGTGCTGTGCGCCCGGGATCAGATCGTGCAAATGCGACATCATCTGGCAACCGTTGCACACGCCGAGCCCGAAGGTATCTTCGCGCTGGAAAAACGCTGCAAATTCATCGCTAGCGCGCGTGTTGAATAAAATCGAATTGGCCCAGCCGCGGCCGGCGCCGAGCACGTCACCGTAGGAAAAACCGCCGCAGGCGACCAGGCCCTTAAAGGTCGCCAGGTCAACATGACCGTTGATGATATCGCTCATGTGTACGTCCATGCACTCAAACCCGGCACGATCAAATGCCGCGGCCATTTCGACCTGACCGTTCACGCCCTGCTCACGCAATATTGCCAGGCGCGGCCTTACCCCGTGATTGATATAGGCAGCTGCGCTGTCCAGATTGACATCGAAACTCAATGAGGCATGCAGGCCGGGATCACGGGCATCGAGCAGACTGTCATATTCCTGCGTCGCGCAATCGGCATTATCCCGCAATGCCTGCATTTGATAGGTGGTCTGCCACCACTGGCGTTGCAGCTCGATACGCGATTGTTCATAAACGACCTGCTTGTCGTAATAACAGCGCACAATGTCGTCTTCATTCAGCGTGCCGATCACATGGCTGCAATGTCCAAGACCGGCGTCATGCAGGTAGGCCAGTACGTCATCGGTATCGCTGTGACGGACCTGGATCACCGCGCCCGGTTCTTCGTTAAACAGGGCGGCCAGTTGATCATCGCCAAGGTCATCCAGGTGCAGGTCCAGGCCGCAATGCCCGGCAAAGGCCATCTCACACAGGCTGATCATGAGTCCGCCATCGGAGCGATCGTGATACGCCAGTAACAATTGCTGTTTGTTCAACAACTGGATGGTGTCAAAAAACGCCTTGAGCAACTGCGGATCATCCAGGTCAGCGGGATGGTGCCCCAGTTGTTTATACACCTGGGCCAGGCAGGATCCGCCCAGGCGGTTCTGGCCCCTGCCCAGGTCAACCAGGATCAAATCGGTGTCGCCCTTGTTGGTGCGCAATTGTGGCGTCAGGGTTGCACGCACATCCTGTACCCGGGCAAAGGCGGAAATGATCAGTGACAGGGGCGCCGTGACGGATCGGTTCTCATCGCCTTCCTGCCATACGGTCTTCATCGACATCGAATCCTTGCCCACCGGGATGGCGATACCGAGGGCAGGACATAACTCCAGGCCCACCGCACGCACGGCCTCGTACAAACCGGCATCTTCGCCCGGATGACCGGCCGGGGCCATCCAGTTGGCAGACAACACGATGTCGGATAGTGAATCGATGCGTGCGGCCGCGATATTGGTGATGGCCTCGGCCACCGCCATGCGCGCCGAGGCGGCATGTTGCAACAGTGCGACCGGTGTGCGCTCGCCCATGGCCATCGCCTCGCCGGTATAGCCCTGATAACCCGTCGCTGTCACCGCCACGTCGGCCACCGGCACCTGCCAGGGACCCACGAGCTGGTCGCGCACCACGGTGCCGGTCACGCTACGATCACCAATGGTGATCAAAAACTGCTTGGCTGCGATCGTGGGTAACTGCAACAGACGACTGATCGCATCGTCTATTCGCATATCCGTGGTATCAAGTTCCGATTTCTGATACGGCCGGTGTTTGACTTCGCGCAACATTTTCGGCGGCTTACCGAGTAGCACGTCCAGCGGCATGTCAATGGGATTGTTATCGAAATAACCGTCACCTACGACCAGTTGTTTATCGGCCATGGCTTCACCCAGTACGGCGTAAGGACAGCGTTCACGTTCACAGATCTCGATAAAGCGTGGCAGATCATCGGGACGCACGGCAAGGACGTAACGTTCCTGCGATTCATTACACCAGATTTCCATCGGCGACATGCCGGGCTCGTCATTGGGTACGGAGCGCAACTCAATGCGGCCACCGCGATCACTGTCGTGTACCAGTTCCGGCAGGGCATTGGACAGGCCACCGGCACCGACGTCGTGAATACTGACGATTGGATTGTGTTCACCCAGTTGCCAGCACTGATCGATGACTTCCTGGGCACGCCGCTGCATTTCCGGATTGCCGCGTTGCACCGAGGCGAAATCGAGATCGGCATGGCTGGCGCCGGTGGCCATGGACGATGCCGCACCGCCACCCAGGCCGATCAACATCGCCGGACCGCCGAGGACGATCAGTTGATCACCTTCACTGATATCCCCCTTACTGACATGATCGGCGCGGATATTCCCGACCCCGCCGGCCAGCATAATGGGCTTGTGATAGCCACGAACTTCCTCGCCGTCCGCCCCGGGCACGCGTTCTTCGTAGGTGCGGAAATAACCACAGATATTGGGCCGACCAAATTCGTTATTGAAGGCAGCGGCACCGATGGGACCCTCGAGCATGATCTCCAGCGCCGATACGATGCGATCCGGCCGGCCATGATCGGTCTCCCAGGGCTGGGGCAATGCCGGCAGGCGCAGATTGGAGACCGAGAAGCCTGCCAGGCCGGCCTTCGGTTTGGAACCGCGCCCGGTCGCCCCTTCATCGCGAATCTCGCCGCCGGAACCCGTGGCCGCCCCCGGAAACGGCGCAATCGCGGTGGGATGATTATGCGTCTCCACTTTCATCAGGATGTGCACCGGTTCATCCTGGTAGTGGTACTTGCGGGTCTCGCCATTCGGCGTGAAGCGTGGTGCGGTAAAACCTTCCATGACCGCGGCATTGTCGCGATACGCTGACAGGATCCCGCGCGGGCTGGTGTCATAGGTATTACGGATCATCCGGAACAGCGATTGTTGCTGCGGCTGTCCGTCGATGATCCAGTCCGCATTGAAAATCTTGTGGCGGCAGTGTTCGGAATTGGCCTGGGCAAACATCATCAGTTCGATGTCGTTGGGATTGCGGCCCATGGTGGTGAAATTTTCCACCAGGTAATCAATCTCGTCCGGCGCCAGGGCCAGGCCCCAGTCACGGTTCGCCACTTCCAGCGCGGTGCGCCCGCCGGACAGGATATCCACGGATTTGAGCGGCGCCGGTGAGGCCTGCGAGAACAGGGCCTCGGCCTCATCGAATTCCCGCATCACCACCTCGGTCATGCGGTCGTGCAGCAAGGGCAACAGGGGTGCCAGCAAGTCATCGCCGGCCGGCGTGGCCAGCTCGATATAATAAGCCACGCCCCTCTCGATGCGTTCGATCAGGGCCAGACCACAGCTGTGTGCAATATCGGTGGCCTTGCTGGCCCAGGGAGAGATCGTCCCCGGACGCGGTGTCACCAGGCATAACTCGCCCGACGGGCTCGTTGCCTGGCTATCTACCGCACGTAACAGGGTATGCAGGGTGGCGGTCTGGGCCGGGTCCAGTGCACGGTCACACCGAACAAAATAACGGTATTCCGCGAAAATGCCCTGCACCGCCGGCTGGGCTTCCGTCAATCGTTGCAGGAGTTTGCGTTGTCGAAACGGGGATAAGGCGCTGCCACCTCGTATTTGCAACATGGGCTGTGAAGTCCTGACGGATGGTTTGAAAAAAACGAATGATACTGGATAGCGCCGGCAGCGACCAGCCGTCGATGGGAATTGGGCTAAATGGTTACCAGCTTGCGGCTTCTTTCAGCGCCGCCATAATGGTGTTGAGGTCGGTTTCCGCCAGATTCACCACACAGACCAGGTTGGCAATGCTGCAAACGCTCAATTGCTGACCACGCACAATCCACCCCCCCGGCGGTGTCCAGCCACGGGTCTGGGTGAACATCGCCAGCTGGTCGGCATTCCCCTGCACCATGCGCTTGTAATCCAGGGCAAACTTGGCCAATCGCACCAGCATGTCCTCGTCGACCATGCCATAGCCCTGCACCAGCTGGCCGTCATCGCGAAAATGGCATACGGCCATCACGCCATCGAGCGCAAGCAAGCGTTTGATCATCGGCTAGGCCCCCAGCGCCTGATACGCGGCGTCGAAATCCGCCTGATTGTTAGGCAGGATCACGCCGAGATTACCCTGGGTCACGATCGTCCAGTCAAAACCCACGAGGGACAGGCCCTGAACCGGATAGAAACCCTGCATGCCGGTCACCTTTTCCCAACCGGCCGCCTGCATCGCGGCAATCGCGCCGTTCGCAACGCAGACATGGGACACCAGATCCAACACATCTTCAGTAATGGCTTTGTTGTCCCCGATACGCGAATCCTTTAGTTCACCCCGGTCATTGAATTCGAACGCGGCCAGTGCCCCATCCAGTTTCATCAACCCGTCTAAATCAGCCATAACCCCCATCCTCACCTAGATTAATTCACCCGTTTGGTTGTCGACGCTTTGCAGCATGAATTGCATTACCTGGTTAACCGATGCCGCGGAGTTATCCAGGAAACAGAAAGTGTTCCCGATCACGCAGACGCTGAATTGCGCACCCTTGACCACCCAGCCGCGTGCCGGGGCGCAACCGCAATCCTTACCAAGTGATTTCATCATGTCGACCTGCATGTGCACGGCCATACTTGTGGCGCGGCACATGATCGACGCCATGCGCGCATGCTCTTCGGTCAGCTGCCCGACATAACTGAAGCGATCCCCACGAAACACGTACTCGCCCGCGGCAATCACTCCGGTCTGTTGCGCTAATTCATGTATCAGGTTCATAAGCGGAAGGTAATGTATTTTTATAATTTATTCCGTAGAATATATTTCTATCTTTTGTTTAAGTTCAGCAAATCCTGACTGTAATATCAATCTTGACATGCCCGAAACAGTATTCTTATCCGCCAGCCTGTGGCGACGCCTCGCCGCCATGGTATATGACAGTTTGCTAATGTTCGCAGTGTTGATCGTCATCGGTGCCACGATGCTGCCCTTTACCAGGGGACTGGGCATGAACCAGAACGATTTCATTTTCAAACTCTATCTCTTCGGCGCGATATTTCTCTTCCTCGGCTGGTTCTGGACTCACGGCGGCCAGACCCTCGGCATGCGTGCCTGGAAGATACGCCTGGTCCAAAACGATGGCAGCCCCGTCAGCTGGCGACACGCGCTGATCTATTATCTTGTCAGCCTGCCCATGTGGGGATTTATCATTTTTGCCATCGTCGTCAATGCCGGCATTTACCCGACACCTCACGCCATTGCCCAGACACCGCACAGTCTCCTCTACGGCCTGGCCCTGATCTGGTTTTTGTTTGATCATATGCCGAACAACTGGCGGCAGAAAGTGGCGAAAATAAAAATGGTACAGGTTAAATAGTTATTCGTTTTTTTATTTATTATATCGCACGCCGCTTCGCGGCTTTCTGCGAGGTACTTTCTTTGTACGAACAAAGAAAGTACCCAAAGAAAATCGCCCCCGATTGCTAAGCGTTCGCGGATTTTGGCTGTACTCAGGGGCGCTGTGATATTCGGCATCCCTGCCTCATATCACAGGCTCGGCGTCCATGCCTCGCCCCTGCGGGCGCTCCCTTGCGTTCAGCCAATATCCGCTCACAGCAATCTCAATGGGGGAACCCCACTTAGCCAGCACGTTGCAATATTCCTGCAATAGATGATTCGTTTGAAGCGAGGGGGTTAATCCCATGTGCTGGTGCGTGCCTGCCACATGCCTGCACCAGTACGGGTGTCCTTTTCTTTGGTGACTTTCTTTTGGACAAGCAAAAGAAAGTCACTCGCCCTCAGCGAGGGCGAAATAACTCATTTATAAAATTAAAAGACACTGCACTTATAACCCTTCGGGTTCATTAAGTAGTTTCTAAACCTGCTCCGCAGGTTCTGCTTGGATTCGAGGTTAAAACTTCGTTTCCCCCGGAATGACGAATGTAGAATTCGATATCAGTGGGATCGCTGCCAAGAAACAGACAACATCACCGCATTCGAAATAACATAAACACCGCTATCACCATCACCAGCAAGGTCGGCAGGGTCGCAGCCAGTACCGGCGGCAAATGATAAACCAGCCCGATCTGGCCACTGAGGGTATTAAACAGGTAAAAGCCCAGGCCCAGCATGAAACCCACCACGATCCGTTTGCCCATGCCGGCGTCGCGCAGGGACCCGAACACGAACGGAATCGCCAGCAGGATCATGACCGCTATCGTGAGCGGTGAGATCAGCTTGGTCCAGTAGGTAAGCTTGTAGCGGCTGGCGTCAAGCTCGTTTTCGTTGAGATACTTTATATAACTACGCAGTTTCCAGACTGACAGGTTTTCCGGCGACACCGATACCACATTGACCACCTGGGGATTCAGCAGGCTTTGCCAGTCCATGGTTTTACTGTAACTCTTATGCAAGCCGTCAGGTTCGATCGTTACCAGGTTCACCCGTTGTAACACCCAGCGACCATCATGGTAGATCGCCGAGGCCGCCTTGACAGTCTGTTGCAGGACCTGTTGATCATCCAGCAGATACAGGTCAACCCCGATCAGATGACCATCACTCTCTACCCTGCGCACATGGATATAGGTGTTACCGTCACGCGCCCACAGTCCATAATCGGTGTTCAGACTGATTTTCTCATTCATCGCCTCGACGCGTTTTAGCTTGGCAAACTGGATTGCCGGTGGCGCGATGACTTCACCGATAAAAATCACGATCGCGGCCAGGATGGCGCCCGCCTTGAGAACGGCGTAGGTAATGCGCACGATCGAAAGTCCGGCGGCGCGCATGGCAATCAATTCACTGTGACTGGCCAGGCCACCCAGGCCAAACATCGTACCCAGCAGAGCCATCATCGGGAAATACTGATAAAGCTCCTGCGGCATGGTCAACAACACATAGGCCACGGCATACCAGACAGAGTAATGGGCGTGGCCGATAGAACCGGTTTCACCGGCAAAAGTAATCAGGACATCCAGGGTGATTAACACCATACTGGCACTCAAGACACCAAACATTACTGCACGACCAATATAGCGATCCAGCAAGACCATTGTATCAGCGCCCTTTCCAGAATCGCCGTAACAGCGGCTTCCAGCGAACAAACAACGACAATGCCAGTCCGACACCCAGCAGATGGACCCACCACATACCGATCCAGACACTCACGGTTTCCCGATCCAGCCAGGCCCGGGAGACATTCAGCAAATTGGTGTAAATAATATAAATAAGCAGGGCCAGGGCCAGTTTTGCATAACGCCCCTGCCGAGGTGATGACTGGCTCAGCGGCACACCCAGCATCGCCAGTACGATAATCAACAACGCCGTGGAAACACGCCACTGAAATTCAGCATGATCGGGACCGGTATTGCCCCGCAGCAGGGCCAGGGTAGTCATGGCATGCTGCTTAAATTCCACCTTGGGCTTGGTAATGTCTTCGTTCACGCGAACGCCATGCTTTTTAAACTGGATCACCGCGGTCTGGTCGGTGTTGCTGAACTCTTCATAACGAAAACCGTTTTCCAGCACCAGAAACTGGTCCCCGGTCTTTTTATCAACCGTGCGATAGCCACTGGTCGCGGTAATGACCGAATCATCCTCCGAACCCTTGTGCTGAACCCGATCCTGCATGAAGATCTTCTGCATCTTCAGGTCCTCGGGATTGTATTGCTGGACGTAAACCACACCCTGGCCCCGGGTCAGTTCCTTGAAACGCCCCGCACTCAGGCTTTCCAGCGTACTGCGTGTCTTGGATTGTTTGTAAATAATTTCCGTTTGCGATTCGGACCAGGGCACGAGGTAAAGCGACAAAAACGCCACGAATAGCGAAAACACCACGGCAAAACTCATGACCGCGCGCAAGACCTGCCACTGGCTGATGCCACAGGCCTGTAACACGACCATTTCGTTTTCCCGGTACAGGCGGCTGAATGCCAGTAAAATCGCTATATAAAAGGAGAGTGGCAGAACAAAGACCAGGTTGGCGATACTCTGCAAACCCAGTGCGGTCAGGATGTCCCTGACTTCCAGGTTCCCGCTGGCAGCCATACTGTAAAGGGTCACCAGCTGGCCACTGAGAAATATCATGAACAGAACGCTCGAGACCCCAATCAGCGTAATGACTACCTCTTTAATCAGGTAGCGATTGATGAGCGTGCGATAAATCATTGTGAATCTGGCTATTTAAACCGGCATGTGGTTTGTAATACCATAACTTGCGCAGTGTGCCAGTTTGGCATCCATTTGTGAAATTATTCCGTCTGCAACCCGATTGGGAAGTCATTATGCAAATTAACGTAAAAAGCCTTGATCCAGCCACCGATAAATCCGATTGTTACATTACTGCCGTCCTCGAAG
Organism: Gammaproteobacteria bacterium; assembly: GCA_037384645.1. Lineage (GTDB taxonomy): Bacteria > Pseudomonadota > Gammaproteobacteria > UBA6429 > Thiohalophilaceae > RI-92. The sequence continues at coordinate 10,125 of JARRNT010000039.1, read as the reverse complement.
ATGGCAAGCTTTCCAGCGCGGCCAAACAGCTCGATAAACTCAGCAAAGGCCATATCAGTCGCATTATCAAGCAAGGCGATATCAGCGGCAAACTCAATCAAATCCTGTTATTGCACGACGTACCCGGTATTGCCAGTAGCCGTGTCCTGCTGGTAGGTGTTGGCAAAGAGGCCCTTTCGGACAACCAGTACCGCACCCTGTTGCGCAACGTGGTACAGAGACTACTCGATGTAAACCTGAAACGGGCCATTTGTGCACTGGCCGAGGCGGACGTCAAGGAGCGCGATACAGTCAGCAAGATCCAGCTGGGGAGCGAAACCATCAGCCATGCCCTGTACCGTTATGGCCAGACCAAATCGGAGAAAACGCCGGCACCGAGCCTGCGCCAGGTCAGCTGGCAGCTGGATGACCAGAAACAGCACAAGGCCGCGAGTCATGCCGCCAAAACCGGCCAGGCGATTGCCAATGGCATGGCCCTGACCCGCGAGCTGGGCAACCTGCCCGGTAACATCTGTACCCCGAGCTACCTGGCCAGCCAGGCCAAAAAGCTGGGTAAAAGCCATGGTCTCAAGGTCAGTGTCCTGGATCAAAAACGCATCGAAGAATTAAAAATGGGATCGTTCCTGTCGGTCGCCAGGGGCAGTCGCCAGCCACCCAGATTGATCGTGATGGAACATCACGGTGGCAAAAAGACTGACCATCCCGTGGTCCTGGTGGGTAAAGGCATCACCTTCGACTCCGGTGGCATTTCCATCAAACCCGGCGCCGCCATGGACGAGATGAAGTTCGACATGTGTGGTGCTGCCACGGTGTTCGGGACCCTGCAGGCAATCGCCGAACTCAAATTGCCGATCAATGTGGTCGGCGTCGTCCCCACCTGCGAAAATCTGCCGGACGGCGCTGCCATCAAACCCGGTGATATCGTAACCAGCATGTCCGGCCAGACCATCGAGATCCTGAATACCGATGCCGAAGGCCGACTCATCCTGTGTGACGCCCTGACCTACAGTGAAAAATTCAAACCCCGGGCCGTGATCGACATCGCCACCCTGACCGGCGCCTGCATCATCGCGCTGGGTCATCAGGCCAGCGGCCTGCTCGGTAATGATCAGGCCCTGGTTGATAAATTGCTGAATGCCGCCGGTAAAAGCGACGATCGCGCCTGGCAATTGCCCTTGTGGGATGAATACCAGGACCTGCTCAAAAGTAATTTTGCCGACATGGCCAACATCGGCGGACGCGAGGCCGGCACCATTACCGCCGCCTGTTTCCTGTCACGCTTCACCAAGAAATACAAATGGGCGCACCTCGATATCGCCGGGGTCGCCTGGGATAGCGGCGCCAACAAAGGGGCCACCGGACGCCCCGTCCCCTTACTGGTCAATTACCTGCTGGGGGAAGCCGGTAAAGGCTGATCAGCATGACCCGCGTGGATTTTTACGTCTCTCCCTATCAGTCCGGCCAGGCCGGGCTGCAACTGGCCTGTCGCATCGTCGACAAGGCCTGGCAACAACAGAACCGGGTCTATCTGCATACCGCTTCTGCTGATATGGCCAGGCAACTCGACGACCTGTTATGGGTATTTCGGGATGGCGCCTTTATACCCCACTGCCAGAGTCAGGACCAACACGTCGCAGAGACGCCCATTATCATCGGCTACGACAACCCACCGGCCATGCCGCCGGAGGTGCTGATCAACCTGCATGACGAAGTGCCCGGCTTTTTCAGTCGTTATGAGCGCGTGGTCGAGATTGTCGCTGGCGATGATGCCAGTCGGGCCCGGGCCCGCCAGCGGTTCAAGTTCTACCGCGAACGCGGTTATCCCCTCGAAACCCACGAATTAAACAGCTAAGCTCTAGCCATGGCTGATCAATCCGAACCCGACGACCTGCTCAACGCACTGGAGTCCATCAAGGGCCTGCTCGCCCAGAGCGAGAGCAAGCTTAATGCCGCCAAGAAAAGTATTTCCGAGGCCACACCCAGCGCAGTACCACCGACCTTACCTGTCGTCGAAGTCGAAGAACTTTCCGGCGAGGAAGCCGAGGAATTCGATGTCCCCGTGCTCAGTGACATCGTGATCCCGGCCGCCGATGAAGGCGGCAAAGCCACCGTGGACATCGAAGTTCTCAAGGCCTTTCTGGATGAAATGCAAAAAAACATCGAAAAGAACATGCGTGACACGATCATGAAAGCCGTGGTCCAGGCGGAGGGCGATATCAAAAAACAATTACGCGCCTACCTCAACCAGTTGCGCAAGATGCTCAATCAGGCCGATTAACCCCCGCCCTTATCGCACTGAACCGCATTATGTTTTATAGTGTCGTAGACTTGACACGACATGATGTCCTGCCTGCACCAGAGTGACACAGGCATTGTGACAATTGCTGTAAAATAACCTGACCACGAGTAACACAACGTTAATTTAACCGGTTGCCTGATGCCTGAGACTACAAGCCCAACGCCAGAATGGCTACGCCGGGAGAGTGAAACTTCACTGCGCCGTTTATTGCCGCGCATCGAGGCCCGCTTTAAAAAGCAAACCGACCCCGCCGAATGGGAAGGCTATCTCGATCGCCTGCGCCGGCATTTTCCACGGCTGTTCGAACGGCTGCACGCCCTGTACGGCAGCCATTACGATTTTTTCTATCACATGGAAAACATGCTGGGCTCTGCCACCGAAATGTGGCTGGCGCGACCAGCGGAATTAAAGGCACTGGATGCCATGCGGGAAATGGATCGCGACTGGTACCTGTCCAACCGCATGGTTGGCGCGATGTGCTACGTTGACCTGTTTGCCGATGACCTGAAGAACCTGCGTGACAAGATCAATTACCTGACCGAACTGGGTATCACCTACCTGCACCTGATGCCCCTGTTCAAAATGCCCGAAGGTGATAACGATGGTGGCTATGCTGTCAGCAGTTATCGTGAAGTACACGAGCCACTGGGCACCATGGAAGACCTGCGTGAGCTGGCGACCGAACTGCGCAACCATGGCATCTCGCTGGTACTGGACTTCGTGTTTAACCATACCTCTGACGAACACGAGTGGGCCAAAAAGGCCATGGCCGGAGATCCGGAATACCAGGCCTACTATTACATGTATCCTGATCGCACCCTGCCGGACCAGTTCGAGGCCAGCATGGGTGAGATCTTCCCCGATGATCATCCCGGCGCCTTTACCTACCGCAGCCGCATTCGCAAATGGGTATGGACCACGTTTAACAATTACCAGTGGGACCTGAACTACAGTAACCCGGCCCTGTTCAATCGCATGATTGAGGAGATGCTGTTTCTCGCCAACCAGGGCGTGGAGATCCTGCGCCTCGATGCCGTGGCGTTTTTGTGGAAGGAGCTGGGCACCAACTGCCAGAACCTGCCGGAGGCACACTGGGTCATCCAGGCCTTCAACGCCTTCGCCAGTATCGCCGCCCCGGCCATGGTCATGAAGTCAGAAGCCATTGTGCACCCCAACGAGGTGCGCAAATACATCAGTCGTGAAGAGTGCCCGCTGTCCTACAATCCGCAGTTGATGGCCCTGCTCTGGGAAACCCTGGCAACTCACGATGTCCGCATCCTGCATCACGCCATGAAAGGTCGCTTTGACCTGCCGGATGGTTGCACCTGGGTCAATTACATCCGCAGCCACGATGACATCGGCTGGGCCTTTTCCGATGAGGACATTTCCTCTACCGAATTCACGCCAAAGGAACACCGTAAGTTTCTCACCGATTTCTACACCGGTCGTTTCGAAGGGACATTTGCCCGCGGTGCCCCGTTCCAGGAAAACCCGCAAACCGGTGATGCCCGGGTTTCCGGTACCTGTGCTTCGCTATGCGGCCTGGAGAAGGCCATGGAAGACAAGAACGATGATGAAATCGATATGGCCATTCGCCGTATCCTGCTCATGCACGGCGTCACCATCACCATCGGCGGCATTCCCCTGATGTACATTGGTGACGAAATCGGCATGCTCAACGACTACAGCTATCACGACGATCCGGACAAGATCGGTGATTCACGCTGGCTGCACCGCGGCCACTTCGACTGGGAACGCGCGGAACAACGGCGCGAACCTGGCAGCGTCATCAACCGTCTTTTCCAGGGACTGCTGCGCCTCATCCATATGCGCCACCAGAACCCGGCCTTCAACAATGCCAGCATCGAGATCGCCGAGACCGGCAACAAACACGTGTTCGGATTTTTTTCCAATAACGATCAATACAGCGTGTTCGTCCTCGCCAACTTCAGTGAAGAAGAACAGGTGCTGGAAGCACGCCGACTAAGACTGCTGGGCCTGCGCAAGACCATGGTCGACCTGTATGCCGGCCGCACCATCACCGCGACCCAGGAATTGAAAATGGAACCCTATCAGTTGCTGGTCTTGTCACGCAGCATGTAACAAAAACTCAGGTTTCCATGTAACGACGTCTGATTACGGCAATATTCGGCAACCGCAACTGCTAGAATGCCGCCATGAAAATTGCCGACGTTGCCCGATTACTTTTACTCGCCGCCATCTGGGGCGGCTCGTTTTTATTTACCCGTATCAGCGCGCCGGTACTGGGGCCGGTAATCCTGATCGAAAGCCGGGTCGGCCTGGCCGTGCTGTTGTTACTGAGTGTTGCCCGCTTTGTGCGCAAACCGCTGCATGCGCGTGAACACTGGCAGCATTACCTGATCCTTGGTGTCGTCAACACCGCCATCCCGTTCTTACTGTATGCCTTTGCCGCACAAACCCTGACCGCCTCGGAAATGGCCGTGCTCAATGCCAGCTCGCCCATCTGGGGAGCTCTGATCGGTGTGGTGTGGAAAGGCCATAACGTTAGCCCGCGCATGATCCTGGGCCTGGTTCTGGGTGTCCTCGGTGTCGGACTGGTGGTTGGGCTGGATCGCTTCAGCACCCAGGCGGGTGCCCCGCTGGCGATCAGTGCTGCCCTGCTGGCCTCGTTTTGTTACGGCATTGCCACCAACTACGCCAGGACCGCCAAAAGCGTCGACAGTTTTTCCAATGCCCACGGCAGCATGTGGGCGGCGACCCTGGTACTGGCACCGTTCGTTCCGTTTGCCTCGGTTAGATATACCCCGGATACAGAAGTGGTGTTATCCGTCCTGGCAGTAGGCATCCTGTGTACCGGTGTCGCGTTGTTACTGTACTTTCGCCTGATCCGTGACGTTGGCGCCACCTCGGCCCTGACCGTCACGTTCCTGGTCCCGGTGTTCGGCATCCTGTGGGGACACCTGTTCCTGCACGAAGCCCTGACCGCAGGGATGCTGATCGGCACCGGCGTGGTCTTGATTGGCACTGCTCTGGTCACGGGATTCAACCCGTTCTCCATGCTAAAGCAGCGATAAAATATTTATCAGTGATTACGCCAATCCTTTAGTATTTAAAAATCATGTGCCGGCGGACGTGTACGATGCCAAATAATACACGCCGCGAGGCAGCCAGGCTGGCCTGCGATCCGCCAGCCTGGGCATGCCTTTCACACGAACAGCTCGACTAACACCCATCATCGTCCGTTGCATAGGTATCGTCATCCAGCACGGAACCCTTGTTATCCGTTTTTGCTTTTTTGACATTGATAAACATCATCGCATCGATGCGATCAAAATTTTGATCCATGGACTGGTCGACTTCCTGCTCGCTAAGGCCGTCATAGATAAAAACACTGCCTTGTTGCTCATGCGCACGTTGTGCCGTCGTCGGATGTAACAGTCGCTGCTTCTGCCAGTCGTCTGTTTGCTGCGACGCCAATACCCCGGAATTGATACCGGCGCACAGGGCGATAAAAACGACTAATCCCACTACATGCATAAATCCTGCCTTTGAACCCGTCTGTAGTGATAAGGTTTTCATGGTTTTTTACCTCCATCGTCGTTGTCCTGGTAACATTTCCCTGTCAGCACATTGTGCAAAATCGACTTTTCGCTGACTGTTACCGTGTATTTAGCTATGCTTTGAATGAAAGTCCGGACCAAAGCACGACGGTTACACGATAGAAAACTGGTGGGATTTTCTTTTTGCTATTCTGACAGTTAGCGGCATTCATCGATCTTTCGATGTTTTTTCGATGGACGACCAGCACCTTCTCTGGAGGTGGTGGATGGTGATGCTCCCGGAACAAAAGGTCTTTTTCATCGGTGACTGGCGGGTCTCCCCCGCCGAGGGCGTGCTGAGTCGGGATGGTGAAGTGGTCCATCTTGAGCCCAAAGTGGCGGAAGTGCTGGTCTATCTCGCCGCCCATGCCGGACAAGTCGTTACACGGCAGGAACTGGAGCGCGAAGTCTGGCAAGGGGCACTTGTCGGTTACGATGCCATCACCAATACCGTCATCAAGTTACGCCGCGCCCTGCACGATAACTCGCACCAGCCCCAATACGTCACGACGATCCCCAAGCGCGGCTATGAATTGATCGCGCCGGTCCGTTATCTACAGACCGAGACCAATCCCAACCCGTCGATAACAAGCACTGCCGAAGCGACGGCAATAGCCCCTGTCACTGGGCAAGCTCCAAAGCTGCGGGTTAAAGTGATCCTTACTGCACTGTTGGGTGTCCTGTTTCTGGCGTCGACAGGAGCATGGCTCTGGTTTGCATACCGCTCGGCTATTCCCAGGTTCCAGAATAACAAGCCGTCACTTATCGTCATGCCGTTCAAAAATCTCAGCCACGACGCCAGCCAGGACTACCTGGCCGATGGCATGACGGAGGATCTCATTACGGATTTGTCACGCACCGCCAGGCTGCAGGTACTGGCCAGTAACACCTCGTACATTTATCACGACAAGCGCGTCGCACCGCGGGAAGTTGGTAAGACCCTGCACATCGATTATGTTCTGCAGGGTAATATCCGGACTGTCGGCGGCACGCTCCGTGTTAATACACAACTGGTAGATGCCAGAACAGGCTTTAATAAATGGGCGGAATCCTATGACCGCAGCACGCAAGAGATCTTTAACGTGCGACATGAGATCACATCCGGGGTAGTCAATGCACTCGCCCTCAACCTGACGGCCAAGGAAAAACAGCGCCTGGCAAGCAAGGCTACATCCAACCTCAAAGCCTATGGCTATTTCCAGGAAGGACAACGATTATCCAAGGGGCGCACAAAAGAAGACAACCAACTGGCGGAGACAGCCTATCGCAAGGCCATTGCGATCGACCCCACCTACGGTCGCGCCTACGGTGCTCTTGCCGTGACTCTGGGCGTCGATTTTTTCCGGGGCTGGACCGCCACACCGAATGAGAACCTGGATCGCGCCTTGGAGCTGGCCAGGAACGCCGTCGCCCTGGATGACTCCATTCCGCAAACCTACTGGGCGCTGGGCTGGGTCTACCTCATGCGCAGGGAACACGCCAAAGCGGAACAGGCCACCATGAAATCGATCGAAATCGCGCCGAACTATGCGGACGGTTATGGTCTCCTCGCCTTCATCGACAACTACCAGGGAAAATCGGCCCAGGCGATTGCCTACCTCAGGAAAGGCATGCAGCTCAACCCCTACTACTCCTGGGACTATCCGTATAACCTGGGCAGGGCCTATTACGATTCAGGACAATACGCGAAAGCCGTTGCCGCGCTGGAACAAGCGCGCCAGCGCAACCCGAACATCATGTTTGCCAATGTATACCTTGTGGCCAGCTATGTGCGGCTCGGCCGCCAGGATGACGCCGAATGGGTGGTGCAGGAATTACAAGTAATGGATCCGCCCGTCACGATTTCACACATCAGCAAGGTCGCACCCTATTCTGATCTAAAACTGCTTCAGCCACTGCTGGCAGACCTGCGCAAGGCGGGGCTACCGGAATAAGCGTGGTCAACGCGAATCCATATAACACTCGCCATGCGGCAACCACGACGGGATGTGGTAGTACTTGCGCTTGACGGGATCGATCACATCCTTTTTATATAAGGCATACTTGAAGTCGATGCCGACCCCCAGGTGGAATTGCGTGCCGTGGAACGGAATGATGATGTGGGTAAAGCGGTGGAAATACTTCGCGTATTCACTCACGTCGGCGCGAAACGACAGGATCGCGATGCCCTTGTGCGCGTAATCGGCATAATCGGTGAGCATGTCGTCCTGGCGGGCGTGATAGGACCCCGGCCCGAACACCAGCACGTGCTTGCCGCTGTAGTAATCCAGGATCGCGGACTGGGAATAGCTGGGCGTGGCCAGCGGGAAATCCTCGGTATAAGGCTTCACCGCCTTGAGCAGGCCCTGCGGATACATGCCGAATACCGCCTCCTGGTAGAGCTTGGGATGATGCTTGAAAATCCCCGGCGCCAGGTAGAGCACGCTGCCCAGGGCCAGCAGGTGCAGCAGGCTGAAGCCCCACATGAAATAAAAACTCACCCGCAACTGGCCATAGTGCAACAACAACGCCACGGCGATAAACAGGAACGGATAGAAACTGAGTAACCAGTGCAGGCCGATGTCCTTGCCCAGCGACAGGGGCATAAACAGCACCACCGGCACCAGGAACAGCGCCAGGAACAGGCCGAGGCCGCCGTGGCGCATGACGTTCAGCATCTCGCGCGGCTTGCGCAACAGGTAAAACAGGATCGGCGGCGTGATCAGGTACAACAGGATCAGGGCGTACACCGTCGGCTTCATCGCCGTCACGGCAAAGTTCGAGGTGCGGTTTTCCAGGTTGAACAGGTAGTTGTCCCAGCAGTGGTAGTAGTTCCACACCAGGTTGGTGACGATCCACGGCGCCACCCCGACCAGCAGCACCAGGATACCGTAATAGGGTTTGAGCCCGCGGCGCACGAACAACAACAGGTAGACCACGTAGGCGATGCCCAGCAGCCCGGCGAAAAACTTGGAGAAGAACGCCGCACCCAGCAGCACCCCGGACAGGAAGTACCAGCCCATGTGGTCATGGCGCTGGGCCTTGTAAAAACACACCGCGGAATAAAACGCGAAGATGATCAGCGGGGTGTCGGTGGTGATCCAGGGCGCGACCAGGTTGACCGGCGCCAGCCAGTACAGCCCGGCGGCCAGCAGCGCATTGGTCTGCCCGCGCGGCGATACTAATTTATAGATAGTCCAGCCGATCGCAGTGGTGCCGAGGATGGTCGGCAGGCGCAGCCACACCGGGTCCATGCTCACCTTCATCAGCGCGGTCAGCCACCAGCCCACCATCGGCGGGTGATCGTAAAAGCCGTAATCCGGGTGCTGGCCCCAGAGGATAAAGTAGGCCTCGTCGCCGGTCATGGGCGTTGCGTGGGCCACGATCAGCTTGATGCCCAGGCTCAGGCTGATGAGTATAAACAGGGACTGGTTGGTGCTCAGCCGGCTAAAAAACACGCGGCACTCCTTCATTAACGGGCAAAACGTATCATGCATCATACCGGGCACGCCGTCGCATTGCCTGCACCGGAACCGCCCGCATGGTACCAGAAGCCCACACTGTTCGCCTGTTTATCGCAATTCCGGTTATACTAGCTGCTGTTTTATAACCAAGCTCGAGCCGTCAAAATCTGTGGATAAAACCTATAACCCGCACAGCATCGAACAACGCTGGTACGACACCTGGGAAAAACACAACTACTTCGCCCCCAGCGGCGAGGGCCAGCCGTATTGCATCATGATCCCGCCGCCCAACGTGACCGGCTCGCTGCACATGGGTCACGCCTTCCAGGACACGATCATGGACGCGCTCACCCGTTATCACCGCATGCAGGGCGACAACACCCTGTGGCAGGCGGGCTCCGATCACGCCGGCATCGCCACCCAGATGGTGGTGGAACGCCAGCTCAATGCCGAAGGCAAAACCCGCCACGACCTCGGCCGCGACGCCTTTATTGAAAGAGTCTGGGAATGGAAGGCCCACTCCGGCGGCACCATCACCCGCCAGTTGCGGCGCATGGGTGCCTCGCTGGACTGGTCGCGTGAACGTTTCACCATGGACGAAGGCCTGTCCGAGGCGGTCCGGGAAGTCTTCGTGCGCCTGTACGACGAAGGCCTGATCTACCGCGGCCAACGTCTGGTCAACTGGGACCCGGTGCTGCACACCGCCGTGTCCGACCTGGAAGTGATTTCCGAGGAAGAAACCGGCCATTTGTGGCACATGCGTTATCCCCTCAGTGACGGTTCCGGCCAGCTGGTGGTAGCC
>JARRNT010000038.1:0-21367 GCA_037384645.1 Gammaproteobacteria bacterium | reverse complement strand
CGAGCGAGGTGCGTACCGGCAGGGACCTGCCTGGGGATGTTGAGGTGACGTCTACTGGCAGGAATAATAAATCAGGTGTTCGTTATCGACACTCACGGCCTTGCCCAGGCTGATGAAGCCGGAACCGGAGAGGGGTACCGCTTCGGACTGGACATACACTTCCCTGCCACCCTGTGACTTGACGAAGGTACCGTTGGTACTTTGATCGACCAGGACAAACTTGCCCTTGCGGTAAACCAGTTGCGCGTGGTGACGTGAGGCGAGGTCGGAATTTACCGCCAGGTCACAATCCTTCGCGCGCCCGATAATAAATCCCTGGGTCCGGGTGCCGACATCCTTGATCATGTTGTGATAAGTCAGGTACAGGCGGTGCTCACGATTGAACATGGAACGCAGGCGCGATGCATCCATCTCTTCGGTCTGCGGACCGCCTTCTTCGATGTGGGCGAGATGTTTTTTCCGAATAATACTGATGGCCTGGCTGTCTTCTGCAAGCAGGTCCATAAATCTACTCGGCTGGCGCAGGATGAGTGCGCCGAGTTCATTTAGTTCCTCGTCGCCGATATCATCGATGTTCATCTTGTAATCGGCATCTTCCAGGTTTCGGAAATTATGCAGTGCGACATGGATACAGGACTCGTCGAAATCTGAGGAAAATTCGACATGTACCGGGATATAGCCCTGGATATTGATCCTGGGCGGCTGGCGGGACACGTAGGTGACCAGCAGGCCCTGAGTTTTGAGCCTGTCCAGCTGTTGTTTGGTTTTTTCATTTTCACTGATTTCTACTTCCCGTTGTTCTTCATTGTTCAGGGCGAAGTAGAGGTTAACGGATTCCTTGTTGTAGCTGCTTTCGTACAGTAATTTGTAATCACTCTGGCGCAGGTTGTGCAGCTCACCGTAATTTTCCAGCGACATGTCGCAACGGATATCGGGTTCGACAAAATTGAGTTGTTCAATGAGCTCATGAAGATAGGCATTTTGACCATAGGATAGCGCATTTTGATAGGCACACCAATTGTTGTCAGAAACGCCTGGCAAGATTGTCCATCAGGCGATTGGGCAGGATACGCCGCAGAAACCCGAACAGGTGCGTCGGGAATGTTACGTAATAGCGCGCCTTCGGCCGCGTGCTTTCCAGGGCCTGAATCACGCGGCGCATGACGGCTTCAGGCGGCAGGGTAAACGGCACGGCGGGGCCTTCCTTGCTTAATCGATCAATGGTGGCTTGATAGTATTCACGGTGGAAACTGTGATCGATGTCAATGTTTTCGCGCAAAGTCAGCAAGGAATTATCCCGGAATTTGGTCAGGATCGGGCCCGGTTCGATCAGGACGACATGGATATTGCGGCTGGTCAGTTTCAATTCCAGTCGCAAGGTATCAGACAGGCCTTCGATGGCAAATTTACTGGCATTGTAGGCACCACGATAAGGCATGGCTACCAGCCCGAGAATGGAGCTGTTCTGAATGATGCGGCCATAACCCTGTTCGCGCATGACCGGTAACACGCTATTGGTGAGTTCCAGCCAGCCCAGGAAGTTGGTTTCAAACTGGGCACGCATGACGTCCCGGCGCAGGTCTTCGACTGCACCAGGTTGTCCGTAGGCACCATTATTGAACAGCGCGTAAAGCGTGCCGCCGGTTTCCTGCAACACGGATTTCACGGCGTTCTGGATTGAATTCGAATCGGTCAGGTCGAGGTGAAGACTTTGCAGTCCCCGTTCGCGCAGACGTTGCACGTCTTCGCGCTTGCGGGCGCTGGCAAAAACACGATAACCGCGCTCATGCAGGGCTTGCGCGGTGCACAGTCCGATCCCACTGGAGCAGCCGGTAATCAGGATACTTTTATTATCAACTGCTTCTCGCATTGCTCTCCTCAGGCCAGTAACACGGCGACGATGCCGGTCAGGAAAATACCATCAAAGGTGCCGGCACCACCAATGGAAACAACCGGTGCGCCGATACGCTGGATCTGTTTCAGTCGTAGCAAATCCGCGCCGATAATGACACCAAGGGTTCCGCTGATATAGGCCACGGCGGCACTGTGCTGGGGGGCGAACACCAGGGCGCAGAGTGCGGCAACGATGGGCGGAATAAACAGCGGCATGGCAATGCCCAGACCCTGTACCGGTCGGCTCAGGAAATAACTGACTGCACTGACGCAGGCGATCGCCAGTAACAGGGGGATCTGTCCCAGCTGGAGGTGTGCGATCAGGTACAGGCAGAACATCACCGGCATGATGGCCCCGCCGAAATTGACCGCCACGATGATGCGGTCCGGGCGCGGGTTGACCGGTCCCAGCAGCCAGCCTGAATAGGGTGGCGGTGTTACATCAGGCGGCATGGGCAGGGTAAACAGGGGCAGGTTGATGACGCTGCCCAGCAGGCACAGCAACAGGGCAAACAGGGCCTGGCCGAAACTGATGCCCAGTTTCTCGGCGGCAATATGCAACAGCCCGATCTGGACCAGGCTGAAGAGCAGGACCAGGATCAGGACAAACAGGATTAACTGGAACGGCGTAGGTGGTAAACGCATGAGATGGGTTATACAGAAGAATCTGGTAAGATTGAACCGGGGTTACCCGTCAGCGAGGCGGAGGTAGACGATGTCCAAGCCGACTGAACAGGAACTGGCCGCTGCGCTGGATTTGGCAAAGCGTATGCGGGAGCAGGGCAAGGATTCCCATTACCTGGCCAAGAGCTTTTTGAGTCATCATTATCGTCTTGGTTACCTGGAAGAGGTCTTGCGGGCGGTGGAGCGTTACCTGAATAGCGGGATGTCTGAAGAGACGCATCGCCACTTGCTGAAGACGGTGGAAAAGGCCCGGCAGGCAGAGGACTGTACCGCCAGGCAGCATAAAGACGATCTGGGCCTGGCTTGAAAAACGAGTTTGCGACCCACATTTAGATTGCGGTTTGGCTTGAGCTGGATGAGGTAGGCAATGCCGATATACGAGTATGAATGTACTGCCTGTGGGCACACACTGGAGAAATTGCAAAAGATTTCCGATCCACCGTTGACCCAGTGCCCCGAGTGCCATGGGGAAACATTACAAAAGCTGATATCGGCTGCTGGTTTCCGCCTCAAGGGCGGCGGCTGGTATGAAACCGATTTCAAGACCGGTAATAAAAAGAATCTAAGCGGTGGTGGCAGCGATACCACTAAGGCCGCGACGGGCAAGCCTGACAAGCCGGAGAAGAAGTCGGCAAGCGGCGAAAAATAACGCTTTCGGACGCGTTTGCCGGTAGCGGCACGAAGGTGATTGGGCTTGCATGGGGCGGTATCTGGCCTTAACATGCCCCGCTTTGTCACTATTCCAAGTCCAGATTCATGCGTACCCATTACTGCGGTCAGGTGACCGCCGAACACATTGACCAGACAGTCACGGTTTGCGGCTGGGTTCATCGTCGCCGTGATCACGGTGGCGTCATTTTCATCGACCTGCGCGACCGCGAGGGCATGGTGCAGGTGGTGTATGACCCGGATAAGCCGGATATCTTTGCCGATGCCGAACGGGTACGAAGTGAATTCGTGTTGCAGGTGACAGGGACCGTACGGCGGCGCCCCGAGGGCACCATCAACCCCAATCTGCCCACGGGGGAAATCGAGATCCTGGGCACTGGCCTGGTGATCCTGAACCGGTCAGCGCCACCGCCCTACGTGCTGGACGACGACACCGTCTCCGAGGAAAACCGCCTCAAGTATCGTTATTTTGACCTGCGTCGGCCGGAGATGCTGGAGCGGATCAAATTGCGCTCCCAGGTTACCCGCCTGTTGCGCCAATATCTCGATGAGCACGGTTTTCTCGACATCGAGACGCCCATGCTGACCAAGGCTACCCCGGAAGGTGCGCGCGATTACCTGGTGCCCAGTCGGACCCATGACGGCACCTTTTTCGCACTGCCGCAATCACCCCAGATTTTCAAACAGTTACTGATGGTGGCCGGGATGGACCGGTACTACCAGATCGTCCGTTGCTTCCGTGACGAAGACCTGCGGGCCGACCGTCAGCCGGAATTTACCCAGCTTGATATCGAGACCTCCTTCCTCGACGAAACCCAGCTGATGGCCATGATGGAAGACATGATCAGGCTGGTTTTTGACCAGACACTGGGCGTCAAATTGGCGGCGCCGTTTCCGCAAATGACCTATGCCGAGGCCATGCACCGTTATGGTTCGGACAAGCCGGATTTGCGGATTCCGCTGGAACTGGTGGACATCGGCGATACCCTGCAGGGCGTGGAATTCAAGGTATTCAGTGGCCCGGCCAACGACCCCAAGGGCCGGGTGGCGGCCCTGCGCGTACCCAGGGGCGGCGAACTCACCCGCAAGGAAATCGACGAATACACCGCCTTCGTAGGTATCTATGGTGCCAGGGGCCTGGCCTATATCAAGGTCAATGAACTGGCCAGGGGCAAAGAGGGGCTGCAATCCCCCATCCTCAAATTCCTCACCGATGAGGCCATTACCGCCATTCTGGAACGCACGGGTGCGGCGGACGGCGACCTGATCTTCTTCGGGGCCGATAAGGCCACGGTGGTCAACGAGTCCCTCGGTGCCCTGCGGGTAAAAATTGGTCACGATCGAGGCCTGGTCAGTGAGACCTGGGCTCCGCTGTGGGTCGTGGATTTTCCCATGTTCGAATGGGACGAGGGAGAGCAACGCTGGATATCGTTGCACCACCCGTTTACCTCACCCAAGGAAAGCCAGCTCGACCAGCTCGAATCCGAACCGGGGCAGTGTCACTCCCGGGCCTACGACATGGTCCTCAATGGGACGGAAGTAGGTGGGGGCTCCATGCGTATCTATCGCAGCGAGGTCCAGGAAAAGGTCTTTCGCCTGCTGGGTATCAGCGACGAGGAAGCCCGGGAGAAGTTCGGCTTTTTGCTGGATGCCCTGAGCTACGGTTGCCCGCCGCATGGCGGTATCGCCTTTGGCATGGATCGGCTCATTATGCTCATGGCCGGGGCGCACACCATTCGTGATGTGATGGCCTTCCCCAAGACCCAGACTGCCGCCTGCCTGCTGACCCAGGCGCCGTCACCGGTCTCAGAACGTCAGTTGCGGGAACTCCACATCAAGCTACGCAATCCCCCCAAACCGGCTGAATCCTGATCATAGTGCCCGCTAGATCCCGGATTTGCCGGGTTTGACTTATGCCGGGCGCGAGTTTGCCGATATAATTCTGGATTGCTATCCGGCAGTCTGTATAGCTAAATAACTATAGTAATCAGGGCATTAAGTTCAGATGTTGGCGATTTTTCAAAATAATAAAGCGCAGTAATTCATGGGGAACCTTCGACATAAAAAGGGTGAAACTTGTTGAAGATACCCAATGCCTGGAAAACCGACTGGTTTATTGGTCTGGCGGTCACCCTGGTCTTTTTGCTACTCGGTGTCGTGAGCCATGACCTGCGGGGTATCGACTGGCAGGCATACGACATGGGCGTGCGTTTTACTTCTTCGCGTCCGGCGAATCCCAACGTGGTGGTGGTGGCCATCGATGATGCGGCGATCCAGCAGATGGGTAGCTGGCCCTGGCCACGTGACGAGCTGGCCAAGGCCACCGATATCATTTCCGCCCAGCACCCGGGCGTCATCGGCTATGCCGTGCCCTTCGATACGCGCCAGAGTAATTATGGCCTGCAACAACTCGAACAACTCAAGGACGCGATTACCCATAGTCATGCCAGAAATACGCGTCAGCTGGAACGCCTGATTAATCAGGCGGAAAATGGCCTGGACACCGATCGGGTCTTCGCCAACAGCCTGCAACACGCCGGGCCGGTAGTCCTGGCGATGCCCTATGACCTGGCCAACGGCAAAAGCGTCAAGGCGTCGGCAAATATTGCCCAACACCTGCATCGTTTTACCGTGCGGGTGGATAATCCGCCTAAGCAATACAACTGGTTGACCCGTTTATTTGTCTCTAACCCGGTGCCGGAGGCGGACACGATTTATCCGCCGATCCAGGAATTGAGTCGTTATGTCACGGCCGTCGGCCATCTTAATACCGGGCTCAACCGCCAGGAGCAGGCACGCCGCGAGCCGTTGTTGATCCAGTATGGTAAAGACTTTATTCCGTCATTCTCGCTGATGATGGTTGCGCGTTATCTGCACCTGACTGCCGGCAACATCAAGGCCAGACTCGGTAAATCGATTACCATCGATAACACCCCGATCGATACTGACAGCAAGTTACGGGTCTACCCCTATTTCTATCAGGGTAAGAACGGCCATTCCGCGTTCAAGGTGTATTCCATCCTGGATGTGCTGAATAACAAGATACCGTCCAGGGCCTTTGCCGGTAAAGCCGTGATTATCGGTTTTACCGCGCGTCAGCAGACGGTACGCCTGGAATCACCGATCGGTGTGGACATGCCGCCCGCGATCTTCACGGCGCACGTGGTGTCCAGCCTGCTGAACGGCGATCTGTACCATGTGCCGAGCTGGGGCGTCTGGGTGCAAACCGGGGTATTAGTGTTAATGGGGCTGTACCTGATGTTCGTGTTGCCACGCCTGCGCTTCAGTACCGGGCTGGCCTTCAGTGTGGTACTGGCACTGGGGATCCTCAATGCGCATTTCATCCTGATGATCGGTAAATCCACCTGGGTTCCATTGATGGTGCCGCTGCTGGCTCTGATCGTGGGACACCTGTTGTTGAGCATCAAGCACATGCTGGCGAGCAGTGTCGGTCGTATCCAGAATGAACTGTCGACTGCCAACCTGTTACTGGGCCAGTCGTTTCATTCCCAGGGGCAGCTGGATCAGGCCTTCGAGCGTTATCGCAAGTGTACCAGTAACGAAACGGTGCTTGACTATATGTATAATCTGGCACTCGACTATGAGCGAAAGCGCCAGTACAACAAGGGCGTGGCCGTGCTGGAATATATCCAGTCCCAGGACCCCAAGTTCCGTGATATAGAAGATCGTATCAAGCGCACCAAGCAGGCATCACATGCCTATTCCATGGCACCCAATAATGCAGCGAATCTCAGTTCAACCCTGATCCTGGAAAATTCAGGCGTGCAAAAACCCACCCTCGGCCGCTATACCATCGACCGTGAACTCGGACGCGGCGCCATGGGTATGGTTTACCTGGGCATGGATCCTAAAATCGGCCGCACCGTTGCCATCAAGACGATGGTGCTGGCGCAGGAGTTCGAAGGCGAAAAACTCGAAGAGGTCAAGGAACGCTTTTTCCGCGAAGCGGAAACCGCAGGCAGACTCAATCACCCGAATATTGTCACTATTTACGATGTCGGCGAAGACGAGGACCTTTCCTACATTGCCATGGACTACCTTAAGGGGCATAACCTGCTTTATTATTGCAAGCCGGATAAATTGCTGCCGGCCAAGGAGGTCTTCCAGATTCTTGTCAAAGTGGCGGATGCCCTGGATTATGCACACCAGAACGGCGTGGTGCATCGCGACGTTAAACCGGCCAATATCATCTATGATAGAGAGACC
The DNA here is from genome assembly GCA_037384645.1 of Gammaproteobacteria bacterium. Lineage (GTDB taxonomy): Bacteria > Pseudomonadota > Gammaproteobacteria > UBA6429 > Thiohalophilaceae > RI-92. The sequence continues at coordinate 13,894 of JARRNT010000038.1, read as the reverse complement.
GGCGTGTTGAAGGTCACTGACTTTGGGGTGGCATTCCTGACTGACTCAAGCAAGACCAAGACGGGAACCATACTGGGCAGCCCATCCTATATGTCACCGGAACAACTCGCTGGCATGAAGGTGGATGGTCGCTCGGATTTATTCTCGCTGGGCGTTACCATATACCAGATGCTCACCGGGGAATTGCCCTTTATTGGTGAATCTCTGGCCAGTTTGATGTACAAGATCGCTAATGAAAAGCACCCGGATGTGCGCCTGTTTCGGCCGGATTTGCCATCATGTGTGAGTCGAATAATTAACAAGTCGCTGGCGAAGGAAGCGGATAACCGTTTTCAGAGTGGGGAACGTATTTCCAGTGCACTGGAACGGTGTCTGGAGCGTCTGTAGCAAGGGGTAGATGTGTTAGCTAATGGTATAAAACTGGCAGTGTACGGTCTGACTGATGTCGGACTTAGCCGCGAGCACAATGAAGACAGCATTAGCTGGGACATCGAGCTCGGTCTGGTCATGCTAGCCGATGGAATGGGTGGTCACAATGCCGGGGAAATTGCCAGTGAACTGGCCGTGACCGCGATTCGTGATGCCCTGCTCGATGTATTGACGCCGGACATGGTGGAAAGCAAACTCATCAAGTGCGAAGAGGCCGTGCGCGAGGCCGTGATCTATGCCAATGAGGAAATCCATGAGCAGGCCAATCACCGTATCGAGTGTGCCGGCATGGGCACCACGGTGGTCCTGACCCTGTTCCATGAAGATAAGGTAACCTATGCTCATGTGGGGGATTCGCGCATTTATCGCCTGCGCAACGGCGAGTTCAAACAGCTGACCCTGGACCATTCCCTGGTCCAGGAAATGATCGACAATGGCTATCTGAGCCAGGAAGAGGCGATGGTATCCTCCAGCCGTAACCTGATTACCCGTGCCCTGGGGATTGCCCCGAACGTGGAGGTGGATGTCACCACGGAAACGCTGGACATCGATGATGTCTATTTGATGTGCTCGGATGGCTTGAGTGATTTGCTGACCGAACAGGATATGGCAAAAATTCTCGTTACCCAGCGGGATAACCTTGGCGATGCAGCCCAGTATCTTGTGGATATGGCGAATGAACGCGGTGGCACGGATAATATCTCGGTGATCCTGGTTGCCATGCACGAGGCCTTTTCCGACGATCGTGGCCTGTCGTCGTTGCAAAGCCAGGAGCTGGACTTAGGCGACAATGATGAAAACCGATCAGGGGGATGACCAGACATGCCACGCTTGATATTGATGCATGAAGGTGCGGTGATACGCGAGTATAAAATCGAGAAAGAACGCACGACGGTTGGCCGTAAACCAGAAAACGATATCCATCTTGAGGATCCCACGGTCAGTGGAGAGCATGCTGCGTTCCTGAAACATAAGAATGTTTATGTCGAAGACATGGGTAGCACCAATGGGGTTATCCTCAATGGCAAGCGGATTACCAAGCGCCAGCTCAATAACGGTGACGTGGTGAAAATCGGACGTCATGAGTTCAAGTTTGTCGATGAAGTGTCTGGCCAGTTCGACAAGACCGTGATGATTCAGGCCGCGACCGTGGAAACCAAGCCGGCTGCGGCGGCAAAATCCGGGGTGGTGAAGGTCCTGAACGGTCCCAAGACCGGGGAACAGATACCACTGAATAAACCCTATACCACGCTCGGCTCACCCGGCGTGCAGGTCGCCGTGATCGCCAGGCGCGGAAACAATTTCTTCCTGATGCCGATGAGTGGCGTAGGTGACAAGGGCAATCCACCACGCCTGAATAACAAGCCCATCGGGGCGCAAAGCCAGTCGCTGAAAAACGGCGATGTCATTGAGGTCGCCGGGACCAAACTGCAGTTTAACGAATCAACCTGATAAGGGATTAGCATGGCGAAATTGATTCTGGTGCACGACGGCGTGAATTTACGTGATTACTCGCTGGAAAAGGGTGAGGTGACCCTCGGCCGCAAGCCGGGAAATGATATCCAGCTGGACGATGCCGCGGTCAGTTCACATCATGCCCGCCTGGTGCGGGAAGAAAGTGCCTACCTCGACGGGCATTACGACTATTACATCGAGGACCTCAATAGCACCAATGGCACCCTGGTCAACGGCGTCGGCATGGAAAAACATTTGCTCAAGCATGGCGACAAGATCCAGGTCGGCAAGCACACCTTCATTTTCGACAGTGGCCAGGGCAGTCACGAGGAAACCGCGATCTACCTGCCGGACACCTGATCCGCCACTGAACCCAGCTTCCTGTTTTTGTCCAGCCGTCGCATTTTTGCCTGCGCGACGGGGATGCTAGAATCTGCGCTGTTTCGTAACGATGAGGGCATCATGGCAGGACACAGCAAATGGGCGAATATCAAGCACCGCAAGGCAGCCCAGGACGCCAAACGAGGCAAGCTTTTTACCAAATTAATCCGCGAAATTACCGTTTCCGCCAGGGTCGGGGGAGGCGACGCTGACAGCAATCCGCGTCTGCGCACGGCCATCGACAAGGCCCTGGCCGCGAACATGACCCGTGACACCATCGATCGCGCCGTCAAGCGGGGCACGGGGGCCGGGGATACCGAAAACTACGAAGAGATCCGCTACGAGGGGTATGGTGTCAGCGGAGTGGCCGTGATGGTCGATTGCCTGACCGATAACCGTAATCGGACCGTCTCCGACATTCGTCACGCCTTTACCAAGACCGGTGGCAACCTGGGGACCGACGGTTCGGTGGCCTATTTATTCAGCCAGCGGGGGATCCTGAGTTATCCGGCCGGCAGCGATGAAGAGGCCATCCTGGAGGCCGCACTGGAAGCCGGTGCCGAGGATGTGGTCACGAATGATGATGGCAGTATCGATGTCTGGACCACGGCCGAGGAATATAATGGCGTCAAGGATGCCATGAAAACGGCAGGTCTGAACCCGATGTCTGCGGAAGTGACCATGCAGGCGGCGACCGAGGTCCAGCTGAGCCTGGATGACGCCGAGAAAGTGGTGCGCCTGGTCGACATGCTCGAAGATCTGGATGACGTGCAAAATGTCTATACCAATGCTGATTTTTCCGACGAGGTACTGGCGAAACTGTCCTGATTCGATGATGATGTCCGCATGATACGCATCCTCGGCATCGACCCCGGCTCGCGCCTCACTGGTTACGGCGTGGTGGAATTGCGCGGTAATCGCGCAGTGGCACTGCAGCATGGCTGTTTGCGCGTTGGCGATGGCGAGCTGGCGCAACGCCTGAAGCGGATTCACCAGGGGATAAGCCAGCTGATCGAAGAGTTTCAGCCACAGGAGGCGGCGATCGAGAGTGTCTTCGTCCACCGTAATGTCGAGTCGGCCCTCAAGCTCGGTCAGGCCCGGGGCAGCGCCATCTCCGCGATTTCCCTGCAGGATATTCCCGTGTATGAATACGCCCCGGCCGTGATCAAAAAGTCCGTGGTGGGGCGTGGCAATGCCGGCAAACCCCAGGTTCAGCACATGGTCAGCGCCATTCTCGGCCTGCCCAAGGATTTGCAAAGCGATGCGGCGGATGCCCTGGCGGTGGCACTGTGTCACGGCCATGTCCGCAACACGCCGGTGCACCTGCCGTTAACGCGGCGGCGGCATACCCGATGGAGATAGGTGACTGATGATAGGGCGAATTAGCGGAATTTTGCTGGAAAAGCAGCCACCCCAGTTACTGGTCGAGGTAAACGGCATTGGCTACGAAGTGGATGCCCCGATGTCGACGTTTTACCAGTTACCGGACGTGGGGGAAAAGGTGACCCTGCATACCCATCTCATCGTGCGGGAAGATGCCCATGTGCTCTGTGGTTTTGCCACGGCGGCCGAACGCCAGTTGTTTCGCCATCTGATCAAGGTAAATAGTGTGGGGGCCAAACTGGCCTTAACGATCCTCTCGGGGATCAGTGCCGCCGAATTTGCCCGTTGCGTCCAGCAAAAAGACGCGTCGAGCCTGACCCGGCTGCCTGGCGTCGGCAAGAAAACCGCGGAACGCCTGATTATCGAGATGCGCGACCGGCTGGATGCTATGCCGGTGGAACTGGTCTCCGGCCACACGGACGCCACGGCCTCGGAAGAATCGACGACTGGCTCCAGCCCGGAACGTGATGCCCTGAGCGCCCTGGTTTCCCTGGGCTATAAACCACAGGAGGCATCCCGCCTGATACAACATGTGGATACCAGCGGTCTTGAAAGCGAGGCCATTATTCGCCTGGCGCTGAAGGCGGCGGTGAATTAAGGCATACTTATTTATATGCATGACGAATCACGTTTGATCTCTGCCGGCAGCCAGCGTGGCGACGATGCCTTCGATCGGGCCATGCGTCCGCTCAAACTGACAGATTACGTCGGCCAGCCGGCAGTGTGCGAGCAGATGGGTATATTCATCGAGGCGGCACGGGCGCGCCAGGAGGCTCTGGACCACGTCCTGATTTTCGGACCGCCGGGGCTGGGCAAGACGACCCTGTCACATATCATCGCCCACGAGCTGGAAGTTAACCTGAAGCATACCTCCGGCCCGGTGCTGGAACGTCCCGGCGACCTCGCCGCCATTCTCACGAACCTGGAACCGCGCGATGTCCTGTTCGTGGACGAGATCCATCGTCTGAGTCCCGTGGTCGAGGAGATTCTGTATCCGGCCATGGAGGACTACCAGATCGATATCATGATCGGCGAAGGCCCGGCGGCCCGTTCGATCAAGCTGGATTTGCCGCCGTTTACCCTGGTGGGAGCCACCACCCGGGCCGGTTTGCTGACTTCGCCTCTGCGCGATCGCTTCGGTATTGTCCAGCGCCTGGAATTTTACAACAGCGATGATCTGGTCAACATCGTGAAACGTTCAGCGGGTATCCTGGGCATCGAGATTGATCACGCCGGGGCATTGGAAATTGCCAAACGTTCACGCGGTACGCCGCGCATTACCAATCGCCTGTTACGCCGGGTGCGTGATTTCGCCCAGGTTAAGGCAAACGGTGAAGTCACGGCCCAGGTCGCGCAACAGGCACTGGATTTGCTCGACGTGGACGCCAGCGGCTTCGATATGATGGATCGCAAGCTGTTGCTGACTATCATTGAGAAATTCGAAGGCGGCCCGGTCGGTCTTGACAGCCTGGCGGCGGCTATCGGCGAGGAACGCGATACCATCGAAGATGTGCTCGAACCGTTTCTGATCCAGCAGGGTTTCATTATGCGCACGCCGCGCGGCCGCGTGGCAACGCCCAATGCCTATCGTCACTTCGGCCTGGCGACGCCGGCAACGAAAGTCGATACCCAGGCAGCACTGGACCTGTTCGGAGATAATTGATCGCTGTGCTGCAGGTCAAAACCAGAAGGATTGGTAAAGCGTGAACGGGTTCTCATGGACAGTGCGGGTCTATTACGAAGATACTGACACTGGCGGTGTTGTTTACTATGCAAATTATTTAAAATTCATGGAGCGGGCGCGGACCGAATGGTTGCGCGAACTGGGGTTTGACCAGGCTGAACTCATTACCAGCCAGAATGTCTTATTCGCGGTCCGGCATATTGAGGTCGACTATCTGCAACCCGCCCGCCTGGATGATGCGTTAATTATCGATGTGCAACTGGTTGACGTCACTGCTGTAACCATGACATTGGCGCAACAAATTACAAAACAGAATGAACCGGGTGTGTTGTTGTGCAAGGGAACAGTCAGGATCGTCTGTCTGAAGGCCAGTACCTTCAAACCTGCCGCATTGCCACCCATAATCCGCAAAATGTGGCGGGATAAGGAGTAACGGTGGATACCAATCTGTCTATTATTCAACTGATCTCACAGGCCAGCCTGATTGTAAAAGTCGTCATGGGCATGCTGTTACTCGCTTCAATGTATTCCTGGACCATTATCTTTTTCAAGCGTGCCGTGCTCAAACGTGCACGCAAGGCATTGCTCGACTTTGAAAAACGTTTCTGGTCCGGCGCCGACCTGGGTGAACTGTATAAACGCATCTCCGCGGCAGGGCAGCGACAGCGCCTGACCGGGATGGAGGCGATTTTCGAAGCAGGTTTCCGTGAATTTATGCACCTGCGCAAACAAAGCAGCCTGGATGCCATGTCTATCGTGGAAGGTGCGCAACGTGCCATGCGTGTCGCCCTCAATCGTGAGTACGAGGATCTCGAAAGTAGTCTGTCGTTTCTCGCCACCGTAGGTTCCACCAGCCCCTATGTCGGTCTGTTCGGCACGGTCTGGGGCATTATGAATTCATTTCAGCACCTGGGTTCCTCGGCGAGTGCATCGATCGGGGATGTTGCCCCGGGTATTGCCGAAGCCCTGGTGGCCACCGCGTTCGGTCTGTTTGCGGCCATTCCGGCGGTGATTGCCTACAATCGTTTCGCCAACGACCTGGAACGGGTCATGGGACGTTATGATAATTTTGTTGAAGAATTTTCTACCGTACTGCAGCGCCAGGCCAGGGCCTGATCTGTCCGCGGGATAACGACATGGCGCAATACGCAAACAAACGCTACCAGAAGAAACGCATGGCTGAAATCAATGTCGTACCCTACATTGACGTCATGCTGGTGCTATTGACGATCTTCATGATTACAGCGCCTCTGTTGACAGAAGGCTATCGGGTACAATTGCCCGAGGCCAGGGCGAAGCCGGTCGCCAAGAGCAAACAGCCTCCCATCGTGGTTTCTATCGATGCCAGTGGCCGCCTGTATGTCAATCTGGGCGCCAGGCCCAAACAGCCGGTCTCGAGCAAGGTACTGATTGCCCGCGTCGTGGCCAGGCGCAAGCAATACCCGGATCTGCCAATCCTGATCCAGGGGGATGTACAGGCCGATTACGGCAAGGTGATCAATGCCATGTCCGCCCTGAATGAGGCCGGCATCAATAATTTCAGCCTGGTGACCAAACCGACCCGGAGCCATTGATGCTGGAACTTGTCAAAAAGCATCCGCGGTATGCGGTGGGCGCGATTTTGGTGCATTTGTTTTTTCTGGCGCTGTTTGTGGTTACGTTCCACTTCAAGTCGGATGAACGCGCGGCGACCACGAAGCAGGCACCGACGGTCAAGGTCACGACGGTTGACCAGAAGCAGGTCCAGAAAGAGTTGCGTTCCTTCAAGGAGCAGGATGAACGCGAGCGCCGTCGCCGCCAGAAGCTGATCGAGCAACGCAAGGCCGAACAAAAACGCCTGGCTGACCTGCAGGCTAAGCGACTGGCAGCGCAAAAACAGGAACAACAGCGTATTGCGCTTGCCAAAAAGAAGGCAGAACTGCTCAAACAGAAAAAGGCAGCCGAGCGCAAGCGTAAGTTGCAGCAAGAGGCGGCCGAGCGTAAACGCCGCCAGGAACTCAAGCGCCAGATACAGGCGCAGAATGACAAGGCCTTCAAGCAGCAACTGGCCGCCGAGGCCAAGCAGATGCAGCAACAACAGCAGATTGAGGCCCAGCGCCGCGCCGCGCTCAAGGCCAAGCAGGACGAGATTGACAAGTACATGACCCTGATCGAAAACAAGATCTATCAGCACTGGGTCATGCCACCCGCCACCAATAAGGGGCTGGTTTGCGTATATGAGGTTACATTGATTCCAACCGGTGACGTGGTTAACATCGAATTATCGAAAAGCAGTGGCGATCCTGTGTATGATAAATCCGTGAAAGCGGCAATACAGGCGGCCTCGCCGCTGCCCGTACCACCGGCGGGCGACGGGCTATTCGATCAATTTCGTAACCTGACATTACCTGTACGAGCTGACAAGAAATCGTAAATTATGTGGAAGAAAATCAACTTTGCTGTCCTGGTGCTGGCAATCAACCTGGCCTGTATTACGCCGAGCCAGGCGAGACTGACCATCGATGTCACCCTGTGGCTGGATAATGCCACGCCCATCGCCATTGTCCCGTTCGGGTACCAGGGCGTGAATCCTGAACCCATGCATATGACCGATGTGATTTCAGGCGACCTGCGTCGTAGTGGCCGTTTTTCACCCATGCCTGAAAAGAACATGACGGAGACGCCGCACGAAGGCAACCAGGTGAATTATGCGACCTGGCGTAACCTGAAACAGAAGTACCTGGTCGTGGGCAAGATTCAGATGCTGGCGAGTAATAAATACCAGGTTCAGTTTCAGCTGATGGACGTCGATCAGGGTAAACAGATGATCGGCCAGAGTTTCCAGGTCCCCGGCAAATCCATGCGCCGACTCGCCCACCACATCAGTGACCTGGTCTTTCAGGCGATTACCGGCATTCGTGGTGCATTTGACACCTATCTGGCTTATGTCACCGTGGTCAAAAACAACAAGGGTCAGCGGGCTTACCAGCTGGCAATCTCTGACTCGGACGGTTACAACGAGCAGATCCTGTTGAAGTCTTCCATGCCGATCCTGCGTCCGGTCTGGTCACCGGATGCACAGAAACTGGCTTATGTCTCATATATCTCCGGGCGGCCGCAGATATACATCCAGAACATCTATACCATGCACGTCCAGCAACTGACCCACTTTGACGGTTCGAATTTGTCACCGGCGTGGTCACCGGATGGCAAACGCATGGCCATGTCCCTGTCCAAGGATGGCAATGCCGAGATCTACATCATGGATCTTGCCTCGCATCAGTTGCACCGGATTACGCATAATTACGCCATTGATGTTGAGCCGACCTGGACGCCGGATGGTCGTAACCTGATTTTTACCTCTGACCGTGGCGGCAAACCCCAGCTTTACGAGGTCGCAGTCGGTCCGGACGGCCCGCAGGGTTCGCCCCGGCGAATTACCTTCGATGGCGATCAAAACCTGCGCGCTGATGTGTCGCCCGATGGCAAGTCAGTGGCCATGGTTAATGAAACCGGCGGACGTTATCGCGTCGCGGTGATGGATCTGGCATCCGGGCAGATGACCTTGCTGTCAAACGGCAATCTTGACGATTCACCCAGTTATGCGCCCAATGGGAGTATGATAATTTATTCAACACACAGAAATGGCAAGGGCGTGCTCGCCATTGTCTCGTCGGACGGACGTGCCAGGCAGTTGTTACGATTTACCAGGGGTTCGGTTCGCCAACCGGCGTGGTCACCGTATTTACACGATCAATAACATTACAATCCAGGAGCTATCAGATGATTCACGGAAACAAGGTCTTATTATTGGGTGTGTTCGCATTGATGCTGAGTGCCTGTGCGTCTACGACCAAACAGGGCGGTACGGCAGCACAGCAAGGCCAGGCTCAGTCAGGGCAGCAGCAAGCCACCGGGGCGGCTCAACAACAGGGCGGCTTCCAGGGTAGTCCGTTTGATAACCCTGATAATCCGTTATCCAAGACCACCGTTTATTTTAATTTCGACAGTTCCGAGATTCTTCCCGATGACCGCCCGATCGTGATTGCTCATGCAAAATACCTGGTGACGCATCCGAACGTCAAAGTGGTTCTGCAAGGTAATACGGACGAACGTGGTACGGCAGAATACAATATTGCGCTGGGTGAACGTCGCGCCAAGGCGGTAAGCCAGTTGATGCAATTACAGGGTGTAGCACAATCCCAGATCCAGGTGGTAAGCTTCGGCAAAGAACATCCAGTCGCGCTGGGCCATAACGAAGCTGCCTGGAGCAAGAACCGTCGTGTTGATATTGTTTATCCAAATGGTCACTAAAAAATGATAAAAAACATTCTGTTTGTCAGTGTTGTGAGCGGTGCCCTGTCTATCGGGCAGCTTGCAATGGCGGGTGATATTCAGTTGCGACCCACGGGTGACGCAGGCAGTGAGAGTTCACCACCGCCTGCGACATCGGCAACACAGAATAGTAATACGAGTAATAGCGGAACCTTTAATACCCAGTCGATGACACTGCAACAACGCGTGACCCGTCTGGAACGTATCCTGAATAGCCAGAGTCTGCAGGACATGTTGTCCCGCATGGATACCTTGCAGGGCGAGGTTGAATCCTTGCGGGGGCAGTTGCAGGTGCAGAACCATCAGCTGGAAGAACTCAAGCAACGCCAGCGTGATCTGTACGTTGATATCGATCGGCGATTGACCAGGCTGGAACGCAATGGTTCGGGTACTGCCGCAGCCCCGGGCGCTGGCACAGGAAACGCCGCTGCGCCTGCTGCGGTTTCATCCACTGTTGCAGCTGCAGGCTCAGGAGCGGGATCCAAAGCTAAAGCCCCAACGCCTGTTGCCGGCAACAGCAGTGCAGCGCCTGTCGATGCCGCGGGCGAACAACAGGCCTACCAGAAGGCATTCGATACCCTGCGTGATTTACGTTATAGCCAGGCAGTTAAGGAATTTCGCGCTTTTATCGCCAAATATCCCAAGGGCCGTTATGCGCATATCGCGCAGTACTGGATCGCCGAGGCCGAATACGCCCAGCGTAAATTCAAACAGGCCATTTCCGATTACCAGAAACTCATCGATAATTATCCGAACAGCCCGAAACTGGCCGAGGCCATGCTGAAAATCGGTTACAGCCAGTATGAACTCAACAATAACAAGGATGCCATCACCATCCTTAATGAGCTGATCAAGTCATACCCGGGTACGACCGAAGCCGGACAGGCACAAAATCTGCTGCGGAAGATCCGGCACAATCAATGAGTACCAGGCCTGCAAGTCAGACGAGGACTTGATGTCTGAAGCTATTACCTCCCCGACGACCAGCCAGCGGCTGCGTCTGACGGAGATCTTTTATTCCCTGCAGGGCGAATCCCGCACGACCGGCTATCCCACGGTCTTTATTCGCCTTACCGGTTGCCCCTTGCGCTGTGTTTACTGCGATACCAGTTATGCGTTCAGTGGTGGCGAATGGTGGACATTCGACGCCATCCTCGATGAAGTGGCGAAGTATGCAACAGCCTATATCACCGTGACCGGGGGGGAGCCGCTGGCCCAGAAGGCCTGTTATGATTTCCTGAAAGTTTTGTCTGACCAGGGTTATCAGGTCTCGCTGGAAACCAGCGGGGCGATGGATATTGCCGGTGTTGATAGCCGCGTGGTCAGGGTGATGGATCTCAAAACACCTGGCTCGGGCGAAGAGTCCCGTAATCGTTATGAGAATATTCCTTTGCTAACGGCCCACGACCAGGTCAAATTCGTACTGTGTGATCGGCATGACTATGACTGGGCAGTTGCCCGGCTGTCAGAGTTTGGCCTGGCTAAGCGCTGTGAGGTATTGTTTTCACCCAGCCATGGCCAGCTGGCTTTGCACGATCTGGCGCAGTGGGTACTGACGGATCAATTACCTGTTCGCGTGCAAATACAGCTGCATAAGCTTATCTGGGGAGATGAGCCCGGCCGTTAGGGGATTTCATGATGCAAGACAAAAAGGCAGTTGTACTCGTCTCGGGTGGCCTGGATTCGGCCACGACCCTGGCCATTGCCCGGCAGGCAGGCTATGCCTGCCACGCCATCAGTTTTGATTACGGTCAGCGGCATCGCTGTGAACTGGAGGCCGCGAGCCGGGTGGTGGCCCAGGCGGGGATTACCTCGCATAAACGGGTAACCCTGAATCTCAATGAAATCGGCGGCTCGGCCCTGACCGATACCAGCATCGCCGTGCCCGAGGGTGCCAGTGACGGGATACCCGTGACGTATGTGCCGGCGCGTAATACGGTGTTTTTGTCGCTGGCGCTGGGCTGGGCAGAAGTGCTGGGCGCCTTGGATATCTTCATCGGGGTCAATGCCGTGGATTATTCGGGCTACCCGGATTGCCGACCTGAGTACATCCATGCCTTTGAGCGGCTTGCTAACCTGGCAACGCGAGCCGGGGTTGAGGGGCATCACTTTGCCATCCGCGCGCCGCTGATCCACCTGAGCAAGGCGCAAATCATTCAGCGGGGCATCAGCCTGGGGGTGGATTACAGCCTGACAGTATCCTGTTACGACCCATCCCCGGCAGGCGCCGCCTGTGGTCGCTGTGACGCCTGTCGCCTGCGGCGGGAAGGGTTTCTTCAAGCTGACGTGCCAGACCCGACCCGTTATCAATAAAACCCTGTATTTTGCACGCTGACAGCTGAACACAGTTCAGGCTATAATTGGCAGCTATTCAGTCTGCGCGACTAAAATATCTATAAAATCAAGAGCTTGAGAGGTGAGAGGATGACTTTTGCTAATTTTTTTCATGCCCAGTCGGCGTTCTTGTGGTCGACCTTTGCGATCTCAGTGATCCTGGGTATGGTCGTAAACAAGACCAATTTTTGTACCATGGGGGCGGTCTCGGATTTGGTGAACATGGGTGATTCCGGACGCTTCCGGGCCTGGATCCTGGCCGCTACCGTCGCCCTGATCGGGGTCATGGTCCTCGAGGTGTCGGGTCTGGTGCATTTGAGCAGTACAACCCTGCCGCCATATCGTGGCGGCCAGTTCCAATGGGGGCGCTATATTCTGGGCGGTTTCCTGTTCGGTGTCGGCATGACGCTGGGCAGTGGTTGCGCCAACAAGACCCTGATTCGGATAGGTGGTGGCAATATCAAGTCCCTGTTCGTGTTCCTGATGATCGCCATCGTGGCTTATTATATGGTTGATCCTTTTAAGGAACTGCCAAGCACCTGGTACCAGTCTTACTTTGCGCCCTGGCTGGGCAAGGCCTCGGTTTCGCTCAAGGGCAACCAGGACCTGGGCAGTATCGTGGGTAATAGCGTCGGCGTTGCGCCCATGACCATGCGCCTGATTCTGGGGTCCATCATTGGTATCGTGTCCCTGTATATCCTGTTCCGCTCGGTGGATTTCCGCAAGAACTTCGATAATGTGTTTGCCGGTATCGTGATTGGCGTTGCTGTCATTGCTGCCTGGTATGTGACTTCCAACATCCTGTTAAATAGCGATAGTGGCAGTCACCAGAGCCTGACCCAATTCTACAACAACTGGGATTTCAATATGAACAGTGCCGTCGGTAAACCCAAGAACGGCGGTACCAACCTGTTGCCGCAGTCGTTTACGTTTGTCAGTCCCCTCGGCCAGGTCTTCGGTTACGCCATCCAGGGCGCCAAAACCAACTTTCTGACCTTCGGTGTGGTATCGGTATTCGGCGTACTGCTGGGTTCCTTCCTGTGGGCGTTGTTCAGCCGCAGCTTCCGTATCGAGTGGTTTGCTTCATTCAAAGACTTCATCACCCACATCATCGGCGGCATCCTGATGGGCTTCGGTGGCGTACTCGGGCTGGGTTGTACCATCGGCCAGGGTATCACCGGTATTTCGACCATGGCCCTGGGCTCGTTCATGGTGTTTCTCAGCATCGTGTTTGGCAGTGCCCTGACCATGAAGATCCAGTACTACAAGCTGGTCTACGAGAAGGAGGCGACCTTCCTCAAGGCCCTGACTACCTCCCTGGTCGATATGAAACTGCTGCCTTCTGGCCTGCGTCAGCTGGAGGCCGTGTAATAACAAATCGGCTCACCGGGGTTGCCAATCCCGGTGAGTCCGGTAAAATGCGCGCTTTCCTGACAAGCCGCGGTGCTGTCGGGTAAATCCTCTGCAAGAAGAACATCTGGGTCGTTAGCTCAGTCGGTAGAGCAGTTGGCTTTTAACCAATTGGTCGAAGGTTCGAATCCTTCACGACCCACCATCTTCTCATTCTTTGTCTTTCTCCGCTCAGGTTATTCTCCGAACAAGACACGATATGCATGCCGGCAATAGTTGCTGTTGCTGCGGCACCCATTGTGCGACTCGCAGCGACAGGGCGTTTCAGGTGGCAGTCCTCATCCCTAGCTGGTTTTGCTTGCAGTAGCACGTCGGCCTGACACGGTCGTTTGTTTTGCCAGGCTGGTTATCAGCGAGTAAGACGCTACGCCGGCAAGAAGTTCTTAGTTGCTGCGGGTTCGGCACTTATGTGTTTGTGTTGTGATTTGCAGGGGCTGGGGCCTTCTGCCGGGATGATTGTTTATACCCCTAACAGGTATTTGATTTCAGTCCGCCTGGCACGGG
>JARRNT010000037.1:0-22385 GCA_037384645.1 Gammaproteobacteria bacterium | reverse complement strand
CACGACGGTAACAGCGACGCGCCGATCACGCTTTATTAGGGCATGACCTTCGGCAATAACTTCATCAGGGCCTGGCGCTCGCTCGTGGCAGCGCCGGTCAGGGCAAAGCCCAGCACGTGTTGCCCGGATTTGAATAGCGCCTTCACACCGCCGTCCAGAATTTCTTCCTCCCAGGCACCCTGTGCCTCATACGGTGGCGGTGACACGATGACCGGATAACTGGTGGTTTTGACCAGCACCGGCATGGCAGGATAACTCACGTCTGTTGGTGTCCCCGTAAGGGTTGCAGCAAGGGCACGCGTCTGCTGCATTAACGGCATGACGAAGGGTAACACCATGCCCTCAACCTCAGCGCAATCGCCCAAGGCATAGATATGCGGGTCGCTGCTGCACAACTTGCGATCCACAACGATGCCTCGATTGATATGTAAACCGGCGGCATTGGCCAGCGTCGTATTGGCATGCAAACCGATGGCGGACAACACGACGTCGACCTGGAGCTGACGCTCATTGTCCATCACCACGTTAACCTTGCCGTCTGCCAACTGCACGGCCTGGGCAATACGATGCAAATACCAGTGCACCCCAATTTTCTCGAGGGCCTCGCGCACGGCGGCACCGGCCTGGGCCGGCAACAAACGACTCAGGGGCCACGCATCCGGGCCGATGACATGCACCTCATAGCCGGCACTGATCAGGTCATTGGCAAATTCACAACCGATTAAACCGGGACCGATAATGGCGACGCTGTGGCAACCCTCGATGCGCCGGCGAAATCCGCGATAGTCTTCAAGCGAGTTGATACTATATACATGATCAAGGCCATCTCCCTGCAAGGGCGGCCTGACGACCTGTGACCCGACCGCCAGCACCAGACGGGCGTAGTCCACCGTGCTGCCATCATCCAGCTCGATGCTGCGCCTGACTTGATCAATCGCCGTCACGGATTTATGCGCCAGGATCTCGGCATTGAGGTCGACGCGCATCTTATCCACGCTCGCCATAACCAATTTATCCGGGGTTTTCTGTTTGCCCAGAGCATTGGATATCATCGGCTTGGAATAAGACGCCCCGTCATCCTGGGTGATCAGACACAGGGGAACCTCACCATCGCGTTTACGGATCTCCCTTGCCAGGGTATATCCCGCAAGACCGGTTCCGATAATAACGATGGTGTCAGTCATGTTTTTTCCCCGCGCAGGCCTCAGACCTGCACCATTTCAAAATCGCTTTTGCTTGCGCCACATTCGGGGCACTGCCAGTCATCGGGAACATCTTCCCAACGCGTGCCCGGGGCAATGCCATCATCCGGCCAGCCTTCCGCTTCGTCATAAATAAAGCCACATATCAAGCATTGCCACTTTCTCACATTTATGCTCCTATAATACAAAGGTTTTTCTTGGTACAAGGCACTAATCTTAACAAAACCAGCCCTCACTATGTCACACCGTCACCTTTGTTTTTGTGCCCTCCTGATCCTGTCCTGGCTGGGCGTCACATCCGCCCATGCCAACGATCTGACCATCAAGGCACGTAATGCTGACATTGACGTCCAGGTCCGACCGGCCAGGGGCAATCTCATCTTTATCTGGCAGGCCAATGAAGTGGGCATTCAACAGGTCGATCAGCAGCTGATGCAACAACTCGCTGACCACGGCGTCGAGACCTGGTTACTGGACCTGCTGGAAAGTTATTTTCTACCCAACACGCCCAATAACATGGAGCGGGTACCTAACACGGCCTTTGCCGATGTGATCCAGGCCGCGGCCAAAACCGGCAAACAGGTGATTGTCGGTACCAGTGGCCGCGGCGTCATCCCGGTGTTACGCGGCATCCGGCAATGGCAACTGGAGCATCCCGCGAACCGGCAATTACGCGGCACCATCCTGCTCAGTCCCAAGTGTTTTGTCGAGACACCCGAACCCGGTCTGCGAGGAAAATTAATGCCGATCGTGCGCGCCACCAATCAGACCATCGTGCTGATGCAACCGGACAAATCGCCCTGGTACTGGAAACTGAACCAGACCCTGTCCGGCCTGCGACAGGGCGGCAGTGATGTGTATCTTTGGCCACTGCACGGGATACGTGATCGATTTTATTTTCGCGCCGATGCCAGCAAGCATGAACAACAGGCCGGCACCCACCTGGCGGCAAGGCTGCACACCGCAATACAGCTTCTACTGCAACAACCAGCGCAAACACGCCAGGCCGTCAAGACGATCGCGGCCGCACCGAAAGCACGCGAAGGTAAAAAAGCACACAGCCTGTCAGCGTACAAGGGGAATCCTGTTCCCCCGCCGCTGCGACTGCAAACCGTGCACGGCAAGACCCTGGATCTTGCTGACTTCAAGGGCCGCGTGGTGCTGGTCAACTTCTGGGCCACCTGGTGTCCACCCTGTGTCCACGAAATGCCGTCCATGCAGCAGCTTGCCGATCATTTCAAAGGCAAGGCCTTCACCATTCTCGGCGTCAACATGGCTGAAGACGCCAGCGCAGTCACGCAATTTATCCGCAAACGCGTCCATGTCAGTTTCCCGATCGTACTGGATAAAGACGGCAAGGCCCTCAAGGCCTGGCATGTATTCGCTTTCCCGACCACGTATATCATCGACAAGCACGGCCGCATCCGCTACGCCCTGTTCGGTGGCATCGACTGGAACACGCCGGCAATCAGGCACAAGCTGGCCGCGCTGATAAACGAATAGGCCGCTGCCGATCGGCATTCGTGTTACCCTTGCGCCAATTCATCTCTGGTATTCACCATGGTTAGTGTCTATTCCGCCAATTCCACGACCGAAGCCCACATCGTTAAAAACCTGCTGGAACAACAGGGTATCGAGGCCTACGTCTCCGGTCACTATCTCCAGGGCGGTCTGGGCGAACTGCCCGTGATCAATCTGATCCAGGTCCAGGTCGGCGCAGCAGACGAAGCTGCGGCACGCCAGGTTATTCGCGACTACGAAGCCGGTAAGTTCGCAATCGACGATGAAGACTAGATTTTTATTGCTTGGGATTGGCTCGCTCGTACTGGCGGGATGTGCCATGGGGCCCAGCCAACACGAGATTCACAGCGAGTGCCGCCTGGAGATGGATGCGGCACGTACCGCGGTACAATTGCGCAACAAGGGCAAGGACAAGCTGGCCATGCTGCGCACCCTGCCACCCCTGCACAAAAATAGCACCCGGTTGTTACACCAGATGTACCAGATCGTGGATGAGACTTACGACTATCCCCATCTCAACGACATCGTGTTCGGGATTTATCGCTATGAGCTTTGTGCGCGGGAGTTACGCCGCCAGCCCGTACCAACGGATATCGGTAGTGTGCATATGCAACTACAAAGCTGCCAGGCCCGGTTTCATCGGCAGGTTTCCAAACAGGCGGTGGATTGTGTACGTGCAGTGTTTCCTAAAAAACCAACGAAAGATACGGATAAAACGAATGCCGAGATCATTACCATCCAATAAACAACTGAGTGGCGATATGGTTATTTTGCCGCGAGTTTACGCTGTGTTTCGTTATAAGACTCTATATATTTTTGCTGGGAAATACTTTAAAGCTTTGTAGGCTTATTTCGCGGTGAGTTGCTGACGCAATACCTCAATCACTGGCGCCGTTTTGGGGCGCACGCCACGCCAGATATAAAAAGATTCCGCCGCCTGTTCTACCAGCATACCCAGACCATCGAGCACTTGCTCTGCCCCGTGCTCACTGGCCCATTGCATGAAGGGCGTGGTCTTGCCGTACATCATGTCGTAACACACGGCACCGGCTGCCAGTAAGGTATCGGGCAGTGGCGGCAGCTCGCCCTGCAGGCTGGCAGCGGTTGCATTAATCACGATATCAAACTGTTGTTCACCCAGTTCGTGATAGCCGCAACCACTGACCTTGCCCAGGTCGGCAAAGGTCCGCGCCAGGGCCACGGCCTTGTCCGGTGTGCGATTGGCTATTACTAATATATTGGGTTCGCAGGCCAGTAATGGTGCAAGCACGCCGCGCGCGGCCCCACCCGCACCCATTAACAGAATGCGCTTACCCTGTATTTGGATCTGGTGATTCTGCGTGAGGTCATTGACCAGGCCCACGCCATCGGTGTTATCACCCAGCAGGTGATTGTTTTCAAACTTGATAGTGTTAACGGCGCCGGCCCGTTCGGCACGCTCGCTGCGCTCATCCACCAGGGCATAGGCTTCCTGCTTGAACGGCACGGTGATGTTCAGCCCCTTGCCGCCGCTGGCGTCAAAATTTCCCACGGCCTGATCGAAGCCACCGAGATCAACATGAATAGCATTGTATTCCAGGTGCTGACTGGTCTGTTGCGCAAACATCGTGTGGATTTGCGGCGACTTGCTGTGGGTAATGGGATTCCCCATCACACCGTATTGATCCTTGCGCCGTTCAAAATCAAAGAGGTCAGACATAGATGATGAGCTAGCCTGTCAACCTTGTTTCAACCATTGCGCCACCTGCTTGGCGTAATAAGTCAGGATGCCATCGGCACCGGCGCGCTTGAACCCGAGCATGGCCTCCATCACCACCGCACGTTCGTCGAGCCAGCCATTCTGACTGGCGGCCTTTAACATCGCGTATTCACCACTGACATGATAGACGAAGGTCGGCGCACCGAATGCCTCTTTTACCCGCCACACGATATCCAGGTACGGCATGCCCGGTTTGATCATGACCATGTCGGCGCCTTCCTCCAGGTCCAGCGCCACTTCCCACAGGGCTTCGTCACCGTTGCCCGGATCCATCTGATAGGTATATTTGTTACCGCCGCCCAGGTTCGCGGCCGAGCCCACCGCATCGCGGAACGGGCCGTAATAACTGGACGCGTATTTCGCCGCGTAGGCGAGGATGCGCGTGTGTATATAATCAGTGTCCTCCAGAGCCGCACGAATTCGCCCAACCCGCCCGTCCATCATGTCCGAGGGCGCCACCACATCGGCACCTGCCTCGGCATGGGATTGCGCCTGCCTGACCAGCACGTTCACGGTCTCTTCGTTCATGACGTAACCACTCGCATCGATCAGGCCATCCTGTCCGTGGGTAGTAAACGGGTCCAGTGCCACGTCGGTAATCACGCCCAGTTCCGGCACGGCCTGCTTGAGTGCTCGCACGGCGCGCTGCGCCAGGCCATCCGGGTTATAGGCCTCGGCGGCATCCAGGGACTTTTTCTCGACCGGCGTGACCGGGAACAGGGCGATGGCCGGAATGCCCAGGTTCACCAGCTGTTCAGCTTCTTCCAGCAAAATGTCGATACTGACACGTTCAATTCCCGGCATGGAGGCAATGGGTTCACGCTGGTTCTGACCTTCGAGGACAAACATGGGATAAATAAGATCATCACAGCTGAGATGGGACTCCCGCATCAGGCGCCGGGAAAAATCATCGCGCCGCATGCGGCGCATGCGCACCTGCGGGAAACCGCCACGACTGGTATCGAACTGTTTCACGGTATACCTCCTGCCTCAGCAGCCTTCTTGCTGGAGATGAATAAACGGGCGACAACCATACCACAAGGCAAGAATAAACTGATCACACCATGAGCGGTCCAAGTTGCGAATCACACCAGCATATATTAAAAGGTACAGCAAATGACAACCGGGGGTCTTATGCGCCAACCAAACACACTGAAAACGTTTCTCTCCATCCTGTTTCTGGGCTTATGCCTGGGCCTGACCCAGGTTGCCCAGGCCAAGGCCAGTGAGTCACCTGAAATCTTGCTCAAAAACACGGCGACCAAGATGATCGACGCCCTCAACCAGAACCGGGACAAGATCAAGGGTAACCCCCTGATGACGGAAAAACTCATCGAAAAGATCCTGCTGCCGCACATCGACATCATCACTGCCTCCAAGTACGTGCTGGGGCCGACCTGGAATAGCGCCAGCACCCCGCAAAAGATCGAATTCATCAAGACCTTTCGTAACCTGCTGTTACGGTTTTATTCCTCGGCCCTGTCGGAATACCTCAACAGCCATGACGAAAAACTGAGCATGTCGCTCATCTCCTTCCAGGATCCGGGCAAGATCGAGGGCAACCAGGTCACCATCCGCTCGACAGTCCAGCCCAAGAACGGCAAACCGGTGCCAATTATCTACCAGATGCTGAAAACCCAGCGTGGCTGGAAGGTCTTTGACGTCAGTGTCGAGGGCGTTTCCGTGATTACCACCTACAAGACCAGCTTTGCCAGCGAAATCCAGCAAAAAGGCCTGGACGGCCTGATCGCCTCGCTCAAGGAACGCAATGCCAAGCTCATGGCCGGAGACAACAGCGCCCTGAAGCTCAATAAAAAACAATAAGTTAGCCCTAACTGGGGCGCCCCGTCCGGGGGCGCTCCTGCTATTCCCACACTCAAAATAACCTTAAAGACGGCCGCTGGCCCGTCCGATACAAAAACCCTAAGAATTCATGAGCCTTGCCCAAAGACGGTGCAATGCAGGTCACAGGCCAGGAGGCAACGTTGGGGTAAGACTCTCATGAGCAAAATCCTGTTCATTGAAAAATCCGCCACCCTGCGGCATGCCATGCATAAGTTGCTTATGCGGCACAATTACGATGTGGAAATCGCCCAGGATTTTGAATCGGGCCTGTCCCTGCTCACCAGCAGCGATGCCAGTACGGGCTATCAAGGCATCATCCTTGGCTGGCCCAACCAGACCCATCCCAGTACCGATGAATTACTTGCCACCCTGAGTGAGCCGCCCTATGCCAATCTGCCGCTACTGGTACTGGCCCATGACGCCGACTCTGCCAAGATGGGCTGGGTCTCCGGGCGCATGCAAACCGCCTTCCTGATGTGGGACACCTATGAAGACACCATCAAGACCCTGCCCACGCTGTTCAGCCAACAGGACTTCGAGCCCTGTTGTAGCCAGGAAACCAACATGTCCATCCGGGTATTACTGGTGGATGATTCACCCACCGCGCGGGTGAAATTCCGCAAGCTGCTGGATAAATGCGGCTATGAGACCGCCACCGCCTCCTGTGCCGGCGAGGCCTTCGAAAAAGCATTGCAGGAAAAATTCGATATCGCCATCATCGATTACTTCATGCCGGACGAAAATGGTGACGCCCTGTGCCGGCGCCTGCGCAATAACCCCCATACCGCCTCGATTATTCCGGCTGTACTCACCAGCACCTATCTCGACAAGGTCATCCAAAGCTCGCTCGCCGCGGGGGCCGTGGAGTGCATGTTCAAAAACGAGGCCGACGACCTGTTCAATGCCCGCGTCGCCTCCATGAGCCGCAGCGTACGCTATACCAAGCGCATCGAACAGGAACGCAGCCGCCTCGAAGGTATTCTCAGCTCGGTGGGTGACGGAGTGTACGGGGTTGATCGTAACTGCATGATCACGTTTACCAACCCTGCCGCACGTCAATTACTTGGTTATGACAGCGCGGATCAGCTGCAGGGTAAACATGCCGAGATACTGTTTCACATCTACGAGAATCTGACGGATACCTCCACCCTGCCCGACACGCATTACCTGGAGCGCGCCATTCAGGATGGCAGTGAAATGCACGGGATCGAATCCATTTTTAACCACGCCGATGGCTCGCCCATGCAGGTTGAGCTGACCATCTTTCCACTGCGGATTGACGGCCAGCTGGAAGGCGCCGTGGTGGCGTTTCGCGACGTCTCCGTGCGCAAACTGCTTGAGCAGGAACTCAAATGGCAGGCCAATCACGATCCGCTGACCAAGTTGCTTAACCGCAAATACCTGGAAGACACCCTGGAGCAGGAAGTCCAGCGGCTCAAGCGTAGTGACGAACAAAGCGCGCTACTGTATATCGATCTCGATCGCTTCAAATACATCAACGACACAATCGGCCATGCCGCCGGCGATGAACTCCTGATCGAAATCGGTGGCCAGCTACAGAACCGCCTGCGCCAAACCGATACACTGGGTCGCCTGGGTGGAGATGAATTCGGGATTTTATTGCGCAATGTCAACAAGGACAGTGCATTAATAGTATCGGAAAAATTCCGCAGCATGATGTCCGAATACAATTTCGAACGCGAAGGCCGCAATTATAAGGTCAATGCCAGCATCGGCATTGCCTTAATCAACTCTGAAACCACATCGCCAGGCGAAGTCCTGTCCAATGCCGACATTGCCTGCCACATTGCCAAAGGCAAGGGCCGCAATGCCAGCCATTTGTATAGCCAGGAACACGACAACAAGCTGGCAATGGATATGGAGCTGGGCTGGTCAGTCCGCCTGCACCAGGCACTTGAAAAAGACAACTTCCAGCTTTACTACCAGCCGATCATTTCTTTACACGAGGTCGACCTCGATGATCTCCCGTCACAGGGCAATTTGTGCGAACACATCATCAAGACCAAAGCCGATTGCTGCCATACCTACGAAGTCCTGCTGCGCCTGCATAACAGCCATGGCGAGCCAATCTCACCCAACGCCTTCCTGCCCACTGCCGAACGTTTCAATATGATGCGCGACATTGATCAATGGGTGTTAAATGCGGCCATGCAACGTATGGCCGAACTCGGGCCGGAAAACAAAAACATCAGTTTCACCGTCAATCTCTCCGGCCAGAGCCTGGATCCGGACATGCTGGTACCTCTGTTCCAGCAGGGCATAAAAAAGTATCAACTGGAACCCTCGCGCTTCCTGTTTGAAATTACCGAGAGCTGCGCGATCAATGATATACGTGCTGCCTGCAGCCTCATTGAAAGCCTGAGCAAACTGGGCTGTCGTTTTGCCCTGGATGATTTCGGTACCGGCTATTGCTCCTTCTCACACCTGAAACGCCTGCCGGTGGATTACATCAAGATCGATGGCATGTTTGTCAAGGATATCACCACCGATCCCATGGACATGGCCATCGTACGCTCCATTACCAATATCGCGCACAGCCTGGGCAAGGAGACCATTGCTGAATTCGTCGAATCTGCGGAGGTCCTGACGCTACTCAAGGAAAGTGGAGTGGATTACATCCAGGGATTTTATGTTGCCCGGCCGCAGGCCAGCCTGATCAGCAAGGTAAAACCGTTTAGTCAATTTGCCGGTTGATCCGACTCCTGCATTTTGCGCCGCTTGCGTTTCAGGCTGTAACGCAACAGAAAATAACCCAGGGTCGCCGAAAACAATGAACCCAGTAAAATCCCCAGGCGTTCATCGATTCCGGTTGGCAAGTCACCCGGACTGAATGCCAGCGTGCCGATAAACAGGCTCATGGTAAAACCGATTCCGCACAACACGGCAACCCCGTAGAGCGACAGCCAGTCGACATCGCGTGACTTACTGGCAATGCCAGTCTTGATTGCCAGCCAGGCAAAGCTGAACACTCCCAGCTGTTTACCAAAAAACAGGCCCAGCGCAATGCCGATCGGTACAGGATGGGTCAGGCTCTCGACGCTGAGATTTTCCAGGTTAATCCCGGCATTGGCGAAGGCAAACATCGGCAGGACAAAATAGGCCACGATCGGGTGCAGATCATTTTCCAGCTGGTGCAGCGGTGAACGCACCGAGGGTTTATTGGTGCGCAGGGGAATGGTAAAGGCCATGATCACCGTTGCCAGGGTCGCGTGCACGCCGGACTTCAATACCGATACCCATAAAACCAGGCCGACGATGGCATAGGCCGAGATACGCGTTACCCGCAACAGGTTCATCAACACCAGTACCAGGATACTGCAGCCCGCCACGATCAGTGACACGTAGGAAAGCTCATGGGTATAGAACACGGCAATGATGATGATCGCACCCACGTCATCAAACACCGCCAGCGTGATCAGGAAAATCTTCAGTGAGTTGGGCACGCGTTTGCCCAATAGCATCAGGATTCCCAGGGCAAACGCGATGTCGGTGGCGGCGGGAATGGCCCAGCCGCGCAGCAAGACCGGATCGTGATGCGTCAGCAGCGCATAAATCAAGGCCGGCACCAGCATACCACCGATGGCACCGGCCAGCGGCAGCGCCACCTGTGACAATTTGGACAGCTCGCCTTCGAGGATCTCGCGTTTGAGCTCAAGGCCAACCGTAAAGAAAAACAGTGCCATCAGGCCATCGTTGACCCACAACAACAGTGGCTTGTCGATCACCAGCGCGCCGATCTGCACGGCGATGGGCGTCTTGATAAACGCCTGGTACAGCCCGTCCAGCGGCGAGTTATTCATGAGCATGGCCAGGGCCATGGCGCCGATCAAGAGGATGCCGCTGGCCGATTCCAGCTTGAGAAATTCCCGTATCGCCGAGAGTACGGCATCGGCCGCGTTAGACGTCGTCTTGTTTTGCATGTCCTTATCTGTCACTCAGTCTTTACGTGTCTGTCTATATAAAAGCATCCAGCGATGACAGCATTCGCCTCACGCCAGCAATAGTTAGTGCCGTGGCCAGGCAGCCAACAGGATTGCCATGCCGAAGACACCCAAGACCAGGCTGACGAAGGGCAATGGCCCGGCCATCACGCGCTGAAAGCCGTCCAGCGCCCACAACACCGAAGCGGATACCAGCAATCCGGTGCCGAGGATGGCGCCATAACTGCGACGGCTGCTGGCCCGCATCTCGTCACGCAGTTGCTGCATCTGCTTTTCACTCAGAGACACTTCAAGCCCTTCGTGTTTGACCTTGTTAACAACATCGTAGACCAGGTTGGGTAGTTGCGGCAGGCGCTCAGCCCACATGGGGACATTCTCGCGCAAGTGACGCCATACCGCACCAGGTCCGATTTGTTTTGCCATCCAGCGCTCGAGGAAGGGCTTGGCGGTTTTCCACAGGTCCAGGTCGGGATAAAGCTGACGTCCCAGGCCCTCAATATTTAGCAGGGTTTTTTGCAACAGGACCAGCTGCGGCTGGACTTCCATTTGAAACCGACGCGCGACCTGGAACAGGCGGATGAGTAATTGCCCGAAGGAGATTTCCCTGAGCGGCTTGTCAAAAATAGGTTCGCATACGGTCCGGATTGCTGCCTCGAATTCATCGATACGTGTATCCCTGGCGACCCAGCCGGAATCGATATGCAATTGCGCTACCCGCCGGTAATCGCGGTTAAAAAAGGCCAGAAAGTTTTCGGCCAGATAGCGCTGATCCGTCGGGTTAAGACTGCCCATGATGCCAAAGTCCACGGCCAGGTAACGCCCGTCTCGCGCGACGAAAATATTGCCGGGATGCATGTCAGCATGAAAAAAGCTGTCGCGAAATACCTGGGTAAAAAAGATCTCGACACCATGTTCGGCCAGACGCTGCAGGTTGATACCGGCCTGCCTGAGCCCGTCAATGTCACTGACGGGAATCCCGTGAATACGTTCGAGCACCATGACATTTTTGCGGGTGTACTCCCAATATACATCCGGCACATACAACAGCTGCGAATCGGCAAAATTGCGTCGCAGCTGGGCGGCATTGGCAGCTTCCCGCATCAGGTCGAGTTCGTCGAGAATGGTTTTTTCAAATTCCTCGACCACCTCCGTCGGGTGCAGACGACGCGCCGGCTCCCAGTAGCGCTCGATGTTACCGGCAATCACGTACAGCAGGCTGATATCACGCTGGATAACCGGCTCGATGTTCGGGCGCAGGACTTTCACGACCACGGACTTGCCGTTTTTGAGCACCGCCCCATGCACCTGGGCAATGGAAGCAGAGGCAAATGGCGTGGGCTCAAATTCCGCGAACAGCTCCTCTATCGGTTTATTGAAGGACTGTTCGATAATCCGGCGGGCGATCTCATTGGGAAACGGCGGGACCTGGTCCTGCAGCCGGGTCAATTCAACCGCCACGTCATCCGGCAACAGGTCACGCCGGGTCGACAGGATCTGGCCGAACTTGACGAATATCGGGCCCAGGTCCTCCAGCGCACGACGGATGCGCTCTCCGCGCGGCAGCCGCCGGCCCGGCATCCAGCGCCAGGGCAGGAAATAGCGGATCCAGGCCACCGGGCGAAACAGGTGGCTGGCCAGGATCAGGTCGTCCAGGCCATGTCGCACCAACACCCAGCTGATATACAACAGACGAAAAAACTGCGCCAAAGGGCTCATGGATAGGCAAACACTACAGAATTGATAAGCAGTTGAATAGCATAGAGAAAACCGCCCTAATATACCAGCTCAATCGGACGCTGGCAGGGGTCTCGGCGGATTATTTGGTGACTTTTTTGTTAACCTGGATATCGAGCTTTTTCAGCCGGTGCCAGAGGCTGCGTTCATTAATACCCAGCATGCGGGCGGCATTGACCTGGACCCCGTCACAGGCATCCAGGGCCTGGATAATCAGGGTGCGCTCGGCCTCATCCAGCCACGTATCCAGGCCGCCCGACGGCAGCATGTCCAGGTTGATGCCAAGTGGACGTGCATCCGCCGCAAGGATACGCGTGGGCAAATGGGATGGCTCGATGGTTTCGCCCCGACTCTCCAGCAACGCATGTTCCATGCTATGACGCAACTCACGCACATTGTCCGGCCAATCGTACTGGGTTAATGCGTCCAGGGCCGCGGCACTTATGCTGCTCACCGGAATCGCCGCCTGCTCCGATAATTCCTGAATAAAGTCCTGCGCCAGCATGGCGATGTCTTCGGCGCGCTCACGCAAGGGCACCGTCTTCAGGCAGGACGCCGAAAGGACCTGATAGAGTTCGGTATCGAACTGTTTTGTTTCCAGGTTCTCAGACAAATCATTGTTCGCTGCGGCGAGGAAACGGACATTGACACGTTGCCGGGTATTACCGCCCACGGGCATGTACCAGCCTTCCTCGACGACCTGTTTCAGGCGACGCTGCACATCCGGCGCCAGGGCATCGATTTCGTTGAGATACAGCGTGCCACCATCGGCCTGGGCAAGCTTGCCTAAGCGATAGGTCTTGTCCGTCGCAAAATCCGAGCCGAGATCGCCAAACAGGATGGGCTCCACCTTGTCGGAGGCGACCGTGCGACAGTTAAATACCACGAACGGCATCTGGGCACGAGGTCCGCTGGCATGAATCGCATGGGCCAGGGTCAGCTTGCCCGTACCATGTTCGCCCGTGATCAAAACCGGCGAGGAGCGCAATGCCAGTTTGCGTATACGATCACGCAGGTCCTGCATGACCGGACTGTCACCCAACATACGGGGTGGTGGCAGTAACTCCTGCAAAACGGTATGCAGCTGATGGTTCTCATGCAGCAGATCACGATAGCGCAGGGCATTTTCCACAGCGAACTGTAAGGCTTCCGGCTCGAACGGCTTGGTCAGGTAGTTGCTGGCGCCGGCCTGGATACATTCGATGGCAGAACGGATGGAGCCAAATGCCGTCACCACGATAATCGGCACATCGTAACGTTGCTGCTGGCTTATGCGTATGAATTCATGCCCGCTCATACCCGGCATTTTAAGGTCGGTCAGGATGACATCGAGCTCGGGATCAGCCAGCAATTCAACCGCCGCATCACCGCTATCGGCGGTTTTCACCTGGAACCCGACCTGTTCCAGCGCCATTTGCATCACCATGCGCATATTGGCTTCGTCTTCCACAATTAGCACATTGCGTTGCATTAACCGACCTCTTTGCGAACATAGGGTAAACGCATGGCAAAGCGGGCACCTCGCCACTCGCCCGGGACGTATTGCAACTGGCCGCCGTTGGCTTCCACCAGATTGGCGGCAATGGTCAGCCCCAGCCCGCTACCCTGTAGCTTGTTGGTAAAAAATGGTTCGAACAAACGCGGCACCTTGGTTGGCGATATCCCCGGGCCGCTATCCTGCAGGTAGACGAATACAGCATCCTCATCCACGACAGAGCCGACCTCCAGTTGCCCGACCTCACCGTCCATCGCCTCCAAGGCATTGCGAACGAGGTTGGACCAGGCCTGCTCCAGCAGATTGCTGTCTGCCATCACTTTCATATCGGCATGCCGGTACTGCCGCACCAATTTAATGCCATCGTGACCGGCCAGCATCTGCGACAAAATCTTTTCCAGCGGCTCGGCCGGATCGATAAGCTGCAGGGCCGGCTGGCGGTGTCTGGCCAGCTGCTGAAAGTCATTGAGCAGGCGATCAAGTCGTTTACTCGCGTCATGAATCGCTTCGCGTAACTGTAATTGCTTGTTTTCATCTTTCGTCGTTTGTAACAGGCCGGATGCGGTCAGGATAGTACCCACAGGATTGCGTATTTCATGCGCCATCCCCATTGCCAGCTCACCCAGCGCACTGAGTTTATCACGTTGAAAATCCCTGCGCTGTGCATCGCGCGCCGTATGCAGACTTTCCGCCATGGCATTGAATGCCTGTGCCAGCTCGCCCAGCTCATCCTGGCTGCGCACCGGCAGACTGGCGCGAAAATCCTGTGCCGCAACCCGCAATACGCCCTGGTGTAATTGCCTGACCGGCCTCACCAGGATACGCCCGAGCAACAGGCCAGTTGCCACAGCCAGGATCGTCCCCACCACAAAGATGACCAGCGTCAGCACCCAGCGGTCTGATAATAATTTGCCGCTGCCGGAACGAAGCTGGCCGGTAAATAAAATTGCTTCCAGCTTGCCGCCGGCGTCGATAACCGGTGAATACAGGCCCCAGTAGCGGCCCTGCTCAGCATCGGCATTGAAATAATCCTGCTTTTGCAACAGGCGAGCATAGGCACGGGCCGATAATTGCAGTTTCAATGGCCTCTTTTCTTCGGATAAGGCATTGGTAAAGTCCCCGTGTTCGGGATAGTACAGGCGAACCTTGAGACCACTGGCTGCACTTAATTTCGATAATAACGCCCGGTCGAGCAGGGTACCCAGCACCAGGTGATATTCATTGTGCGTCTTGTCGTGCAAGCTGATCGTATTGATCAGGGCGAGCAAATGGCGCTGCGCAATATTGACCTTCACCACGGCACTTTGCTGGCCTAACAGCAGTGGCGAGATCTCGCTGGCCGGGGGATAGGAATAGAGTCGTCGCCCGTTTGCCGCGTACACCTGGATCAGGTTGATCCCCAGTTCCCGGGCCAGCGGCATGAAATTTTCCGGAACTGGATTGTGTCCTGCATGAATATCCGGCCACTGCTCATCTACGCGGGATAATGTATCGATAAAAAGGTGACTGTTTTTATGCAGTCGCGCAAACGTTTCGCTGTCGAGCTGGGCCGATTCCCGCAGACGCTGGGCGATTTCACCATTGATACGCCTGGTGATCCACGACGCCGACAGGCTACCCGTGATCAGCATGGGTATCAGGATAATCAACAGGATGACGAACAGGACTTTTCGTTGTAGCTTGTTTGTCCGCAACACGGCAGGTACCGATCTTTTGCGTGAACTCAGATAATACCCATTTTAACGGTATTTATCCGGCACTGGCTACGCAGTCTCTGGCATTCACGTTGGTAAAACGCACATTTGGCCAAATAAAACGGGGCCGATATCGGCCCCGTTGGTTTTAGCGCGAATGTAGAAATTAATGCTGTCTTATCAGCCCTTTCATCGGGACGACCTTGAGGAAGCCGCTACCTTCGAACTGGGTACCACCCTTCGTCCGACCGCGCAATTTGCCTTCCGCGTCGGTGAGCTTGAATTTGGCTTCCTGCACATCAAAATGACAAAGCATGTCCGGGATGCCATCACCATTGAAATCCACATCAGGCGGATTACATTTACTCAGGCTGGCCTCGTAGCCCGAAGAACCAAACGTCAGGTGCGTCGTGTCGACATTCGCCGGCTTAAAGCCTGGCTCACTCAGGATCGCCACCGGGATTTTACCGTGACTGCGCGGATTAACAGGGGCAACATTGTTATTACCCGGTTTAATCAGGATAGGTATCTGCTTGACCGCGGCAGTCACACCTGAAATCACCAGGGTGTAGTCGCCCTGGCTGGGATAGCTGGCATTGATGACGCCGCCGCCATTGGTGAAATAACGCGGATAATTACTGACACCAACAACGTAATAACCGGATGCCGGGGCCACAAAATCGTCGATACGTGCATCGAGGCGGCTGATGCTACCCGGATCGAGGTCAGGCGCGTCATCATCGAAACGCAGGATATCGTGGTTAGACGTATTATCGAATATGGCCAGGACCGTATCCACGGATTGCTGGCCGCCGATGCCATGGTCGATATCGACTGTCACCACGTCGCCGGCATTAGCGTAAAACAGGTAGTAATCCAGATCATCGGCTCCGGCATTACCCAGGTACGCACTGATGGACACGTCTGCCGGAGTAGTCAATTGTTCGGGGCCTGCAATCGGATTATTCGGCTCGGACTCAGTTATTGCATTGCCGGCCTGGGCCATCGCGGCAAACAGGCATGCAGCCATGGTAACAAATAGCCTCGCTAGATTTTTCTTGGACATTCGGTGACTCCCTGGTCTTCGTGTCGCAGTCCCTGGCGAGATAACGGTCCCTCTCAAATTTAAAAATGGTTTACAAACTTAAGCATGACCATCGGCGTTTTGCCCGTTAATTTGCGTACATTTTTCAAGCTCTTTGAGTTTGGTCACGAAATTCCAGGTCTGCCTGTATGATCAGTGGCCAGCCGGCCCAATCGATCCAGACAATTTGGCATTAGACAGTTTGCTGGGATTGGGGATGTCTCAAGTCAGGGGCATTCACAAAGCGTGCTGCAGATCACATTTTCGAAATGCGCCGGCTGATCTGTAAAAGGAAGGGTAAAGCCTGTTCTTCCTCTGCTGGGACCGATCACGACACCCCTGCTATCTGAGTTTCGCCCGTTGCCTGAAATATTGCAGGGGATACCAGACAAACATGGCAAAGACATAGGTCAACATGCCCACGCCAAAGTAATACGCCCATTGATGCGGCGAGGGATAGAAATACAACAGACTGCCAGCCAGGGCAGCAACAAAGACACCGGGCAAGACCATGAACAACAGGGCCGGCCAGGGTGGAATTTCCAGCAGGATGCGGTGCGACAGTGCCACCATGCCGTCTTCGCCCAGGGCGCGGGCCATCAGGATCTTGGCAGCATTGGAGGCCGCCACCATAAATGAAGCGGTCATCACAACGATGCCCGCGCCGGGCGAGACATACGCAATCAAACCAATCGGTACGGTCAGCCAGGCATACCACCAGCCAAAACGTCGCGCCAGGCTATTGGCTTCCAGTTTTAGCCTGGGGCTGACCAGATACGTTGTCAGTAAATCAGCGAGTCGCGAGATCACCGCTAGGCTGGCAATGACATGGATCTCAGTCTGCATCAGGCAACAAATCGGTAAACGGCATAACCCAATCCGCTCTCGGCCTCGGCACCGCGCGGATGGACTGTGAGCACAACCCGGGCATCGGGATTGGCTTCAAATAACTCGCGCCAGAAGCAGACCGCCGGGTTATCTACGCTCGCGGTATAGTTGGCAAACACGTCATCCCAGTTGTGCTGGGTCCCGGGTGCAGTGTTGGCAACCTTGCGCCAGAAATCCAGGTGCGTCTTGTTTTGCGGGTTTTCCAGCACCGCGAACATATGGTAACAGGGGAAGCCCGGCTGATTCAGCACCGTGTAAGCTGAAAGCGTGCCGGTACGGCCGAAGCCCGCAGCAATGATTTTCAGCGCCATGACTACTCCCTGGGTTTCAACCATGCCACAAACACTTGCGGCAACATTGAGACCAGAATGTCTTCTTTGCGCATAACATGGTGAAAAATGGCTGCCAGGGCATGGAATCCCGCTAGCCAGATAATCGTGTCACCCAGCACACCGTGGACTTCGGCAATCGTGCTACCCAGATGATGCGAAGGACCGATCCAGGGCCCGATGTTGATACCGAATACCAGGTCAACCGCATGACCTTGCAACCAGGCGCCAGTAATCGCGGTAAGGGGCGTCACAAACAACAGCAGGTAAAGCACATACTGCACGAGTCTCGCCCCCAGCACCATCAGTGGCGGTAGCGGCGGCAGTACAGGCTGCTTATCCATCCAGCGCCAGGCCAGGCGCAAAAACATCAGGATAAAGATCGTCATGCCCAGGGTTTCATGTATATGCCGCTGGGTATCATTCGCGGCCGCATAAATCCGCTCCTCGCTACCACCCGGGCCCAGGATAAATGCCAGGATGACCAGTATCACCGTCAGCCAGTGGAAAAAGATGGCCACGCGGCTATAGCGAGTAACTGTCTGTTGTGTCATGACCTGCCCATTCACTAAAAGTATTTATTCTTGTTGTCATACCTGGCATGAAAACCAGTACGTACTTACCGCATGTACAATAGATTGCACATCATTGCCGCGTATGAAAGCCTCGGCAGGCGGACCTTGTTACCAATCATGTTCAGAGTAGAAATATATGACCAAGTTCAACCCTTTAGCAAGCATCGAATAACTGGCCGGAGCGCGAACCTGGTTGGCTAGTTATGCTTTTTCATCGCCCACTTTTCAAATACGTGAATCCAATTATTCATCCTTCGATTTTTCGCACACGCTTCGATAAGCGCATGAGCTAACTCGATGGAGACTGTTTCGAATGCCCTTCCAGCATCACCTCTCTCACCATCAAAAGTCCGATCCATTAATAACCCGGCTCCAGCCCAACTTGTTAAATCGCTCGCGATTTGCTGAGGACCATATTTTTTAGCGCTAAGCAAAGCCTTTGATGCAGCTTCATCATAAGGCTTTATGGCATTTGCTAATCTTTCTAATGCACTATTTACCTTTTTCATATTGCTAAAGCGCAGCCTTTGTCTTTTTGACGATGTCTGGGGCAGCGATAATCACAAAGAGGCTGCTGGCAGTGCGAAAAGGTGACCCTGCAGCCTCGACACAAGCGGCTGCCCTGTTGCGTCTGTACGTTAAGCATTCCAGGCTTTTGACTGCTTACTGAAGCATTTCAAATCACGGATGTAATTATCGTTTGGCGCGGTAAAGATGGCGTAAGTCCGCTGTCGCCGGGCTGCATAAAGCACGGGTCGGCCGCAACGAGTAAATGGCAGTCGGCGCTCAAAAATGCACAATAATGGTGCGCACCATTGGGGCACAATGCTCTATTATGGTGCATTAATACGCCATGGTGACACCCTGATTTACGCTATCTATTTGTTTTACATAATTATTTAGAAAGTGGCACTGATGATGCTTTGTAAATAGATAACGCTCAGCATCGTTATAGGTATACAAAGGCCGGTTGACCCAAAACGGACATGACCGGGCAGTCTGGATTGCCCGCAGACTACGCAGAGGGCCGTCCACTTTCCTGTTATGTGCCGCAAGTCCTGCCGGGTTTTCGTCACTTGCTGCCTATAGCTTTACGCCATGGCGTAAAAATTTATCGTTATTACGTATGGAGATTAAAAAAACATGAAAAGTAAGTTGGAATATATCTGGCTCGACGGCTACAAACCGACCCAGAGTCTGCGCAGCAAAACCATGGTTCGCAAGGACTTCGGTGGCTCACTGGAGGAATGTCCAATGTGGTCATTCGACGGCAGTTCCACCGAGCAGGCCGAAGGCAACGCCTCCGACTGCCTGCTGAAGCCTGTCATGATCATCCCTGATCCCGGCCGCAAGAACTCTTACCTGGTCATGACCGAGGTCCTGAATGCTGACGGCACGCCGCATGAATCCAACGGGCGCGCCACCATCGAAGACGATGACGATGATTTCTGGTTCGGTTTTGAACAGGAATATTTCCTCTGGGATCCGGAAACGAATTTACCACCGGGCTTCCCGCCAGGCGGTTACCCGCCACCCCAGGGTCCATACTACTGCTCGGTCGGCGCACGCAATGCCTACGCGCGTGACCTGATTGAAGAGCATTTCGATATGTGCCTGGAGGCGGGCCTTAACGTTGAAGGTATCAACGCGGAAGTAGCTCCCGGTCAATGGGAATTCCAGATCTTCGCCAAGAGTGCAAAACGGGCCGGTGACGAAATCTGGCTGGCGCGTTACATACTGGAACGCACCGCTGAAAAATATGACCTGGCTGTCGACTGGCACCCCAAACCGCTCGGTGACACCGACTGGAACGGTTCCGGTATGCACGCGAACTTCTCCAATGGCACCATGCGCGAAGCCGGGAATGAAGCCGTCTTCACCAAGGTCTGTGATCAATTCGGTAAGTACGTCAAGGAATGTATTTCCGTCTACGGTGCGCACAACGAACAGCGCCTGACCGGTAAGCACGAAACGCAATCCATCGACCAGTACAGCTATGGTGTTTCTGATCGTGGTGCCTCGATTCGCATTCCGATTGGTACGGTAGAAGATGGCTGGAAAGGCCGTCTGGAAGATCGTCGTCCGGCATCCAATGCCGACCCTTACAAGGTTGCGGCGATCATCGTCAAGATAACCAAGGAAGCCCTGGCCTGATACGTTAACTCAGGTCAACATCAAAACCGGGGTGGTTAACCACCCCGGTTTTTTTATATCTTTTAATGATTGCCATGTATCAGCTCTGCGGACCAGTCCTGCTGCAGGATATGCAGGACCTCCTCCATGGCCGGTCAGCAGCTCATAGAGCACGGAGCCCAGGCTGTAGATATCGGTGCTAAAACTGATATCCGGATCGCGGCGGATCTGCTCTGGCGACATGTAGCATAACGTACCCTGTAGCTTACCGTGGCCGGTCATGGTTTTATCGGAATCGGCAATGGCTTTTTCTTCACCGCTATCTTCAGACGGTGTCGTTCCGTCCTTCCGCCAGACCTTGGCCAGGCCCCAGTCCAGCAACAACACCTCGCCATAAGGACCAGCCAGGATGTTTTCAGGCTTGATGTCACGATGCGCAACACCGTGCGCATGGGCATAGGCCAGTGCATGCGCGATTTGTTCGATCACTTCAATCAGCTGAGTCAGGTCGTATCGTTCACGGTAGTCCATGATCTCGCGCAGGGTGTAACCGTGAACCAGCTTCATTGTGAAGTAGTAGTGTCCCCGGCTGTCACGACCCACTTCATACACCGGTATGGTGTTGGGGTGCTGCAGCATCGCTGAAACCCGGGCTTCACGCAGCAGGCGCGTAGTTTCTATTTCATCGTCAACAAATTCTGCGCGTAATGTCTTGTAAGCGACCACCCGGTTCAGGTGCAAATCCTTACAGGCCTTGATCAGGGTTTTCCCGCCCTTCGCAATCGTACTGAGGATCATGTAGCGAGTATTGGGGTTCAGTTTCTCCGGAAGCGGTTTATCGGTGTCTTCCAGAAAGACGTGATCATACTCTTTTGCGGGATGTCGAAACTTGAGCATCGCGAACCATCTCTATAATCTCTGTTATCAAGTGTAGCATTCATTAGCGAACGGTTTAGAAATTTTGTCGATAGCTGAATCCTTCAGGGAATGCTTGCAGGTGATGCAAAACGCTATAAACAAAGCTCTAATCGCCCTATTCTACAGAAGAAAGGATATATATTTTCAGTTTGCAGTTGGGTTAATCTGGTGGCGCGTTGTTTGCGCTGGCAGGATTGAACGATTTGTCGGGCTATAATTCCACTAATTAAGAACCTGCGGGTTGAGTTGCCAAAGGGAAAAGTTTAATACAGATGCGAAACCGACCCATAGCAGGTAGGGGACAAGTAGCATACCAGCAAGCGGACGCACACGCCAGAATGAGACAAGGGTAACCACGATAAGGATCCACAGCACGACGATATCGACGAGCGCAAACATTCCGAGGTTCCAGGCAAAGAAAAGCCAGCTCCAAAGCGCATTGAACGCAAGCTGTAACAGAAACCATGTTAGCGCTCCTCTATTGGGGCGAAATCCGCCGGAACGCCATACCAACCAGGCGGCGATGCCCATCAAGGTGTACAGAATCGTCCACACCGGACCAAAAATTCCAGGTGGTGGCGCCCAGCCAGGCTGGACAAGTTGGCTGTAGAAAGAGCTGGCCTGTATTGACGCCACGGCTCCAATGGCAGAAGCGGCAAAACTTATTACTAGCCAGCTGAATAGCCCCAGGATCTGCTTCTGTGTTGAAAGTGAAGGCATACGGATCTCCGATTGTTGCCTAACGTCTATGCCAGGGTCTGCGAAAAAGCGAATGCGTTTGCCAGTCCATCCCTTGATAGCGGGCACACTTTGGCGCTTTCTTAGCTATGATTAACCTAAATATAGACCATAACCACTCC
The DNA here is from genome assembly GCA_037384645.1 of Gammaproteobacteria bacterium. Classification (GTDB taxonomy): domain Bacteria; phylum Pseudomonadota; class Gammaproteobacteria; order UBA6429; family Thiohalophilaceae; genus RI-92. The sequence goes on along the minus strand of JARRNT010000037.1, from coordinate 386 downwards.
ACCAGGCATCACAACTACCCACCATTTCTCACACACCTATCGATTTAAATAAGAGGCAACACTTTACGGCGCCCCAATGTGCGAAGCGAATGGCTTGATTTTATTGTTAGGTATTTGGATTGTGTAGTAAGTTAATATCTTTCACCCCAAAATTTTTTCTTTTTCTAGTTCTTTAACTCGACTAATAGTCATGCTGAGTTTGCATTTAAGTAGTTTTGTTAAGGCGGCATAACCTGGGTAATACATTTCCATAGAGTAAACTATTTTTTCTTTGTATTTATTATATCGCAGATTAAGGGATCTACCCCTTTGATGACACTCTCTACCGAGAGTAATATATATCTATGCGAAAAATCCTTAGAGAAAGCAGCAACTACTGGCGCATG
>JARRNT010000036.1:0-35364 GCA_037384645.1 Gammaproteobacteria bacterium | reverse complement strand
TCGCGGCTTTTCCAGTACCGAGTTCAACCTGCCCATGTCACGCAATGACATCGCCAATTACCTGGGCCTGGCGGTGGAAACGGTCAGCCGCATCATGACCCACCTGCAGGATGACGGCATGATCCATGTGGAACGCCGCTTCGTCAGTATCCTGGATATGCCGCGACTGAAAAAACTGGCCGGGCTGGGCACGGACGAGACAACAATAGCCAGCGAGAAAGCCTGAGCCGATCAGTCGCCCGGGCCTTCAGCGATGATGGCGTTGAGCGGGCGCCAACGGTCATTCGCCGCTAGCGAATAAACGTATTCTGGCGACGGCTAGTTACGGCCATATTGCCGATCCTGCCCGGCAAACTTTTCCTCGCACAATTCGATCGGTAGTCTGTCCCAGGCAAGTTTCATCACATGCTGATTGCTCTGTGTGACGGTAGCAAATTTAGCGAGGGGGTCTTCGCAAACTGATCAGCGCGCAGGGTCAGCGTGTTTTTTTGTTTGCCGGATCAGTGCCTCGATCTCGCTTGTTGTCAGTTTCCTGAGATCCCGGTAGGCCGCATCCGTTGCCACGCTGTTTCCACTGCCTTCACCGCGCACATGGTACCTACCGTTTTGTCGGTATAGCGTAAAGTAAAACGGTGACGCCGGGCTGGCTGGTTCGCTGACGATCACGAGGGTTTGCTGATCCGTGCAGCTGTACACCAGCCAGTGGGTTTTGCCATAGATCTTTTTTACCGGCCCGGTTTCGCACTGCATGCCTGCTTGCGCGGCAAGCAGCTGATGACCGCTCACCAGGCTGACGGCCAGCAGCACAATAATACGCAGGTATGCCTGTTTCATCTCGCTCCCCCTGATGCGCTGCCGCGAGCGGGTTGTCTGTTTTTGTCTTTTCAAAGTATAGATGATAGCGGAGATCAATCCCGCCAATTCGCAATATTCAGGCAATAGTAACAATGGATAACACGCGCTTGCACCCGGTAAAAAGGTGACGTGCATAACATGTCGCGTGTTCAAGGGTCTACACTATGTATAAGTCATCGCCAGGTTACGTGTCCTGACGGATAGGGAGATCGTCATGTTAAGTTGTACGCGCTTCAGTTACCGTTTGTCCCGCTTCGCCGCGTTGTGGCTGTTGCTGCTGACCTGCTTCGCCCTGCCCCAGGCTTCCCTGGCGGCCAGCGCTAACACGGCGCTGTTACTTACCATCGATGGCGCCATCGGCCCGGCCACGGCCGATTACGTGGTCAACGGCCTGCAGCACGCCACTCACAACGGCAATGCCCTGGTTGTGCTCGAAATGGACACCCCTGGTGGACTCGATGTCTCCATGCGCGACATCATCAAGGCCATCGTCAATTCGCCGGTACCGGTGGTGACCTACGTGGCGCCCAGCGGTGCGCGGGCCGCCAGTGCCGGCACCTATATCCTGTATGCCAGCCACGTGGCGGCCATGGCCCCGGGCACCAACGTCGGGGCCGCGACCCCGGTCCAGCTCGGTGGCGGTGGCGGGCCCCTGCCCGGTACCGGCGATGATCAAAAAGCCCCGAGTAGTGCCCAGGCCGAACGCCAGAAGGTCGTGAACGATGCGGTGGCTTACATCCAGGGCCTGGCCGAACTGCGCGGACGCAACGCGCGCTGGGCCAGGCAGGCCGTGCTCAAGGCCGCCAGCCTGCCGGCGGAGCAGGCCCTGAAGCAACACGAGATAGATGTGATGGCGCCGGACCTGCCCAGCCTGCTGCAAAAGATCAACGGGCGTGTCGTCCAGGTCCAGGGCCATGATCTGACCCTGCACACCAGCGGGCTGGCCATCGAAACCTATGCCATGGACTGGCGCACCTCGCTGCTCAACGTGCTGACCAATCCCAACGTGGCCTACATCCTGTTATTGCTGGGCATCTACGGTCTGATCCTGGAATTTTTCAATCCGGGTTCGGTACTGCCGGGGACGATCGGCGGGATCTGTCTGATCCTGGGGCTCTACGCCATGCACCTGTTACCCATCAACTATACCGGGGTGGCCCTGATCGGACTGGGCGTGGCCCTGATGGTGGCCGAGGCCTACCAGCCCAGCTTTGGCGCGCTGGGGATTGGCGGGCTGGTCGCCTTCGTGTTCGGTTCGGTCATCCTGATGAAACCCGACATCCCGGGCTACGGCATCGACCTGTCCGTGATCGTGACCTTTGCCGCGCTGAGCGCGCTGGTGTTCGTGTTCATTATTGGCATGGCCATTCGCTCGCGCCGTACCCGGGTCGTCAGCGGACGCGAACAAATGCTCGACGCAGAGGCCATCGCCCTGGGCGACTTTGAACACGAAGGCCAGGTCAAGGCCCATAGTGAGATCTGGCAAGCCGTCAGTGAAACACCGGTACAACGCGGACAAAAACTGAAAGTCACCGGCATGCAGGGGCTGGTGCTGACAGTACAGCCACTGGATTCTGAACACAGGGAGAAAAGCTCATGAGTATTTATCCAATGTACATCGTCATCATCCTGGTGGTGGTGTTTCTGGTCAGTGCCATCAAGATCCTTTATGAATATGAACGCGCGGTGGTCTTCACCCTCGGCCGCTTCACCAACGTCAAGGGCCCGGGCTTCATCATCGTGATTCCGATCATCCAGCGGATGGTCCGGGTCGACCTGCGCACCATCGTCATGGACGTCCCGTCACAGGATGTGATCTCGCGCGACAATGTCTCGGTCAAGGTCAACGCCGTGGTCTACTTCCGGGTGGTGGAACCGGACAAGGCCATTATCCAGGTGGAAAATTTTTACATGGCCACCAGCCAGCTGGCCCAGACCACGCTGCGCTCGGTGCTGGGCAAGCACGAACTGGACGAGATGCTGGCCGAGCGTGAAAAGCTGAACGTAGATATCCAGAGCAGTCTGGATGAACAGACCGACGCCTGGGGTATCAAGGTCAGCAATGTCGAGATCAAACACGTCGACCTGGATGAGAGCATGGTGCGCGCCATCGCCCGCCAGGCCGAGGCCGAACGCGTGCGCCGGGCCAAGGTGATCCACGCCGAAGGCGAAATGCAGGCCTCGGCCAAACTGCAGGAAGCCGCCCAGATCCTGGCCGTCGCCCCCGGGTCCATGCAACTGCGCTACATGCAAACCCTCACCGAGATCGCCGAAGGCAACACCAAGACCATCGTATTCCCGCTGCCGATTGACTTGTTCGATGCCGTAATTAAAAAGAAATAAGACCAACGCATATCTCACCACGCTCATGCCCGCCTGGCGGCGGGCGGGCCGGTACCGGGACTCTGCCTGTCACGATACCAAACGGTCGTCTGTCCAGACAAACGGTCGAACCATTTCCCGCAGTGTTGTCTGATTGCAAATGGTAGTCGCAAATGCCTGCACAATCGGGTGTTGTTAATACAGGGAACCGGTCGGGTGCAGATTACATAACAATGGCAGATTCGGAAGTAGCAATTTTCTAATATGCATAAACGTTGCCAGCTGGTCACATTGCTGCGTTACTCCCGCTATCGTCGGCTGGCCTGGTTGTTTGTCCTGATCCAGTTTGTTGCCATGCCTCTGCCTGTGTTTGCCCGTGCGTTAGCCCGTAGCCACAGCTTGCGCATTCCCCCTGTCATCGAGCTCGGCGGACTCAAGGCCCTGCTTGCCAGGCATACCCCCGATGTCCTGTTGGTCGATGTCCGTAAACATGCTGATTACCTGCGTGGCCATCTACCCGGGGCGATCAATCTGCCGGCGGCACTCACCGATAACCAGGATGCCCGCCAGCCCGGGATTGCCGCGTTAGCTCAGATCCGGCGTATCATGAGTCGGGCCGGAATCCGACACTCGGATTACCTGGTCCTGTATGACAACGGCATGCTCATGCAAGCCGCCCATGTGTTCTGGGTACTGGAAACCTACGGCCACAAAAAGATCAGTGTGCTTGATAGCGGTTATCCCGGCTGGGTCGCCGACCAGGGTAGCATCAGCAAACAGGTCACGCGCCTGCCGGCGAGCCATTACATCCCCAACATCACGACCCACCGGCTTTCCACCGAATTGTCCACCCTGCTGGCCGCGCGCGGTCACGACATTGCCATTATCGACGCGCGCAGCCGGAATGAATTTCTCGGCCGGGTATCGCGCGCCCGGCGCAAGGGTCACATCATCAATGCGATCAATATCCCCTGGTCCGAAAACCTGGTGCATCTGGGTCCTGTGCCGAAGATGAAATCCATCAGCGCATTACGGCGGCTCTATCACATGTTGCAGCCGGGTGAACACGTCATTGCCTACTGTAATAGCAGCATGGAATCCGCCGTGACCTACCTGGCCTTACGCCGTCTCGGTTACCCGGTATCGGTCTTTGATGGTGCCTGGCTGAAGTGGGGCAATGACAATCACTTGCCGATTGCCATCGGACCGGCCGTGGCCACGGAGCTTGCCCATGCTCATTAAACTGCAGGGCACCTCGTTACGCACCCAGCTGACGCTGTTGATCTTCAGCGCCGGGCTGATCGTGCTGCTGCTGACCTCGACCGTGTTTGTCTACTGGAAAGTGGCCGATGCCCGCAACGAGGCCCGGCATATCTCACAAACCGCGGTCGCCATCCTGGCCCAGGATTTTGTCCGCAGTATCCTGTTACACAAGCCCGACATCGCGGTAGACATGGCGAGCAAAATCGATGCCTTTGCCCTGATCACGAATGCTGTCTTCCTGACCCGCGATCATAAACCGATCATGGTCTATAACCGCCCCGGCCATGCCCGGATCAAGGATGTGCCGCTGCGGCCAGAACAGGTAGACATCGCCGGCAACAGCATCAATGTGTACATGCCCATTGTCTACCAGGGCAAGACCTATGGTCTGGCCTATTTTCGTTTCAGTCACAAACTGTTTAATCCCGAATTCATCGCCTTTATCAAGCGCCTGGCCCTGACCCTGCCGATCCTGTTGTTGCTGATCATTCCCCTGGCCCTGTTCCTGCAGCGCGTGATCAGCCGTCCGATTCGCCAGCTCGCCGGGGCCCTGGCCGAGGTCGGGGAAGGCAATGTCGCGGTGATGCCGGAGTCCGATGCCCGTTCACTGGAAATCCATACCCTGTTCCACGGTTTCAATACCATGGTCAGTCGTATCGCCCTGACCCAACGCCAACTGGGTGAACAAAAGGAGCGCCTGCTGGTCACCCTGGAGTCCATTGCCGATGGCGTCATCGCTACCGACGATAAGGGGGTGATCACCTACATGAACCCCACGGCGGAAACGATCTCGGGCTGGGATGAAACCAGCGCCATCGGACAGAATGCCGAACAGGTCTACCGCCTGATCGATGAGAACAGCGACAAGCAGCTCAGCGGCTATATTGACGAGACCCTGTTGAGCGGTACGGTACATTTCAGCCTGGAAAACACCGCGCTGCTGACCCGGGACGATCAGGTTGTGCCGGTACAAAGCTCGATTTCCCCCATACGCCACCAGCATCGCGTCATCGGCTGCGTGATCATTTTCCAGAATGTTACCGAGCATCGCCAGTTATCCAACCAGTTACGTCACCAGGCAACCCACGACACCCTGACCAACCTGATCAATCGTTCCGAATTCGAACGGCTGCTCACCCGGGCGCTGGAAAACAAAAGCAATCACGAACATCACAGCTTGCTTTACCTCGATCTGGATCAGTTCAAGATCGTGAATGATACCTCGGGCCATGTTGCCGGAGACGTCCTGTTGCAACAGATCGCCGTGTTGTTACAAAAAACCGTGCGTGAAACCGATGTCGTGGCCCGCCTGGGCGGCGATGAGTTCGCGGTGTTCCTGCCACACTGCATGATCGACCAGGCCAGCGAGATCGGCGAGAAGATCCGCCAGGCAATTAACGAGTTTATTTTTATCTGGGAAGACCGCCAGTTCCGGATTGGGGTGTGTATCGGCGCGGTTGAAATCAACAGTGCCGGTCGCGACTTCAGTGACCTGATGCGCGCCGCCGACCTGTCCTGTTACGCCGCCAAGGATCACGGCCGCAATCGCATTCATATCTATCGGGAAGAAGACCAGGAGTTGATCGAGCGTCACTCGGAAATGCAATGGGTTGAACGCCTGCAAAAGGGACTGAGCAACAATCGGTTCATCCTGTATGGTCAGTACATCCAGTCACTGAACCCGTTGCATCAGAGTGAACACCTCGAAATCCTGATCCGCTATCTCGATCGTTTCGGCAACATTATCCCGCCCGGCGCCTTCCTGCCTGCCGCCGAGCGTTACAACCTGGTCCCCGGGCTGGATGAGTGGGTACTGGAAAGTGTCCTGGCAAATGACAGGCTGGTCGCCCTGTTGCATTCCAATCCCAGGCTGCGGGTCAATATTAACCTGTCGGGCCTGACCCTGGGTGATGCCAAGATGAGTGACGCCATTACCCGGCTGATTCGCACCCACCAGCTGTCACCCGGCTCCCTGTGTTTTGAAATTACCGAAACCGCGGCCGTTGCCGACCTTGCCGCCACTTCGCATTTTATCCGGAGCCTGCGCCAGCTGGGCTGTGAGTTTGCGCTCGATGATTTCGGGATTGGGGTCTCGTCTTTTGCCTACCTGAAAAACCTGCCGGTGGATTATCTGAAAATCGACGGCTCCTTTGTCCACGATATTGACTGCAATCCGGTCAATGCCGCCATGGTCAGCGCCATTAATCAGATTGGCCATGTCATGAACATCAGGACCGTCGCCGAGTTCGTGGAAAACGAGGCGGTACTGGCAAAACTCCGCGAGCTCGGTGTCGACTACGCCCAGGGTTATCACGTGCATACCCCCTGCGCGCTGAACGATATCTACCCGGTCATCGACGCCGCCCACGCCCGGGTAGTACTGGACTCTGTCAACTAATCTGTGCCCTCGGTCCTGATGTGCAGGAGCTTGCCGCAGTGTTTGCAATGCACGGCGTCCGGATCATGCCGGGTCAGACCACAGTTGGGGCATTCGTAACGCACCTTGCCGGGACGGAAAATCGTCTGGATCAGGCGCAAGAATAAAGAAATCCCGAAGATCATGATCAGTACTGCGAGGATATGGCCGCCGGTACCGACCAGGGTGATATCGCCAAAGCCGGTCGTGGTCAGAGTCGCGATGGTAAAGTACAGGGCATCCACGTAGTCCTTGATTGCCGGGTTGTGGCCGGTCTGGCTCACATACACCACCGCGGTAATAATAAAGATGAACACCAGCAGGTTGACCACGCTGAAGATGACGTCCTCGTGCAGGCGGACGAACTTCGATTGCCGGCGCAAACTCTTGAGCATGTGATAGGAGCGCAGTAAGCGTAAGGCGCGCACTATCCGCAGGAAGGCGAAGTTCTCGGCCAGTGACGGTGCCAGCAGGGAGGCGATGACGATCATGTCGGCCAGCCCGGTGGGATGCAGAATGTCGCGCCAGCGTTGTCTACTGATAAATAGTCGTGCGAGAAATTCCAGCAGGTAAATAATGCCGATGGCCTCTTCCAGCACGTGGAAGTCATCGATGTGGTGAAAGAATGAACCGGCTACAAAATAAATGATCGTGACCGCGTCAAACCCGAGCAGGCTCCAGCGAAATATCCGTGCCCGTCGGCTGCCGCCGTTATATAACAGATCGATAGACCGGTACAGCCTGGCCCCAATACCTGATTGATGACCACGGGTTTTCGTCATGTATTAAACCTTAGTTTCCCTGTTATGTGCATAGTTTAGCCTGTGCCTCCCAACTTGACGAGCCAGCCGGCAAGGGACTCAAGTCCAACATATTGCAAACCGATATGATCTGGGTCATTGACCAGAATGTGGATATCCAGCTTAATGCTGGCATTACGATTTTGGTTTGATTTTGCCTTTCAAGCGAATATTTTTATTTCATGATAACCATGCAATCTGTTAACACCAAGAGGCACAGTATGAAAAAATTCCTGGCATTTGCCCTGACCATGGGTTTGTTATTGACACTGGGGGGTTGCGCAAGCAGCGTCATGACCAAGGCGCCGTCACCCGAACTCAAGCCGCCGCCCGCGGGGATGGCGCAAATCGTGTTCATGCGTGATTCTTTTGTTGCCAGCGCGATCGGTTGCGACCTGCTGCAGGTCGAAAACGGCGGCAAACTCAAATTCATCGGTGTCGTCGCAAACGCCACCAAGATCGCCTACCTGACCCCGCCAGGGCATAAGGTCTTCATGGCCTACGGTACGGCCGCTGACTTCATGGAAGCCAACGTGGTCGCCGGCAAAACCTATTTTGTGATCCTGCGTCCGAACTGGGGTACCGGTGGTTTTGCCCCGACCCCCATTCGTCACCGCAACTCCAAGTGGAGTATGCAGAATCCCGACTTCAACAAGTGGATGAAGGATACGGACCTGGTTGTACCCAATGCCAAGGCACCGGATTATTTTCAGAAGAACAAGGCTGATTTTGAAAAACTGTATACCAGGTACTGGGCGCGCTTCCAGCATAAAACCCCGGCTGAACGCATCGAGCGTACCCTGCAACCGCAGGACGGTCGCTAAACTCAGTCACAAGCATACGTAGTCAAAGGCGGGGTTGTCCCCGCCTTTTTTATGCGCCGGTATTAAGCGCGCAGCTAAGCCTGAGTGTTATCGTTTTGTGGCCGGGTGTCGTAGATATGCACATCGCGTTGCGGGAACGGAATACTGATACCGGCTTCACGGAAGGCCTTGTCGATGGCGAAGTTGATATCCGAAATGACGCGCAGGCGATTGTCGATATTGCGAATATGACAGCGCAATTCAAAATTCAGTGAGCTGTCGGCAAATTCACGAAACAACACGAACGGCTTCGGGACAGCACCATCGCTGATCACGTCGGGATGCTCGTCCGCGATCTGCAACAGGATCTCTTTCACCTTTTGTACATCACTGCCATACGCCACGCCGATGGCGACACGCGCACGTCCGGTGGTATCGCTCAGCATCCAGTTGGTCACCTGGCCGGTAATCAGTTCGGCGTTGGGCACGATCACATCGGCCCGGTCGAACGTCTGTAACTGGGTGGAACGAATCCGGATACGTTTGACATAGCCTTCGGTGTTACCCACCACGATCCAGTCGCCACGCTTGATGGGTCGTTCAAACAGCAGGATCAAACCGGAAATAAAATTATTGACGATGTTCTGCAGACCAAAGCCGATACCAACCGAGAGGGCGCCGGCGATCAGCGCCAGGTTGGAAAAGTTGATCCCGGCCATGGCCAGCGCCACGACAATGGCCAGCAGCACGCCGATATAGCCGGTCATGGTGGTCATCGCCTCGCGGGTACCCCGCTCCATGGGTGAGGTTTCCAGCTGGGTCTTCATCAGGCCCTTGATCCAGCTGGTCAGCGCCACCAGTACCGCCAGGGTCACGAGGGCGAGTAACACCCGCATCGGGACGATGCGCAACTCACCGACCATGAAACCCGTGCGCAAGTAGGTATTCAATTGCTGCACGGCACCGGTGGACAGGTCCCAGATCAGAATCAGCAGCCAGACCAGGAATAGCCAGAGTCCCAGAGATACCAGCACGCGCACCCAGAAGAAAAAGGCCAGGTGCCCCTCGATGGGGAGTCCCAGTATTCGGCGAATGCGTTGTTGTGCCGGGGTCTGTGCATACTCAAGGCTGACGAACAGCTCCTTGCTCAGCCGCAGCAGGGTCAGCACAATGCCCAGGGCAACCAGGGTGCCGAAGACCGAGCGGAACAACCATTGGGACAGGTTGGAATAACCCGACAGGTCCGCCAGCACGGCAAACACCAGTACTACTGACAGGCTGTAGCGGACCAGGCTATGACTTAACTTGCCGCTAAGATGCTGGAACAGCCACAACACCCAGACAATGTTGACTGCGACCAGGATGCGAATCACGCTGCGTGCCAGGGACTGGCTAAAGTCCGGCAGGCTGACCCAGACCATGGTGTCATTGATCAGGTAACCCGCCACCACGACCAGGGCCAGGACCTGCAGACGCTGGGCGAGCTGGTGGGCAACCGATGGCGTAACCTGTAAAAACAATCTGCCCGGCGCCACCGGGTTCAGGCTGATGCGGATAACCAGTCTGGCAATGTAAAAAAAGCTCAGGCTGTACGTCAGTGCGGTCATGATCGGTGTCGGCCGCAGATTTTCCGTGAAGATCATCATGCATATACTCAACGCCAGCACCGTCAACACGTAGGGGGCATCGTGGCAGAAGGTCACCAGGCTCGATGTCCCAAAGCGACCGCAGGTCGAATCGCTCCAGTCGCGCCGGACCACCCAGGGCAGACAACGTCGGCGCAATACCAGGCCGATCAGCAAGGACAGGATAAAACTGCCTGCCAGCCATTTGATCTGGGCCGGTTTTGCCACGTTGAAAAGCCAGCTGTTCTTTTGCGTATAGTCCCAGCTCCGGGCAAACCAGGTAACCGGCTCTTTCAGGTTGAGCCCAATCACCTCAAAGATGTCATTGCCATGGGCAAACAGGCGGGCTTCCAGTTTTTTCTTAAGGAGGCTATCCACCGTTTCCTGCGCGGTCTGGATACGCAGGTTCAACGCCGTACATTCCTGCAGCCGCGCCTCGATGGCGTTGCGCTCCGTTTCCTGCTGGCGACGCAGTTTGAGGACTTCGCGGGATTCCCGGGTCTTGATCTCGCCCAGCTGCTTGAGATACTCATCGGCCTTGGTCAGGGCGTTTTGTTCTGACTCCATGCATACACCGGTGACCAGTTTGTAGGTCACCAATTGCTGACTGTAGTTACTGAGGTCGCCGATGTTAAAGATATTGCGCTTGAGCCCATGCTCAATGGTCTTCATCTGTTCGGCAATCTTTTTGATCTCGTCGGCCTTGCTGTTGTCAGCCGCCCGCACGGGTGCGACCTGCAACAACACGGCAGCCAGTCCCAGGCACCACACGGCATGGCGGCTGTAGCGAACCCGCCCGGGCTGGTGGCGATTCGCGAACCGGCGCAGTTTGTTGATGACAGTGAGGATCAATGCATGCATATCGAATAAATCAAAACTGTAAAATGCCATGCCATATGATACGGCAATTACTACGTTTTTTACTGACTTAAATCATGCCGGCAGGGGGCGCCGGCCTAATGCACCTGGCTGGCGGCCTTGTGACGACCATGGGCATGCCGGGTGTCGCCCGCCAGCACCTTGCCGGGGGCCGGGAAGCTCTCCTTGAGCAACTGCGAGATGGTGACAAAACGATAACCCCTGGCGCGCAAGGCCTTGATGATAATGGGCAGAGCTTCAGCGGTATGCCAGCCATGGGTGTTGATGTGCATCACCACGATGGAGCCGGCGCGGGCCTTGCGAATCACCCAGCGACTGAGAATGTCCCGGGTAAAGTGCCGGTCCGGATCGCCCGAGGCCAGGTCGAACTGGATCGTGGTCAGGCCCAGTGAGGCCGCCGTCTCGACCAGGGCGCGGTTGTATTGCCCGTAGGGCGCACGAAAATAATGCGGTGTCACGCCAGTGACTTTTTCGATCTCGTGCTGTGCCGCCAGGAGTTCATGGCGCATGGCCCTGGCCGACATCCGCGTCAGGTGCGGATGGTGGTAGGCGTGATTGCCGATTTCAAAGAAGGGAATGGAAGCCAGGTAGCGCGCCTCGCGGGGTTGATCCCTGACCCACTTGCCGCCGAGAAACAGGGTCGCCGGCACGTGATCATCTACCAGGATTTTGACGACCTGCTTGTCGACCTTGCTCATGTGAATCGAGGAACAGGCATCGAAGGTCATGGCGATGCGCTTTTCGCCGCGCGAACCATTGTAAATGACCTGAGGCAGGCTCGGGCTCAACCCCGCCGGGCGTGGCGACTGCTGCCTGGCAATACAGCGTGATGAACCGCTGGCCGCCGCCAGCACCAGGGCGACCCATGCCAGGCGCCAGCCAAATCGTCGCGTTGCCATACCTGCTTACTCCCCCAGGTGCATCTCCCTTAATTAGCGCATGTTTTCGTGCTGGATGGCGCCTGATTTCGCCCGTTTTTGTTAGCATCCTCACGAAACGGTTCCGGAATTTTTTCAACCAGGCCCCTGTCCAACCAGGAAATACTTGTATTTTCTCAGTACTGCACGTTAATATTTATATGGTTGTTAACCATTTTTCCCTTATTGATCAAGCTGATTAGCAGATGATCCTAAAATTTTTCTTAAGTTAGGCCGCTAAGTGTCGATAATTCGGTCAGGGAATGGGTGAGGCCCGGTGAGCTATGGAATCCACGCTATTTCAAAATTTGGTTGAAAGCACCACCGATGCGGTAATGATCACGGATGCCAGACCGGCGGACGTGGGCGGCCCCACCATTCTCTACATCAACCCGGCCTTCGAACAACTCATGGGCTACCCGGCCGATGAAGCGCTGGGTCAATCGCCGCATTTCCTGTACGGCCCGGAAACGGACAACGATACCTATCACCGCATCTGCGACGCCATGCATGAGGGCAAGACCCTGCGCACGGAGATCCTGAAATACTGCAAGGACGGCCATGCCCGCTGGCTCGACCTCAACCTGCTGCCGCTGCGCGATCCGGCCGGTGAGATTACCCATTTTGCCTGGATCGAACGCGACCTCACCCGTTATAAAATGCTCGAACAACAACTGGCGAACATGGCCCTGTTCGATTCCCTCACCGGAACCCTCAACCGCCCGGCGTTCTACCAGCACGCTGGCAAGGAATTCGCCCGCAGCAAACGCTATTACCGGCCGCTGTCGGTGATCATGCTCGACATCGATCACTTCAAGCGCGTTAACGACGAATACGGCCACCAGGGTGGCGACCAGGTCCTGCAGATCTTTGCCGAAGCCTGCCAGGAAGTGATTCGTGCCACCGATGTCATGGGCCGGGTAGGCGGCGAGGAATTTGCCCTGCTGCTGCCCGACACCCCATTGATGGCGGCGTACAACCTGGCCGAACGCCTGCGTGCCCGCATCAACAAGTATCCCTACCTGGCCAGGGATATGCTGATCGAGATCACCGCCAGTCTGGGTGTGGCCGAATTGCATCCCGAAGATAAGGATATTCGGACATTGCTGCAGCGCGCCGACGAGGCCCTGTACGAAGCCAAGCACGCCGGCCGCAACCGGGTCCAGAGCGCCGCCTGATTCCTCAGACCGGGCTAAGCCAGCTGTCTCTAAAATAAGACCTGGGTAACCGTTTCCTCTCCCCACTCTTTGCTAAGTTAATAACCGCTAGCCGGACATTGAAGGATGCCGGCGGATAACCAAAGGACAGCGGTCTACACGATGTCAACGACATCAGGATAATGTGTGAATCCAGTCACGCACTCCTCGATAAGGTGAAGTGGTTCGTGCTTTGTGTGTGACCGAACACGGGTTTTATACATCGGTATTTAAATCCGTGTTGTTTTACAGCCGATAAAGGACAAGGACCCCATGTCAGGAATGACAATGCACTTTGAACATATTTTCCGTAGTCTGGTTGAGAACACCAATGATGTCATTATGGTGCTCGATGCCACTCCCCTCGAACAGGGCGGCCCCTTCATTGTTTACGTCAATCCCGCATTCGAACGCCTGATGGGATACAGCGCCGAGGAAGTGATGGGACAGAACCCCAAGATCCTGCAAGGCCCGGACACCGACGACAAGACCCGCTTTAAGATGCGCCAGGCCATGCGTGCCGGTCGCGCGATCCGTATCCAGATCCTGAATTACGATAAATTTGGCAACGAATTGTGGCTGGATATCAACATGGTTCCCCTTTATGACGAAGACGGGGAACTGGCCTACTACGCTGCCATCGAACGTGACCTGACCGAGTACAAGCGCCTGCAGTCGTACCTGGAAAGCATGGCCAATACCGACAGCCTGACCGGACTATCCAACCGTCAGGCCTTCATGCACCGCGCGGAAAAGGAATTTGTCCGGGCACGTCGTTACGCCCGTTCCCTCGCCGCCGTGATGATCGATGTCGATCACTTTAAAGATATCAATGACCGTTATGGCCATGCCGTCGGTGACCAGGTGTTGCGCCAGGTCAGCGCAATTTGCCAGAGCAGTTTGCGTGCCTCCGATGTCCTGGGTCGTATCGGCGGCGAAGAGTTTGTGTTGCTACTCCCGGATACCCCGCAGGCGAACGCGATCTTTGTCGCCGAGCGCATGCGCGAACAACTGGAGAAGACACCCATCGACATCGACGGGCTGGTGATCACGGTCACCGCCAGTTTCGGCGTCGCTTCATTGAATGATGCGGACCTGAACTTTAATCACATCCTGGAACGTGCCGACGAGGCGATGTATCACGCCAAGCATGACGGCCGTAACCGGGTTAAATCCGCAGCCTGATTGTCTTCAGAGTTTGAGCGTCAGGTTAACCCCCACGCCGGAATCGGGGCTGCCATTACTCAGACCCAGTAACAGGTAAAAATACAGGCTGCGCTGATCCGCCAGCGACTGATTGAGAAACAGAGTCAGTTGTGCCGGGGCATCAAAACCGGGCGTCATCGCCTGCGACACTTCCAGCATCGCACCCACGCTGCGCCGGTCATTCAGCGGAAACAGCGCACCGCCATTGGCGTACCAGACATTGTGGTAATTGATCGTGGCCGAATCGCCGCTGATCTGGTAACCGATATTGGCGAACACAAACATTGACTGCAGGGTTGTCAGCATGCCACCCTCAATCGCGTAATCGTTTTGCCCCGTGCCCAGGCCTTTGTCCGCATCCGCCGTGCCGAGTTTCAGCCGTCCGGTCACGTGGTAGCTGATCTCGTCTTCATTGGGAGTTGCCAGGCGGTAACTGGCATACAGGTTGACGTCGCCGATGCCGGTCACCGAAGTCGATCTCGTACTGCTGCTGGAAACGCTGGTCATGTGCCCGCCCATGGTATTACTGGTAATAATCACGCCATCGCTTTTGGCGTGCATCAGCGAGCCATAGATCCCGGCGCTCAAACGTCCCTGGTAATAGTCGACCCCCACCGGCACAGTCCACAGGTTGGTGGTGCTGCCGGTACCGTAATCACCGGATTGATATTCCAGGCCCGTGGTTAAATACAGGCCATCTGTTTGTGAGATCCCCATGTCACGTTGTTCGACTGCCTGGCTGATCCCTGACAGCGCCAGCAGGCCAATACCGAGTGTTATCCCGAGCCTAAGATGCAACATCTCCCTGCTCCCGAATTGTTTTACCGGTAAATTATCGACAGGAAACCCAATCAAAGCATATGACGTGGATCATTGCGAAGCGTTTTAACCTGCAGCGGGTAAAGCTGCCGGATAACGAATCACCGCCATCACGAAAAGGCCGTACCCTGGAAGGGGAATGTCAGCATAAGGGTAACAGCGCTCAGGCCCTCAGCAGTTGTTTAATCTCAGCGGCTTCCAGGGTTTCCTTTTCGAGCAGGCTGCTGGCAAGTCGGTCCAGTTGTTCGCGATGACTGGTGAGCAAGGAAATCACCTGCTGTTCGACCTCCAAGACCAGTTTACGAATATCATCGTCGATAATCTGTGCCGTTTGTTCACTGAAGTCACGGGCCTGGCCCATTTCACGCCCCAGGAAGATGTGTTCTTCACCGCGGCGAAAGGCCACCGGGCCGAGGCGTTCACTCATTCCCCAGTGGGTGATCATGCGTTGTGCGAGACGGGTAGCCTGCTTGAGATCATCTTCGGCCCCGGAACTGACCTGACCGAAAACAATGTGTTCGGCACTGCGTCCACCCAGCAGTACCCCGATGCGATCGCGCAGATAATTCTGCTGCAGGTTATAGTGTTCCTTTTCCGGGATCTGCTCGGTTGCGCCCAGGGCCCGGCCGCGCGGGATAATAGTGACCTTGTCCAGCGGATCTGTGTGCGGCAACAGGCTGGCAGTAATCGCATGTCCGGCCTCGTGATAGGCAATGACCTTCTTTTCTTCTTCACTGATCACGTTTTCGCGCCGCGCACCCAGGACCACTTTATCGCGCGCTGCCAGCAAGGTTGTCATGTTGACCTCCTGCCGGTTTTCACGACCGGTCAACAGCGCCGACTCGTTGATCAGGTTCTCAAGATCAGCACCGGAAAAACCGACGGTCAATGAAGCCAGGCGCTCCAGGTCGACATCCTTTTCCAGCGGTACTTCGCGACTGTGTATCTTGAGAATGGCCAGGCGCGCCTTTTTATCCGGCAGGTCAAGCACCACCTTGCGATCGAAACGACCGGGGCGCAACAAGGCGGGATCCAGTACATCAGGACGATTGGTCGCAGCGATGACCACCACGGCCTCATGCTCGGCAAAGCCATCCATTTCGCTGAGGATCTGGTTGAGAGTTTGTTCACGTTCATCGTGACCACCGCCCAGACCGGTGCCGCGGGCACGGCCAACCGAATCGATCTCATCGATAAAGATAATCGCCGGCGCATTCTTCTTGGCATCCGCAAACATGTCCCGCACCCGTGCCGCGCCCACACCCACGAACATCTCGACAAATTCAGAACCGCTGATACTGAAAAACGGCACGTCGGCCTCGCCGGCCATGGCTTTGGCCAACATGGTCTTGCCTGTACCCGGTGGCCCCATCAGCAGGATACCACGCGGGATCTTGGCGCCCAGTTTGCGATAGCGGTCCGGTTCTCGCAGGTAAGCGGTGATCTCGCGCAGATCCATTTTGGCGTTTTCCAGCCCGGCGACATCGTCAAAGTTCAGCTTCATGCTGCCCTTGCTATAACGCCTGGCCTTGGATTTACTGAAACCAAACAGGCTGCCACCCTGGGAAAAGCGATCACTCAGCTTGCGACTGGCAAAGAAAAATACCGCGATGATCAGGATCCATGGAATCAACGCAATCAGTGCCTGCAACCACCATGACGCCTGGGTCGACTTCGCCTCCACCACCACTTGGTGCTTTTCGAGTAGCGGCATTAACTCGGGGTCAGTCACCGGCGGCAGTGTCGTGGTGAACCGGCCGGGCGTCGCGCGCCCGCCCTTGACCGCCGGACTCCCTGCCGTGCGATAAACCCCACTAACGTGATCGCCCTGCATGGTGACCCTGGCCACGGCGTCTGCCCGGACCTTGTCCTTGAACTGGGTGTACGTGATCGTCTGGTAAGCACTCTTGTCGGCACTGGTGCTCCAGAAGTAATACATGAAGGCGCTGATGGCGAGGGCCCAGGCCAGATACCGCAACGCCAGTTGTCCCGGTGTTTCGGGGGGAAGGGGTGGGCGTTTGGGCTCGTTGTTGCCTGGTGCCTGATCTGCCATACGCTGCGCGGCCTGTTATTTCCCAAACAGACTTTTGAGCTTGTCTTCCGCCTTGCTCTTTTCCTGTTCTACCCGGCTATCCATCTTTTGCTTGAGCTTCGCCTTCTCAGTGTCGGCTTGCTGTTTGAGCCTGGCCCTGGCCTTGTCGAGTTCTGCATCAATTCCCTTTTTGCGTATTTCCTCGCGCGCGCGGGCGATTAATTGATTCATCACCTGGCGGGTGATCTGTTGCGGGGTGCCGTGAAGATTAGTGAGGGTAAAACTCGGCAGCTCCAGCTTGTATTTTTTGTTGTTTATCGGCACCAGGGTGGCGTGCAGGGCGGCATCGGCAAATTCAAACTTGCGAATGGTGATATTGGGCACGCTACTGCTGCCCTGGGAACCGGCTGCCGGTTTACTCGCACCGGCCTTGCCGCTAGTACCCATCAACTTGTCCTTGAGCAGATTAAGATTACCCTGCCTGTCGGCATTGACCTCGTAAAAGACCTGCGGTGTCTTGATCTGCACATCGTCGATCACGATGTGATGTCGATCGCTGGCCTTGACATCCAGGCGGGTCGCAATTTTGCCGAGGCTGAAGGCATAGGGCATATTAAAGCCGGGAGGATTGGCAACCGTCAGTCCGGAGATGGCCGCCGACGCCTGCTGCAAACGGACATTCACGCCCTGCACCCGCACCGCGGTCTGTGTCGTCTCGCTACCGTATTTCTCGATCGCCTGTTTAACCAGACCATCGAGATTGGTCAGGACATAATAAATGCCACCGCCAATGGCAACGATGACCAGGACAACGATAATCAATATTGTCTTCTTCATGCCTCAAATCCTTTTCTGCTGTGGCAGACGGCTTGCCTGAAATGATAAAAACAGTATAGCGTAAGGTCACATCAAGAGGACAACGCTTTTGTCATCTGCCCTTTTCAGTCTCACGCCGGGCTAATAGTCTATGGTAAAGAAAATATCTCCGCCGGTGATCGACTGCGAGCCCCGATAACCACTCTCGGTTTGTATCTGAAACCGGCGCGATAACTGGTATTGCAGTTGCAGGATACGGCTGGACTCGGCAATCCCGCTGTAATAACGCAAATACAATTTAGGTGAGAGGTATTTACCAAGCACCAGTGAGGTATTCTGTGTCGTCTGGTTGACATCCAGTCGCAGTTCATCCAGTCCGAGTGTCCCGCCAATGCCCTTGGCAAGATAATCACCGGCCACCAGTCCCAGTGCCGAAGCCGCATTGCTCACCGACTGGCCTTCGGCCAGTGTGCTTTGTGACATGGCATGCCCGAGCAGCAAATACGACAGCGCATCGGACTGGGACATGGTCGGTTCTGAAAAGATCGTTAGTTGCGGCTGTTTCAGCGTACCCTTGATACGTACCCCTGCAGTGACCGTATTCACCTCGCGCACGGCCTCGACATCCACGGCCGGGTCATCAATAAAGGTATTGCTGAAAATCAAACGGCCACGCCGAATAGTCAGATCCTGCCCCCGCAGTCGATAGCTGCCATCCGCAATGCTGACTTCGCCCTGCCCCATGATTAACTTGCCCGGTTCATCGCTCAGGGCCAGCTTGCCGCGCAGCTTGCCGCTAATCCCGAAGCCCTTGAACTCCACCTGGTCGCCAAGCTGAACACGCAGACGGGCGGTCAGTAACCAGCGGGTCACGAAGGTGGTCTTTTTATCCGCATTCACGATCACCAGGTCGGGCGAAACCGGCACGGCACCTTCGGGCAAACTCTGCGGATGCAAACGCGCACGGGGCACGTTGATATTGCCATCGACAATGATGACATTATCCTGCAGGTAGATCCTGAGACTGGAATCGACCAGCACGTAAGCTTGCGCGTTGTTACTGACTTCAAGATTATGACTGGTCAGGGTCGCATGCGTGGGCCAGCCCTTAGTCGGATCCAGTTCGGTCTGGCCATCGATCTGGACCGTACCGTCACCGGAGTGCGCCCCGATCCTGAAGGCCACGGTATTGGTTTTGATACTGCTGATCGACGCGTTCACCTTCCGAATATGAATACCCAGTTGCGGCACCAGCACTGACCCTCCCTGCCAGCTGGCACTGCCATGCAGATGCGGCTCACCCAGGCTTCCGGCAACATGCAAATCGGCCTGCAACTGGCCCCTGGCCTGTGCCGTCTGCGGTACCAGGCGAGTAATCACCTCGGCCGGAATGTGCTTGAGTTGCAAACTGGCCACGACCGGCTGCGTGCGCGGCCAGCCGGTGGCCGGTTTCCATCCCGGCAAACGCAGTTCACTGTCGATACCGCCACCGGCCGCCAGGGGCAAGTGCAATGCCGCGTGCAGCCCCTGGCTGTCGAGCTTTGCCGTGAGGCTGCTCGCCGCCAGCTGCAGTTGTTCATTCAGCTCCGTAAAGCGCAGGGCGATGGACATGGCCGGACTGCTTGCCACAAGATCTCCGCGCAGCTCGCCTTTTGTTGTGGTCTGTAGTCGGGCCTGCGCGTTGAGCTCGCCGTTTAACTGGATGTCCTTCGCTAACCACGGTTGCAGCAGGTGCAGGGGAAAGGTTTTGATATCAAGCCTGGCCTGGCGGCGTGTTGCCGACCACTGTCCCTGTAAACACAGGTGGGCCTGGCCCTGAACCAGGCAAAGTGATGACAGGCTGTAATCACCCCGTGCCAGGGCAAGCTTGACCGGTTGCTCCAGTTGCCATTTGCCATAATGGGGCTGGTTGAGTTCGAATTCATCCAGGCTGCCCCGCCAACGCCAGGGGGTAAAGCGACCATGCAACTGGCTACGTAGACTGGCGTCCTGGTTCGATGCCTGCAAGCTGATGGTTTGTGCGGCATTGGTCCCCCGCGTCTGTATCTGTACCTGCTGCCACAGGGTGTTGCGGGTCTGCACCCCCGTTGCCTGCAGTTCGAGATAACTGCGGGCCGTTGCCGCCAGGCCCATGTCGAGTTGCAGGTCGAGACTGGCAACCTGATTTTGTTCGTAGTCCAGGCCTTCCGCCTTGCCTTGCAGGCTTAATCTTGGCGCACTGGCCTTGCCACTGAGTCGGCCTTCCAGGTCAAACCGACCCTTTGCTGTGGGTAAAAGTTTCCCGAGGTTATCGCTCGCCGCATGAAACTGCAGGTCCCAGCTCCTCGCCAACTGGCCTTGCGCTGACAACGTTGTCCCGGCCACATTCAGCTGCAGGGTACTTAAGCTGAGTTGTTGCTGTGACCAGCGCCCTTCAAGTTCACCACGCAGGGGATAACCACGTAACTCGCCTTCCAGCTGACGCACGCTGAAGTGCACAGGATGCTGTGCCGGGTTTGCCAGTCCAGCCGGGCGTGGCCCTGGATCCTGCCGTCGAGGGTCTGGACCTGCAGTTGCGAAACATCCAGTGCCTGGCGTGTGCCGCTGGCCTGCATGGCCAGTTTCGCAGCGGGCAGGGTCTGGCCGGTAAAATGGCCATCGGCCTGCAGATGATAGCGTTTCAGGCGGATATCACTATCGGCCTGTAGCTGTAGTTGTGCCTGGCCGATCTGCTTTTCATCCAGATTCAGCTTCCCTTTCCCCTGCATCGCCCGGGTGTCACCTTCGACATGCAGATCACCGCTGATGCGAACACCCGGCATGCTGGTGTTTACCTGGCGCAGGTTCAGCTGCCTGAGCGACAGCTTGCCCTGCCAGTGCAGGGCAGACAGGATATCGCGCGCCTGTGCATCCAGGCTGGCGTCAAGCATACCGGACAGTCGTTGGGTCAGCTGCAGTTTTTGCAAATCGCCCTGTAACCGACCACTGCCCTTGATTGTCTGCCGGGCATTGGGCTGATAAAGAATATCGAGGTCCAGCTCAAGCGGGAAATTTCGCACCAGTTGCACCTCACCGTTTACACTGGCCTGGGCATGGTAGGCATGGATCTCGAAGTTGCGGATACGCAGCTGCTGGTGTTTGAGTTGTGCTCCCAGCTGTACCGTCTCAATCCGGATCGGGGCGCTGGCCGAGGCGGTATGAATACGCAAGTTCTTTATACTTGCCTGCTGCACCGCCACGCCAACCGGCAGGACGACACGCTCGAAGCGCGTGGTCGAGGTTTTGCTTCGGTGGGGAGGCAGGGTCAGTTCGACGTTGTCGACGGCCAGCTGTTGCACCCGCACCTCACCGCGAAGCAATGCCGATGGCTGCCAGCTAAGCTCCAGTTTGCCAATGCGTACCTGCACGTTGTCGTGTTGATAATACACGTCGCGCAGCTGTATCGGGCCCAGCAGGTCGCCCTGTGTCACTTTCACGCTGAACTGACCCGGCATCAGTCCCGAGGTCAGGCGCAGGGCCAGGTTCAGGCCCCAGTGACTGGTCAGCAACAACCATAGCGCCAGCAGCAGGACAAGCGGGATGCTGATGAACAGGGATTTGCGCAGGCGCGTCACAGGTCCGGCCCTATCACGACATGCAGGCGAAAGCGATCGGTCGGCTTGTCCAGTGCCCAGGCAAAATCAATCCGCACCGGGCCCACGGGTGAATCCCAGCGCAGACCAAACCCGGTCCCGGCAACCAGTGGGTCGCCCATGGAATTGACCGCGTTACCGATATCGTAAAATAGTGCGCCACTCCAGTTACCCGCGATACGATGGTTATACTGCACGCTGCCAACGATCAGGTGTTTGCCACCGACCACGTGACCAAACGAATCCTTGGGACCCAACGAGTTATAGGCGTAGCCACGCACACTGTTATCGCCACCGGCAAAAAAGCGTTGTGACAAGGGTAGCTCGTCGAGGTATGCCACATTGGTGGAACCAAAGTCACCACGTAATATCAGGCGGCTGTCCGCATTGAGTGAGTGGATCCACTTCAGGCCCATGCGAATCTGGCCATAGTTGGTATCGGACAACAGGTTTTTGTTACCGCCGCGCACCTCAAAATCAAGCCGGTAACCATTGCGCGTATCGATACGATTATCCGCACGGATTCGCGTCAGGCTGAACACCGGGTAGAGGGCACGCCCGGTCGCCTCCGGTTCACCCGAAATCGTATAGACCTCGCGGTCGTAATTCAGGCTGATGACTCGCTGCCAGCCATCCCACAACGACGATTGACTGGCCGATAAGCGTGAGATCACGCTCTCGCGTCCTTCCACAATTTCATCGCTGTAGCGCACGCCCAGGCTAAGCTGATCATTGATCGGATCAGCCAGCGGAATGGTATAACCGACGCTCACACTTTTAGTGATTTGCGACTTTAACAGGCGAGTCTCGAAGCGGTCACCATGGCTGCCCACCAGCTGGCTGTAATTGATACTACCCCGCGGCCCGGTATCCGTGGCATAACCCAGACCGAAGCGCCACTGGTGGCGTTTGCGCGGGGTAAGGGTAATGTCGATGGGAACCCGCTTATCCCTCGCCCGGGCCTTGTCCGGACTGACCTCCACCGATTGAAACAGGCTGCTGTCGCTAAGCGCAGTCTGCAATTGCAGCAACTTACCCGGGTCATACGGATCGCCCGGCTGAAATGTCACATACTGAAACAGGAACTTCTGATTCATGCTCGACTGGTGGAATGTGACCGGTCCGAAGTAATAGCGCTGCCCGGTTTGTAATTGCAGCGAAATGCTGGCGACATACTGCGCCAGGTTGACCTTGAGTTCGCGTTTGACAAAACGGGCGTCGAGGAAGCCCTGCCGGATGGCAGTGCGAAACAGGGCATCACGCGCGGCATCATATGCTGGCTGATCCAGCGCCTGGCCCTGACGAACCGGGAACGTCGCCACCGCCTTTTTCAGTGCCGGGTTATCCCGGCCTGGCCCGTTAACGGCAACATCGATATGCGTTAACCGGATCTGTGCGCCGGGTTCCACCCGATACGTGGCCAGCCAGGTATTGCCCGACTGACGCAGGTCTGAGTTGACCCTTGCCCGAAAATAGCCAAATACCTGCAAGGCGGTCTTGATCTGCTGGGGCGCGAGGTCGTTCAGTCGCTGCAGTTGCGCCAGGCTCAGCTTGCTGTCGGTCCCCTGCTCGTGGCTGATATCCAGGTAGGTCAGCACCTGGTCCTCCAGCTTTTTATCAAGCCCCTCCACCTTCACGGTCAGGGCGAGCGCCCAGGCCGCCTGCCCGGGCAAGAGTAACAGCAACACGACGCTAATTCGGAAAAATCGTCCCATTTTGTTAAAGTATCAGAATTGCCGTGTTGCCATCATGATCTGGATTATGCCCTGGCTATTGCCACACAACTTAGAGTGGTATGCAATAAAATAATTCTGCTTATAATAACCAATGCAAACTAAACTACAGCCAGCCATTCTCGCCACCCCGCAGGGACAGGAAGCGGATCGTATCTTGCGCAATTGTGTGCATTGCGGTTTTTGTACGGCCACCTGCCCCACCTATCAACTACTGGGTGATGAACTCGATGGCCCACGCGGTCGCATCTACGAGATCAAAATGGCGCTGGAAGGCGAAGCCGTGTCGCGCCAGACACAGCAACACCTGGACCGCTGCCTGACCTGTCTGAATTGCGAAACCACCTGCCCTTCCGGTGTGCAGTATCATCGCCTGCTGGACATCGGTCGCGCCTATGTAGAGCTGCAGGTAACCAGACCGTTATCACAAAAACTGGTGCGCTGGCTGTTGCGGCATACCCTGCCTTACCCAAAGCGGGTTGCCCTGCTGCTGAAACTGGGCCAGCGGTTCAGGCCGGTATTGCCGGCGGCACTGGCCAGTAAGATACCGAGTGTACAGCAAGCGATCCGATTTCAGCCGCAGGCGGCATCACGCAAAATGCTATTACTGGCCGGCTGTGTCCAGCCCGCCATGACACCCCGCACCAACCAGGCCACGGCCGCCATACTGAACAAACTCGGTATCGATGTGATCGAGGCCAGCAATGCCGGTTGTTGCGGCGCGTTAAGCCATCATCTCAATGCCAGCGAAGAAGCGCAGCGTTTCATGCGCAACAATATCGATGCCTGGTGGCCCTATGTCGAACAGGGCATCGAGGCTATCGTGATCACGGCCAGCGGTTGCGGGGCCATGGTCAAGGATTATGCCAGCCAGTTACAACATGACCCGGCTTACGCCGACAAGGCCGCGCGCATTGCTGACCTGTGCCGGGATCTGTGTGAGGTCATGAGCGAGGAAGACATGCACAAGCTGGCCAGTGGCAACCAGCGCAGCATTGCCTTTCACGCCCCCTGTACGCTGCAACATGCACAAAAGCTCAACGGCCGGGTGGAAAGCCTGCTACGGGCAGCCGGCTACAAGCTGAACGTAGTGCAGGACAGCCATTTGTGTTGCGGCTCGGCCGGGACCTATTCGGTTTTACAATCCGCAATTGCCAACCGGCTCAAACAGCAAAAGCTCGAACACCTGCAGGCCCAGCAACCCGAGCTCATCGTGACGGCCAATATCGGTTGCCAGTTACATCTGCAAAGCGGTACCGAGCTGCCGGTCAAACACTGGATCGAGTTGTTCGTGGACTAACATCAGGCGATGTCAGGCAGTCGTGTGGCAGGCTGCAGTGAATAGCCGGCGCGCAGCGGCCGGGTGCTACCCTGAACAGTACAATATATATAGAATAAGGCCCCTCTGAATCGGTCCGCAGTCAGCCAAAGGGGTACATCATTATGAAAATCGGCACACCCTTATCGCCAACCGCCACCCGGGTCATGTTGCTGGGCAGTGGCGAACTCGGCAAGGAAGTCATCATCGCCCTGCAACGGCTGGGGGTTGAGGTGATTGCCGTGGACCGCTATGCCAATGCGCCGGGACACCAGGTCGCCCACCGCGCCCACGTCATCAACATGGCGGACCCTGTCGCGCTGCGACAACTGGTGGAACAGGAGCGCCCGCATATCATCGTGCCCGAAATCGAGGCCATTGCCACGGATGAGCTGGCCCGGATCGAGGCCGATGGCCTGGCCGAAGTCATCCCGACGGCGCGCGCCACCCAGCTGACCATGAACCGCGAGGGGATCCGCCGGCTTGCTGCCGAGGAGCTCAGCCTGAAGACCTCGGCATACGCTTTCGCGGAATCGCTGGAGGAATTGCAGTCCGCGATCGATAACGGCATCGGTTATCCGTGTATCGTCAAACCGGTGATGTCGTCCAGCGGCAAGGGCCAGACCACCATCCATTCTCCCAAGGATGTGCAAATCGCCTGGGACTATGCCATGAGCGGCGGCCGCGTCAGTCAAAGCCGCATTATCGTCGAAGAGATGGTCAAGTTTGATTTCGAGATCACCCTGCTGACCGTGCGTGCGCGTAATGCCGACGGTGCGATTGACACGCACTTCTGCCAGCCTATCGGTCACCGCCAGGTCAAGGGCGATTACGTGGAAAGCTGGCAACCCCAGGCCATGAGCGAGACGGCCATGGAAAAGGCCCAGTACATTGCGCGCACGGTCACCGAGAACCTGGGCGGACGCGGCATCTTCGGCGTCGAGTTGTTTATCCGGGGAGACGAGGTCTACTTCAGCGAAGTCAGTCCCCGACCGCACGATACCGGCATGGTCACCATGATTACCCAGGATCAAAACGAATTTGAATTGCACGCCCGCGCCATCCTGCGACTACCGGTCTCCACCAGTCTGCTGCGGCCGGGGGCCAGCGCCGTGATCTATGGCGGGCTGGATGAAAAAGGCATTGCCTTTGAGAACCTGGATATGGCCATGCGCCCGGCCAATACCAAGATCCGCCTGTTCGGCAAACCCGAATCCTTCCTGCGCCGGCGCATGGGCGTGGCCCTGGCCTTTGCCAAGGATGTCGAGCTGGCGCGCAAGGAGGCCCAGGCCTGCGCCGATGCCGTCAGGCCCGTCAAGGACTGAACGCTTACGGCTGGATACCGCCGCGCCCGGGTGGGATCACAACAGGGATTCGATCAGGTCTTGCAGTTTTTTATTCCCCGGCCGGGTACCGCTGGCAAAACTGGCCACCAGTCGCCCCTGGCGATCCACCAGGTATTTGTGAAAATTCCATTGCGGGTATTCGCCGGCCGCCTCACCCAGCCGTTGATACAGCGGATCCGCATCCCCCTTGCGCACCCGGGTCTTGGCAAACATCGGAAATTTCACGCCATAAGTGAGACGGCAAAATTGCTGAATGTCAGCTTCGTCGCCCGGTTCCTGGTTGGCGAAGTCATTGGATGGAAAGCCGAGCACGACCAGTCCGCGCGCCCGGTACCTGGCATACAGTTGCTCCAGTCCCTCGTATTGCGAGGTGAACGCACACTGACTAGCGGTATTCACGATGAGTAACACCTTGTCCCGGTAGTCCTGGGCCAGGTTGACCGCCTGCTGATCATTGAGCCTTCGGACCACCACATCCAGCAGGGGCTTACCATCGGGAGTCTGTGGCTTGTCGGTGGCAATCAGCCGGGCCGGGCGCATTGCCAGCAGCCCGGCGATAAACCGTATCCAGTTTTTCATATCCCCGCTTCCTCCTTCAGTACTTGCTCGGCCCGGACAATGTCGTCATCGGCCATGGCCAGCATGAGCATGCTACGCAAATCCCGGGCATCGCTATCGCCCTGGGCCATGGCACGGCTGAGCCAGATATAGGCAGCAACCGGGTCCGCCGCCACGCCCCGGCCCTCGGCATAGATGAGGCCAACGGCATACTGGGCGTGAACATTGCCTGCCCGTGCCTGCGGCAGCGCCCTGGTCAGCAGATTGGGGTCATTACGCAGGAGGGTCAGCGCCGACAGGAAATCTGTCTCGCTGTGGTGAGACTTGCCGGCGTCTGGTATGGCTCTACCCTGCATTGACGTATAACTCTTGTATAAGCATAAAACCCTTGTATTTCATTGAATTACATATTTTTATACTATCATCTGTACAAATGTTTGACAAGATGCAGAGGTTTGTCTAAGATTTGTATAAGTTTTGTATAAGGCGAGTCCGGTCACCCATGAATACTGCCACGAACAACGGCCTGTTTCCCATCAGCGCGGTCTCCACCGCCACCGGGGTCAATAGCGTGACCCTGCGCGCGTGGGAGCGACGTTACGGCCTGCTCCAGCCAACCCGGACTGAATCCGGCCACCGCCTGTACACCGAGGAGGATATCGAGCGGATCCGCCTGATCCTGCAGTTGCTGGACGAGGGCATCGCCATCAGTCGGGTCAAGGCCGCCCTGCAGCTCGCCGCCGAACGGGAAGAGGCTGCCTCCGATACCGATGTCCAGCCCTGGCAGCTTTACCAGCAAACCATGCTGCGCGGCATCAGTGAATTCGACGAGGCCGTGCTGGAGCGGGTATATAACGAGGCCATGTCGCTGTACCCGGTGGATGTGGTCACCCGCCAGTTATTGCTGCCATTACTCAAGATCCTGGGCGATCGCTGGGATCGGGAGATCAGCGGTATCGCCGAAGAGCATTTTTTCAGTGTCTTCATGCGCAACAAACTCGGTGCCCGCTTTCATCATCGCAACCTGCAGAATACCGGGCCGCGTCTGGTCGCCGCCTGCCTGCCAGACGAACAACACGAGTTCGGTTTACTGTTGTTTTGCCTCGCCGCACACAGCCGGGGCTATCGTATCGTCCTGCTGGGCAGCGATTTACCAATTTCGCAACTGCCTGCCGTGGTCAAACGAACCCAGAGCCAGGGCGTGGTCCTGTCCGGTTCCGTGGAGTGTGATGAAGCTTCCTTGACGGCCGAACTCAGAATGCTGATTCACGCTGCCAAGGTCCCCGTGTTTGTCGGGGGTACCTCTGCCACTGAGCATCGCGATGCGATCGAACAGGCCGGTGCTGTTGCCCTCGGGACTGATCTCGCCGAAGGCGTACGTCACCTGAATAAACTCATCCCTGCAAACACAGCTCGTCGTTAAGCCGATTATAAAGGAGTCAGTTATGTACAGTTCAAGCATGCTCGCGTTCGATTTGACGGAACAGGGACTGGTGCCCGATGTGGTTATCCGTCGTGGGATCCGCCACCTGCTCAAGCAGCGCCTTGCTGAAATTCACAGTAGCGATTGTGAAACCATGAGCCAGCTTCAGTATGAATTCGTGCAGGAAATGAAGCACGGACCGGTTGCGCTGGTTCCGGAAAAGGCCAATGAACAGCACTACGAAGTTCCCGCCGAATTTTATGAATGCGTGCTGGGACCTCAGCGCAAGTACAGCAGCGCCTGTTGGCCGCAAGGCTGTGAAAGCCTGGCAGCGGCAGAAGTCGTTGCCCTGCAACTGACCTGCGAGCATGCCCGGCTCGATAACCAACAGGATATTCTCGAACTGGGTTGTGGCTGGGGATCGCTGACCCTGTACATGGCGGAACAATATCCTGACAGCCATATCACCGCGGTTTCCAACTCACATTCACAAAAGGCCTATATCCAGGCCGAGCTGGAAAAGCGCAAGCTGGATAACGTCGACATCATTACCTGCGACGTCAATGAACTGGATTTCGCCGATCAACGCTTTGACCGCGTGCTATCGGTGGAAATGTTTGAACACATGCGCAACTGGCCGATGCTTTACCGTCGCATCAGCAACTGGCTCAGACCCGGCGGTCTCTTTTTCAAACATATCTTCGTCCATCGTGATGTGCCTTACCCGTTTGTCGACAATGGTCCCAGTGACTGGATGAGTCGCCACTTTTTTACCGGCGGCATGATGCCCAGTGACGATCTGCCATTGATGTTCCAGGATGAACTGAAATTCCTGCAACGCTGGCGCTGGGACGGCACACATTACGAAAAAACCGCCAACGCCTGGCTGGACAATATGGATCAGCATAAACACCAGGTCATGGCGCTGTTTGCAGACGTCTATGGAATTGAGAATGTCCAGACCTGGTGGGTCCGCTGGCGGCTGTTTTTCATGGCCTGTGCCGAACTGTTTGGTTACGACCGCGGGCAGCAGTGGTGGGTCAGCCACTACCTGTTTGAAAAACCTGCGCTGACGCAATAGCGAAGCGGTTTGCCCTGCGACAGTTTCATACCGGAGACGAAACCTTAGGTGACAAATTACCGCCATGCTGATGCCCAATCTCATTAATTTCATCCTGTTTCAGATCGGCTGGTTTGCCTGCGTACTCAGCAGTGCGGCCGGACATCCGTCTCTCGGCGCATTGATTGCCGGCGCGATTATCGCCTGGCATGTCTGGCAGGCACGCCGACCCTCGCAGGAAATCTCGCTCATCCTGGTTGCCATGCTGATCGGCATGCTCTGGGACAGTCTGCTGGTCTGGCAGTCCCTGCTCGATTACCACAGCGGCATACTGGCAACAAATACGGCACCTTACTGGATCGTGATCATGTGGGCCCTGTTCGCCACCACCCTGAACCTGTCACTCGGCTGGCTTAAACAACACCTGTTACTGGCCAGCCTGCTGGGCGCCATTGCCGGACCACTGGCCTATTACGCCGGCGCCCGGCTCGGTGCCCTGAGCGTGCCCCAGCCATTGCCTGCCTACCTGGCCCTCGCCATCGGCTGGGCCGTATTCACGCCGATATTATCGCGACTTTCACGCCGCCTGAACGGTTATGCCAACAGGCTGACGGGAGAATGGGCATGACAACCTATCTGTACGGATTACTCGCAATGAGTCTGCTGGCTTTCCTGACCTGGGGCCTGAGCATATGGCGCCGTGACGTCAGCATCGTCGACAACATCTGGTCGTTGCTGTTCCTGGCCGGCGCGGCCGTCTACGTCAGCGCCAGTCAGCATTACGACTGGCAGGCAAAACTGATCCTGGCCCTGTTACTGATCTGGGCACTGCGCCTGGCCGCTTACCTGACCTGGCGTAACCTGGGCGAACCCGAAGACCGTCGCTACCGGGAAATACGCGAGAAATACCAGCCGCATTTTGCCTTCAAGAGCCTGTTTATCATCTTTTTGTTCCAGGCTGGCCTTGCCTGGATCATTTCCCTGCCGTTATGGCCGGCACTGACCGTGTCTCACACCCTGTCCGGCTGGGACCTCGCCGGCATTGTCCTGTGGAGTGTTGGCATGTTGTTCGAGACCGTCGGCGACTGGCAACTGGCGCGTTTCAAACGCCTGCCGGCAAACCAGGGCAAGGTCATGGATCGTGGCCTGTGGCGTTACACCCGGCATCCCAATTATTTCGGTGAATGCCTGATCTGGTGGGGCTTTTACCTGTTTGGCCTCAGTGCCGGCGCCTGGTGGAGCATCGTCTCACCGTTGCTGATGACCTGGTTGTTATTAAAGTTTTCCGGGGTGGTCATGCTCGAGCAGACGATCAGTCAACGTCGCCCGGCCTACGCCGATTACATCGCCCGCACCAATGCCTTTCTGCCCTGGCGACCGCATGCCTCAGCAGACGGTGACAAACTGAGAGGACAAGATATATGAACATGTTACAGCTTAGCTCCCGCGTGTTGACCGGTTTGCTGCTGTTACTGAGCCAAACCAGCTTCGCCGCCTCGCACCAGTCCTGGAATTTCAATGTGTACCTGGGTGATAAATTGATTGGTCAGCACCAGTTTGATGTTTTTACCCGCAACAAGACCCGTTACATCTCGGTGGACGCGACATTCAACGTACGCGTGCTGTTTTTTAACGCCTACCATTACCAACACAACAACAACGAGGTCTGGCAGGGACAATGCCTGCACTCCATTCGTTCCACGACTGATGACAATGGCGACAGGGAATTCGTCGAAGGCACACGGGAAAACGGTGTTTTGCAATTGCGAACCGCCAGTGGCAGCGAATCGCTGGGCGGCTGCATCAGGACCTTTGCCTACTGGGACCCGGCAATCCTCAAGAGCAAACAGCTGTTAAACGCGCAGACCGGGGAACTCATGCCGGTACAGGTCAAGTCGCTTGGACAGGATCAGATCGATGTGCGCGGCCGGCAGGTGTCGGCCAGGCAGTATCGTCTCATCACCAGCAAATTCAGCATTGACCTGTGGTATTCACCACAGCACGAATGGCTGGCACTGAAGTCGACCACTCAATCTGGCGACGTATTGCATTACAAACTTCAATAGCAGGCGAGCAAACATGTTAAAACGAATCCTTTTACCTGTAGTTGCACTGACACTCTCGGCCTGTACCAGTTATCCGCCGATACAGACGGCCAGTCATGTCGATTTGCATCGCTTCATGGGCAAATGGTACGTCATCGCCAGCATACCCACCTCGCTGGAAAAAGGTGCGCACAATGCCGTCGAATCCTACCGGCTCAAGCCGGACGGGACCATCGCCACGACATTCAGCTTTCGTGACGGCAGTTTCGACGGTAAAAAGAAGGTGTATCACCCGACTGGCTATATCGAGGACAAAACCTCCAATGCCGTCTGGGGGATGCAGTTCTTCTGGCCGATCAAGGCCGACTACCGCATCGTTTATGTCAATGCCGGTTACAGTGAAACCATTATTGGTCGGCTCAAGCGCGACTACGTCTGGATCATGGCACGCACTCCCACCATCAGTGACGATCGGTATCGCAAGCTGCTGCAGATCATCCAGGACCAGGGTTATGACGTCAGCAAGGTCATAAAGGTCCCCCAACACTGGGAGTAAACAGCGATGAAACTTTTCATGATCCCCGCCAGCCTGCGCTACTGGTTTGATGCCTCCAGCCATACCGCAAGCGCCGCTGACAAGAGCGCGCCACAAATCGACTGGCTGCGTACTGTGCCATTTATCGGCCTGCACCTGTGCGTGCTGTTTGTGTTCGTGGTCGGCTGGAGCCCGGTTGCTATTGGCCTGGCTATCGCGCTGTACGCCATTCGCATGTTCGCCATCACCGGTTTTTATCATCGCTATTTTTCCCACAAGGCATTCCGTACTGGCAGGGTGGTTCAGTTCGTGTTTGCCCTGCTCGGTGCCAGTGCGGTGCAGCGTGGCCCGCTGTGGTGGGCGTCACACCATCGTCTGCATCATGTCAACGCCGACCGTGACGGTGACGAGCACTCACCGCGCCGGCACGGGTTTTTATGGAGTCACATGGGCTGGTTCCTGTCGCGTCAGAACTTTGCCAGCCGCCTGGACAGGATCCAGGACTTTGCCCGTTACCCGGAGCTGCGCTTCCTGGACCGTTTCGATACTCTCGTCCCGGCCCTGCTGGCGTTGGGTCTGTATGGCCTGGGCGAACTCTTCGAGAATTACTGGCCCGAACTGGAAACCAACGGCTGGCAACTGCTGGTCTGGGGTTTTGTGATCAGCACAGTGGTGCTTTACCACGTCACTTTCAGTATCAATTCCCTGGCCCACAGCCTCGGGCATCGACGCTTTGCTACGCGTGATGACAGCCGCAATAACTGGTTGCTGGCCCTGCTGACCTTTGGTGAAGGCTGGCATAACAATCACCACTTTTATCCGGGTTCGGCCAGGCAGGGGTTTGCCTGGTGGGAATTTGATCTCACCTACTACCTGCTGCGTTTGCTGCAGTTTGTTGGGCTCATCGAGGCGTTGCGACCGGTCCCCGAACGGGTGATGCAGGTGCGCAGCCGATATCCGCTTAAACCTGACAAGAGGATGGCTTCATGAAAATTGCAATTATCGGCACCGGAATTGCCGGCAACGTCGCTGCCTGGCATTTATGCCGTGAACATGACGTCAGCGTGTTTGAGGCCAATGACTATGTCGGTGGACACACCCACACCCATACGATTCCCTGGCAGGACGAACAGTATACAGTGGATACAGGGTTCATTGTCTTTAACTACAAGACTTACCCGCATTTCACGCAATTGCTGCGGGAGCTGGATGTTGCCGTGCAGCCTTCAGCCATGAGTTTCAGTGTGAAATGTGAAAAGACTGGCCTGGAATACAATGGCACCTCCCTCAACAGCCTGTTTGCCCAGCGTCGTAACCTGTTGCGTCCACGTTTTTATCGCATGCTCCGGGACATCCTGCGCTTTAACCGCGAAGCCCCCGGACTGCTGGACCAGCCTGACAGTGCGCTCAGCCTCGGCGAATTTCTGTATCGCGGCGGCTATAGTGAACAATTTATCGAACATTACCTGGTCCCCATGGGCGCCGCGATCTGGTCTGCCGATCCGCTGCAGATGTACCGCATTCCGGCACAGTTCTTTATTCGCTTTTTCCATAACCACGGCATGCTCAGCGTGGACGAAAGACCGCAGTGGTATGTCATCCAGGGGGGGTCGCAGTCCTATGTAAAAAAACTGACCGCACCCTTTGCCCATCGTATCCGCACGCGTACTCCCATCGAGAGCGTTACGCGTTTCCCCGACCACGTCAGTGTCAAACCGCGGGGTCAGGCCGCCGAGCGATTTGACGCAGTGTTTTTTGCCACCCATAGTGACCAGGCCTTACGTCTGCTGCGTGATCCCTCCCCGGAGGAACAGCGCATCCTCGGCGCCATCCCCTACCAGGCAAACGAGGCCGTATTGCACACCGACTCCAGCGTCCTGCCACAACGCCAACTGGCCTGGGCTGCCTGGAATTACCACATCCTGCCGCGGCAGCAGGACCGCGTCGCCCTGTCCTACAACATGAACATCCTGCAATCCATCCGTGCCCCGGTGCAGTTTTGCGTCACCCTGAACAACACCCGTGCCATTGATCCGACAAAAATCCTCAAGCGACTGACCTATCATCACCCGGTCTTCTCCCCCGCAGCCGTGGCGGCCCAGGCCGGGCAGCGCAGGATTAACGGTGTAAATCGTACTTATTATTGCGGCGCATACTGGCGCTTTGGTTTCCACGAAGACGGCGTAGTCAGCGCGCTCGATGCCCTGCAACATTTCAAGGAGCAACAACATGCACAGTTGTCTTTACGAAGGGCAAGTTAGGCACCGGCGTTTTTCGCCACGCCAGCACCATTTCCGCTATCGCCTGTTCTTCGTCTATCTCGACCTGGATGAACTGGCGCAGGTCTTTGCCAGACGCTGGTTCTGGTCAATACGCCGACCCGCCCTCGCCCGGTTTCGCCGACGCGATTATCTTGGTGATCCGAACGTGCCGCTGAAACAGGCCGTGGCGGACCGGGTCGAGCAGGTCACCGGCAGGCGCCCGTCCGGTCCGATCCGTGTGCTGACCCATCTGCGCTACTTCGGATTTGTATTTAACCCGGTGAGTTTTTACTACTGTTACGATAAAGATGACACCCGGGTGGAGACCATCGTCGCGGAAATCACCAACACCCCCTGGGGCGAACGCCATGCCTATGTCCTGCCCGTTAACGCTGAGCAGGACGGCGAACGCCACTTGCGCTTTGCCATGCGCAAGGATTTTCATGTCTCACCATTCATGCCCATGGACATAGAGTACCAGTGGTATTTCAGTACACCCGCCGGGCGACTGAATGTCCACATGATCAACCTGCAGGATCAGGAACGCATCTTCGATGCCACCCTGAGCCTCACCCGGCAGAGCATGACCAGCTGGCATTGTAGCCGCGCGCTATTGCGCTATCCGCTGATGACTACCAGGGTCATCGTCGGTATCTACTGGCAGGCATTCCGATTATGGCTTAAACGAATCCCGTTTTATTCGCATCCACACCCCCAGCAAACCACACACTCCGGAGGCGCCAACCAGGCGAAATCGTCATGAACAGCAGAACGTCCGTACTCGAAGCGCGTATTGCACCAGGTCACACCCCCAAACCCCGGTTTCTCGACGGAGTAGCTAAAAAGGCTGTACTACACCGTCTTGCCGGGCTGCGTGATGGGATGCTGTTATTACACGAAGGCAGGGAAATTTATGGCTTTGGCCAGTCCCGCCAGCATTGCGAGCTGCAGATAAACGTTTACGTGCATGACCCGCGCTTCTACAGCGATATTGCCTTTGCGGGTTCTATCGGTGCCGGTGAATCGTATATGGGAGCACGGATGACCTGACCGGGCTGGTGCGCCTGCTGCTGGTGAATCGCCATGTCCTGGATGAGATGGAAGGTGGACTTGCCCTGGTCACCCGTCCCCTGCAAAAGATCCTGCACTGGCTGAATCGCAACACTCAAACCGGCAGCCGTCGCAACATCGCCGCGCATTATGACCTGGGTAATGAATTGTTCAGGCTGATGCTCGACGAGCGCATGATGTATTCCAGCGCCATCTTTGCCCGCGCGGACATGAGCCTCGATGAAGCCCAGCAATACCGCCTGGACCGTATTTGCCAAAAGCTGGATTTACAGCCCGGGGAGCATCTGCTGGAAATCGGTACCGGCTGGGGCGGGCTGGCGATCCATGCGGCACAACACTATGGCTGTCAGGTCACCAGCACGACGATCTCGAAGGAACAGCACGCGCTGGCGACGGCGCGGGTTGAACAAGCCGGTTTGACTGACCGTATTACGCTATTGCTGGAAGACTACCG
>JARRNT010000035.1:0-21492 GCA_037384645.1 Gammaproteobacteria bacterium | reverse complement strand
ACCATGTGACGAGCGCCGCCCAGCCCGACCAGATACAATGGTATGAAGTTCACCGCCGTTCCGTCAGTTTTCAGATGACACCACTGGATATTGCTCCGGCTTTTGTTGAGCATAAATCCCGTAAGGGCGGTACCTGGATTTTTACCTCGGCAACACTGACCGTGGGAAAACGTTTTGATCATTTCAGTGAACGCCTTGGTTTGCTGCAAACGGTTTCGCAACAATTTGACAGTCCCTTCGATTATGCCAGGCAGGCCCTGATGTATTTACCCAAAGGATTGCCTGAACCCAATAGCCCAGGTTATACCGACGCCGTGGTAGACATTGCCAAGCCCGTCCTGCAGGCCAGCGCCGGGCGCGCATTCATCTTGTTTACCAGTCATCGGGCATTACGCCAGGCGGAGACAGCCCTGCGCCAGCAGATTGACTATCCCTTACTCGTGCAGGGCGAGGCCCCTCGCGATCAATTGCTCGAAACCTTCCGACGAACCCCACACGCGGTTCTGCTGGGGACCAGCAGTTTCTGGGAAGGGGTGGATGTCCGTGGTGAAGCCCTGTCCTGTGTCATCATCGACAAACTGCCTTTTGCCGCGCCCAACGATCCGGTGCTGCAGGCAAGACTGGAAAAACTACGCGAGCAGGGAAAAAATCCGTTTATGCAGTATCAGTTACCGGCAGCCGTGATCACGCTCAAGCAAGGCGTTGGTCGTTTGATACGTGATACAGCCGATCGCGGTGTGCTGGTCCTGTGCGATCCGCGTTTGCGCAGCAAGGCGTATGGCCGGACATTTCTGCAAAGTCTGCCGCAGATGCCGATTAGTGACAGCCTGGATACGGTCCGGCAATTTTTTCAGCCGGCAACGGAAGCGATGGGTGCCGAA
Organism: Gammaproteobacteria bacterium; assembly: GCA_037384645.1. Taxonomy (GTDB): domain Bacteria; phylum Pseudomonadota; class Gammaproteobacteria; order UBA6429; family Thiohalophilaceae; genus RI-92. Next base: position 20,611 of record JARRNT010000035.1, on the reverse strand, counting down.
CTATGAAATTACTGGCTATCGATACCGTGACCGAGGCCTGTTCCGTTGCGCTCTGGCTGGACGGCGAGATCAGTGTCCGTGAAGAAGTGGTCTTCCAGTCACATACAGAAAAGGTTTTGCCAATGGTGCATGCCTTGCTGGCAGAAACCGGGAGCACGCTGAGTCAAGTGGATGCCATCGTGTTCGACCGTGGACCGGGCTCCTTTACCGGTTTGCGCATCGGTGCGGGGGTCACCCAGGGGCTTGCCCTGGGACTGGATCGGCCCGTGATCCCGGTTTCCAGCCTGGCAACCCTGGCCCAGGGGGCGTGGCGCATGGATCGACAAACTCCTGTGCTGGCCTGCATCGATGCGCGTCAGGCCGAGGTCTACTGGGCAGGTTTTCAACTCGAACATGAGACGGTGGTCAATGTTACGGGTGAACATATTGGACCTGCCGATACGATCTCGCTGACAATGGCCGCAGAGTGGTATGGCGTCGGTACCGGATTCGGTCGTTATGCCAGCGAACTTGCCGGCCTGACAGGATTAACCTGGCTGGGTACGCAGAGTCAACGCTACCCATTGGCACAGGACATGTTCCCGTTGGCCCTGGCAGCCTGGCAACGGGAGGAGTGGATAGCAGCGACAGACGCGATACCGGTTTATTTGCGTGATAATGTTGCCAGTCCTCCGGCAAAATAATAGTTGAGGAGTTATACCGTGAAACGCTTATATCGCTTTGTATTGCTTGCGGCAGGTTTGCTGCTGGCCAGTCAAGCTGTGGCCGATTCCAACATGATTTATGAAAAGGACGTCAGCGGTAAGCTCGACGTCACCTACAAACACGTATTTAACGGGCTGGAAAATAATGGATATTTTGTCATCTTTGAACCCAATATTGGCCACAATCTGGCGAATTTTAAACAACGCTGGGGCAAGGAATACAACACCAACAAGCTCGAGTCGATTCGCAGCATGGTCATCAGCAACGCCTGGTATACCAACAAGGTCGCTAATGCCGATCCGCAGATGCTGGCACTGTTTCCCCTGCATATCACGTTGGTCTATAAGAACGGGGTGACGCGAATCCTGTTTGTTCGGCCCAGTCTGGTGGCAACCGGCAGTCCGGCAGAAAAGGTCGTATTGGAATTAGAGCAGGACGTAATTCGGACAATCGAAAGCAGCGTCCAGTAGCTCTGTTCAGTCGGCTGCGAGTAAACGCTCCAGAATCCTTTCGTAGATCCGGGACAAGGTATCGAGATCCTGCACGCTGACGTGTTCATTGATCTTGTGGATGCTCGCATTGACAGGACCCAGTTCCAGTACCTGTGCGCCGGTGGGCGCGATGAAACGTCCATCGGAGGTGCCGCCACTGGTAGACAGTTCTGCCGGGTAAGCACAGATATCCTGGATAGCAGCGCGGCTTGCCTCAACCAGCCTGCCTTCCGGGGTCAGGAAGGGTTGTCCGGAGAGTGACCAGGTCAGATCGTATTTGAGTCCATGTTCGTCCAGCAGCTTTTCCACCCGGGAGCGTAACAGGCTGTCAGTTACCTCGGTTGAAAAACGAAAATTAAAATCAATCGTAATATGGCCAGGGATGACATTGGAGGCACCGGTCCCGCCATGGATATTGCTTATCTGAAACGTGGTTGGCGGAAAATGTGCATTACCCTGATCCCATTCGATGGCGCATAAGGCAGCAAGTGCCGGCGCTGACATATGGATGGGATTCCGTGCCAGCTGTGGGTAAGCCACATGACCCTGCTGGCCATGCACGACGAGGCGACCATTGAGTGATCCGCGCCGACCATTCTTGATGACATCCCCGACTTTTGCCGTGCTGGTCGGTTCGCCCACCAGGCACCAGTCTATGGGTTGTTGCGTTTGCTGTAACCATTCAACCACCTTAACCGTGCCATCGACGGCAGGACCTTCTTCGTCACTGGTGATCAAAAAAGCAATGGAACCGGAATGCTCGGGGTAACGGGCAATAAAACGTTCACTGGCCGTCACCATGGCGGCAATGGAGCCTTTCATGTCTGCCGCGCCGCGTCCATATAACAGGCCATTCCTGACCGTTGGACTGAATGGTGGGGATTGCCATTCGTCAAGCGGGCCGGTCGGTACCACATCCGTATGTCCGGCAAATACAAACAGGGGCGTCTTGCGACCACGACGTAACCACAGGTTATCAACTTCACCATGGCGCAGGTGATCGGCTACAAAGCCGGAGTTTGCCAGGCGTTGTGCCAGGAGTTGCTGACAGCCGGCATCATCCGGGGTCACTGACTCATGCGCAATCAGCTCTTTGGCCAGGGCTAAGGTGGGCGAATCGTTCATGCGGCAAAGAGTTTCTGGTAGCGCGCCGGGTCAAAGCCGATCTCGATCTGTTTTCCGGTAACCAGCACCGGTCGCTTGATCACGGTCGGATGCCGGGTGCACAGCGCAACCACCTGGTCATCGGTTTCTATCTGTTTATCTTTCGCGGATAGCTCGCGCCAGGTACGCCCGCGTTTGTTCAGCAGGGCTTCCCGCTCAATACGGGATAACCAGGTCCTGATCTGTGCGGCTTCCAGCCCATCCTTGCGAAAATCGTGAAACGCATACGAAACTTGCTGCTGGTCCAGCCAGCGGCGGGCCTTTCTGACCGTATCGCAGTTGGCGATGCCATAAAGGGTAATCGCAGACATTAAATATAGCGCAGCAGTTCGTTAATAACAACCTTGCTCAGGGTTTTCTCGTCGACCTGTTTGACAATCACGGCGCAATACAGGCTGTATTTGCCATCAGATGAGGGCAGGTTGCCGGAAACCACGACGGAATAGGGCGGAATCATGCCATAGGAAATTTCGCCGGTCATGCGGTTGTAGATGCGGGTACTCTGACCGATGTAGACCCCCATGGAGATGACAGAACCTTCCCCGACAATCACTCCTTCCACGACTTCGGAACGAGCACCGATAAAACAATTATCCTCAATGATGGTCGGTGCAGCCTGCAGGGGTTCCAGCACGCCGCCGATGCCGACGCCACCGGACAGGTGTACATTCTTACCAATCTGGGCGCAGGAGCCCACGGTGGCCCAGGTATCGACCATAGTCCCGGAATCGACATAGGCGCCGATATTGACGTAGGAAGGCATCAGCACCACGCCAGGAGCAACATAGGCGCCGCGGCGAACGGTAGCCGGCGGTACGACGCGCACGCCGTCATTGCGAAAATCACGGGAATTATAATCCGCGTATTTGGGACGGACCTTGTCGAAATAATTGGTGAAGCCGCCCTTCATGAAGGCATTGTCCTCGATCCGGAATGACAGCAGCACCGCCTTTTTCAGCCACTCGTTGACGACCCATTTGCCATCCTGTTTCTCCGCGACGCGTAATTCCCCTTTATCCAACAGGGCGATTGCCTCGTTAACCGCCTCCTTGACCATGGTATCCACGCGCAGGGGGGTAATGTCGGCGCGTTTTTCAAAGGCGTCATCAATGACATTTTTCAGATCGTTACTCATGCTGTGTACTCCGGATATTGTTCTTCAGAATATTTTAACGTGCTTTGCACACTGGATGTCATAAATTTTCGATAAAGCGGCGCAGGCGCATGGCGGCGGTTTCGCATTGCTCCTGACCGGCGACCAGTGCCATGCGTATATGATTGGCCCCGGGATTTTCACCATGGGCGTGACGGGACAAATAACTCCCCGGCAGGACCGTGATATGTTGTTTTGCAAACAACTCACGGGCAAATTGCTCATCACTGATTGGCAATTTCGGCCACAGGTAAAAGCCTCCATCGGGGCGGGTGACCGGCAGTACATCCTGAAGCAGGTCAATGACTCGGGCGAATTTCTGCCGATACAGCTCGCGATTTTCGCGGACATGGGCTTCGTCCGACCAGGCGGTGATACTCGCATGCTGGATAGGAGGCGGCAGGGCGCAACCCTGGTATGTGCGATAGCGGTAATAGCTGGCAAGCACGTTGGCGTCGCCGGCGACAAATCCGGAACGCAGCCCGGGCAGGTTTGAACGTTTGGATAAACTGTGAAAAACAACACAACGCTGGTAGTCTGTATTGCCCATGTTGTGGGCCGCTTCCAGCAGCCCAACCGGGGGATGCGTCTCCTCAAAATATAATTCGGAATAGCATTCATCAGAGGCGATCACGAAATCATACCGATCAGCCAGACTTATCAGTTTTTGCAGGCGCTCCAACGGAATCACCCGCCCGGTCGGATTACCTGGCGTGCATATGTATATGAGCTGGCAGCGCCGCCAGATTGCTTCCGGCACCGCATTGAAGTCAGGTAAAAACTCCGTGGATTCGGTGGTGTTGAGAAAATACGGTTCAGCGCCTGCCAATATCGCTGCACCTTCGTAAATCTGGTAAAAGGGGTTTGGCATCAGCACCGCGGCATGCTGATGACGATCGACGACTGTCTGGGCGAATGAAAACAGGGCTTCACGTGTCCCGCTAACCGGTAAGACCTGCGTGTCCGGGTTAATTGGTGCGCTGCCGAGATTGAAGCGTCTATTTAGCCAGCTGGCAATCACCTGGCGCAAAGTATCCATGCCTCGGGTTACCGGATAATTGGATAGCTCATCGAGGTGTGCAATGAGGCGATCCCGGACAAAGGCCGGAGCCGGGTGTTTGGGTTCGCCAATGCTGAGTGCGATGTGTTCGAGTTCTGCCGGCGGAGTGATGCCGGCCTTGAGTTGTGCCAGTTTTTCAAACGGATACGCTTGCAGGCGTTGTAAATCAGGATTCATACTACGCTAGGTAATTATTGGTTATTCAGGCGGCCTATTATAATGCAAGCGTCATCACAGCACACCTCGGTTTTCGCCGTCTTGACCCTGTTACTGGCGGCTACCTTATGGGGTATTTTCTGGTTACCCCTGCGCTGGCTGGAACATCAGGGCTTGCACGGTATCTGGATAACTTTCCTGATCTACTGCGGGACGCTGGTTTATTGCATTCCCATCGTGTTGCGCTGGCGTCAGCAGTTCGTACGCCAACCGCTTTTGTTAATCCTGATAGGCGTGACGAGTGGCTGGTGCAACACTGCATTTATCCTGGCCATACTCGGAGGCGAAGTCGTTCGCGTAGTGCTGCTGTTCTATTTGTCACCGGTATGGGCAACCTTGCTGGCCAGGCTGGTGTTGAAAGAAAGACTTTCCGGGCAGGCATACCTGCTTTTGACCATTGCTTTTGCCGGGGCAATGTTGATGTTGTGGTCGCCGAAATTTGGCTATCCATGGCCGCAGTCCCGGGCTGACTGGTTCGGTTTGTCTGCCGGACTGGCGTTTGCCTCAATGAACCTGTTTGTGCATATGGCGGATCGGGTTGGGATTCAGATCAAGACTGTCTCGGCCTGGTTTGGTGTAATCGTGGTTACCGGGCTAAGCTTGCTGATCCAGAACGAACCGTTAAACCTACCGGTGTTGACCCCGGTGGTGTATGCAATTTTGGTTGGTATCACCCTGATGGGCGGGATGACCTGGCTGGTCGTCTATGGCGTGACACATATGCCGGTTCACCGCTCAGCGGTTATCCTGCTGTTCGAAGTGGTGGCGGCAGGTGTATCAACATACCTGTTTACGAATGAACGCATGTCAACGCGGGAATGGGTTGGTGGTCTGGCGGTCATCATTGCCGCTTATCTGTCCGCACGCCGCCAGATACCGGCGAATACGACTGGAGATGATAGTGGCTGAACCACAGCTAGGCAGAATTTTGCACGTCAGTGTTATCGTCAGCGATACGGCGCGCTCCCTGGATTTTTATCAAGGCGTGTTGGGGTTGGCGATTGATTATTCACGGCCGGACCTGGGTTATCCTGGTGCCTGGTTAAAACTGGGTGAACAGCAATTGCATTTATTGCAACTATCAAATCCTGACCCAGTGACGGGCAGACCGGCACACGGCGGGCGCGACAGACATGTCGCCATAGCGGTCAATGATTTTGCGGGCCTGCGTCGCCACTTTGACGAGCTTGGACTGGCATATACATTGAGTAAATCAGGACGGCCCGCCATGTTTATTCGCGATCCCGACGGTAATGCACTGGAATTGATTGGTCAGGCCTAGTCTGACAGGTATTTGTTGATCGTCTTGCGCAACTGTTCGTGACTTGCTTCGTCCGTGATTGGCGCCCCATCCCTGTTTGTTATGTAGAAGATATCTTCGGCGCGTTCGCCGAAGGTGGCGATCTTGGCGTTTTGCAGCATAACGTCACAATCCAGCAGGGCACGGGATATACGCGACAGCAGGCCAGGTCGATCGCGGGTGGTAACCTGCATCGCAGTGCGCTGATTGTTTTTATCTGTCCAGAAGTTGACATCAGTGGTAACGGTAAAGGCTTTTGTCTGCCGGGCTATTTGTTGTTGTGGTTTAGGTAATTCCGTTTCCGGGTTATGCAGACGTTCTTGCAGACGTGTTATCAAATCTTTGATGCGAAATTCATCCGTCACCGGTTCGCCTGATTCATCCAGGGCAACATAGGTATCAAGTACATAACCATCCCGGGTTGCGAGAATGCGTGCATCTGCGACTGTTAGTCCGAGTTGCTCCAGCGTTCCGGTGACATGGGCAAACATGCGATCATGTCCGCGCGCATACAAAAAAATCTCGGTGCCACCTCTTCCCGAGGCATGACGGATCATGATAAGGGGTAACTCGGCTTCGCTGGTATTGATAATCCCCCGGGCATGCCAGGCGATTTCATCTGCTGAATAACGCAGAAAATACTCGTCTTCAAAACGCTGCCAAAGATGCTTAATGCTGTCTTCGCTGAGCTCATATTTCGCGAGCAACTGGAGCGCATTGTATTTGTTTTCCTCGATATTTTCTGACGCACGAACCGGATCATCCAGGCCTCGGCGCAAGGCGCTACGGGTGGCGAAATAAAGCTCGCGTAGCAGGGAATCTTTCCAGGAATTCCAGACAGTGGGACTGGTGCCGCGGATATCGGCGACAGTCAGTAAATACAGGTATTTAAGACGATTGAGATCACCGACCAGGCAGGCAAAATTGTGTACCACCTGCGGGTCGCTGATATCCCGGCGTTGAGCCGTGGTCGACATGATCAGATGTTGCGAGACCAGCCAGCTGACCAGCCGGCTGTCGTATTCGCTCAAACCGTGTTGGCGACAGAACTCTGCCGCGTCTGTCGAGCCCAGCGCGGAATGATCGCCACCACGTCCCTTAGCAATGTCGTGAAACAGTGCGGCCAGGATCAGCAGTTCCTGCTTGGGCAATTCCAGCATCAGTTCAGAACACAGGGGGTATTCCTGGTAATGTTCGGGAACGGTAAAACGGCGCACGTTACGAATGACCATGAGGGTGTGTTCATCCACGGTATATACATGAAACAAATCATGTTGCATCTGGCCAACGATATTGCTGAACAGGGGGATATAGGCGGCAAGTACGCCGTAGCGATTCATGCGGCGTAGTTCATGGGTAATGCCGTGCGGCTGCCGCAGGATTTCCATAAACAGCGAACTACAGCGTACATCGCTGCGGAAGCTGGCATCGATGAGGTAGCGGTGTTCACGGATCATGCGGATGGTGTTGGCACGCACCCCCTTGATCTCCGGGTGCTGAGCCATGAGCAAAAACACTTCCAGCAGGGCAAACGGATAAAGGCGGAATGTGCTGTCGGCCACGGCCTCAAGATACCCTTTACGGATCTGGAAACGTTTGTTGATACGAGTAGGGCGGGCAGATGTATTTTTTTCCAGGATTTCTTCTGAAAACAATTGCAGCAGCATTTCATTCAGGCGATTGAGTTCCATGATGGTGCGGTAATACTGCTTCATGAATTTCTCAACACCCTGGCTCTTGCTGTCGTCCTGGTAGCCGAATTTACTGGCCAGTGTGCGCTGGTGATCGAACAGCAGGCGGTCTTCCCGCCGCTTGGCGATCAGGTGCAGGCCGTAACGGATCTGCCAGAGGAAGGACTGGCCTTCATGCAGGGCCTGGTATTCCTTCTCCGTCAGAAAATCATGACTGACGAGGTCATGCAGGGTTTCGGCGGCGAAGTGGCGCTTGGCGACCCAGCCGATAACCTGGATATCACGCAGGCCGCCGGGGCCGTCCTTGACATTGGGCTCGAGGTTGTAGGCAGTGTCGTTAAATTTCTGGTGGCGCAGCTGTTGTTCCTTGACCTTTTCCTCGAAAAAGGCCTTGCTGGGCCAGATTTTCTTGGGGCCAGTGCGTTTTTTCTGCTGGTCAAATAAATCCTGTGGGCCACACAAAAGCCGTGCCTCCTGCATATTGGTGGCCACGGTAATATCCTGTTTGGATTCGTTTACACATTCCTTGAGTGTGCGCACGCTATGCCCGACTTCCAGGCCGATATCCCAGAGAAAGGTGGTAAAGCTGATAATGGCATCCTTGTAGGGTTTGGGATTTTTACGTAACAGGATCAGTAAGTCGATATCGGAGTGCGGGTGCAGCTCGCCGCGGCCATAGCCGCCGACCGCCAGCAGGGCGATATTTTGATCGTCGCCAGCAAAAAACTGACGCCAGGCATGGCCCAGGATCTCGTCAATCAGGGCGGCCTGCAGATAAACCAGTTCGGTGGCGCTACGCCCGGCCCAGAAGCGTTCGCTCATTTCCTCATAGGCGTGATTGAGCGCGTTGCGAAAATGAGGGATGTTTTGACTGGCCTGGTCGGTTAGTGAAGTTTCGAATTTATGTAAATTGAACAGGGCATCATCCAGCTTGGCTGCCATCTAGAAGATTTCCTCCGAACGCCGGGTCAGGACCTCGAAACCAGTATCAGTGACCAGCACGGTGTGTTCCCACTGTGCGGACAGGCTGCGATCCTTGGTGACCACGGTCCAGCCATCTTTCATCAGTTTGACGTGACGCTTGCCGACGTTGACCATGGGCTCGATGGTGAAGGTCATGCCGGGTTCCAGGACCAGGCCGGTACCCGGTGTGCCGTAGTGCAGGACCTGGGGCTCCTCGTGAAAGGCCCGGCCGATGCCATGGCCGCAATATTCCCGGACGATTGAGTAATCGTGGGATTCGGCGTGTTGCTGGATGGCGTGACCGATGTCACCCAGGTGGATACCCGGGCGGACCATCTCGATCCCCAGATGCATGCAGTCGTAGGTCACCTTGACCAGGCGCTGGGCCTGGATGGACGGCTCGCCGACGAAGAACATCTTGCTGGTATCACCATGGAAGCCGTCCTTGATCACGGTGATATCGATGTTCAGGATATCGCCATTTTTCAGTCGTTTTTCACTGGGGATGCCATGGCATACCACGTGGTTGACCGAGGTGCAGACCGAGCGCGGAAAGCCATGGTAGTTGAGCGGGGCAGGCACGGCCGCTTGCTCGTTGACGATGTAGTCGTGGCAGATGCGATCCAGCTCGCCGGTGGTAACACCGGCCTGTACATGGGGTGCGATCATTTCCAGGACATCGGCGGCGAGACGGCCGGCCACACGCATTTTTTCGATTTCTTCCGGATTTTTAATGGATACCGTCATTCTGTACTCACCAGTCTTTCAGACCTGGCAGAGACCTGAAATTCCTAAAGATTTGAGGGTTTTATTGTTTGCGACAAGGGGTTTATGGTATAAAGCGCGCGCTGACTTAGCAATGACTAACGGCCTAACTGGGGTAAATAACCCGGGCGGGCTTAACCTTAAAATCCGCACATGTATCGGCACATCACCCTGGGTGCCCAAAGGGTTGGGTGGTGGGATACATGGAGGCTTAACCCAGGAGACATAGAATGACTGACGTATCCATGCGCCAGATGCTGGAAGCTGGTGTGCACTTTGGCCACCAGACCCGTTTCTGGAACCCCAAAATGGCCCCTTTTATCTTTGGGGACCGTAACAAAATCCACATTATCAACCTCGAAACGACCCTGCCACTGTACCAGGAGGCCGTGAATTTCATCGGTTCCATGGCGGCTAATCGCGGTAAAATCCTGTTTGTTGGCACCAAGCGTTCGGCCCAGGACGTGGTGATGGAAGAGGCCCAGCGTTGCGGCATGCCGTTCGTGAATCACCGCTGGCTGGGTGGCATGCTCACCAACTGGAAAACCGTCAAGCAGTCCATCAAGCGGCTGAAAGACCTGGAAACCATGAGCCAGGATGGCACTTTTGAGCGTCTAAGCAAGAAAGAAGCCCTGACCCTGAGTCGCGAAACTGAAAAGCTGGAGCGCAGCCTGGGTGGGATCAAGGACATGCCAGGTGTGCCGGATGCGATGTTTGTGGTGGATGTCGGGCACGAGAAAATCGCCGTGGCCGAGGCCAGGAAGCTGGGGATCCCGGTCGTGGGTATTGTCGACACCAATAATTCACCGGAAGGCATTGATTACATCATTCCCGGCAACGACGACGCCATTCGCGCCATTCGCCTGTATACCCAGGGTGTTGCCGACGCCATTATTGCCGGTCGCGCCACCATCACGGTGGGGACGTCGGAAGATGATTTCATCGAAGTGGATGAAAGTGGTGAAGTTGCCAAGAAGGGCAGCAAGAAAAAGGCTGCCAAGAAGAAAGCCGCTGCCAAGACCGCTACCGTGAAAAAGAAGAGCAGTAAGAAGGCATCAGCCGACCGGGCCAAGCAGGAAGATGAAGCTGCTGCCACCGCTGAAGCTGAAACCGCTACTGCCGGCGCTGAAGCTGAAACCGAGACCAGCGACAACACGGACAGCAATGCTGAATAAGGGTCTGCGATCCTGAACGGAGACATGAATGACTCGAAAGGGGGCCTTGCCCCCTTTTTTCAAACATACAACGCTAAGAGGATTTGAATATGGCAATTACTGCAGCGCTTGTTAAAGAACTTCGGGAGCGCACCGGTGCCGGGATGATGGAATGCAAGAAGGCCCTGGTGGAAATGGACGGCGATATCGAAGCCGCCGCTGAACACATGCGCAAGACGGGTATGGCCAAGGCCGACAAGAAGGCCGGCCGTGCTGCCGCCGAAGGCCTGGTGGTGATTCGCACCAGTGATGACGGCAAGACCGCCGCTATTGTCGAAGTCAACTGTGAAACTGACTTCGTGGCCAAGGATGAGAATTTTCGCAATTTTGTCGACGCCATTGCCGACAAGGTCCTGGCCGACAAGCCCGCTGACCTGGATGCCCTGATGGGAATGCCGCTGGCTGACGGCCTGAGCGTGGAAGAAAGTCGTAAGGCGCTGATTGCACGCATTGGTGAGAACATGAACGTTCGCCGTTTCAGCCTGATCAATGCCAAAGGCAGCATAGCCAGTTACATGCACGGTACCCGTATCGGTGTGGTTGTCGACCTGGAAGGCGGCAATGACGAACTGGGCAAGGATCTCGCCATGCACATCGCCGCTAGCAAGCCTATCTGTGTGGATGAGTCCGGTGTGTCAGCGGATGTCATTGCCAAGGAAAAGGAAATCTATGCTGCCCAGGCCCAGGAAAGCGGCAAGCCAGCCGAGATCATCGAGAAGATGGTCATGGGCCGGATCCAGAAATTCCTCAAGGAGATCACACTTCTGGGCCAGCCCTTCGTCAAGGACCCGGACCTAACCGTGGACAAATTGCTCAAGGCAGCCAATGCCAAGGTGGCCGGTTTCGTGCGTTACGAAGTGGGTGAGGGGCTGGAGAAAAAATCCGAAAACTTCGCTGAAGAAGTCATGGCCCAGGCCAAGGGCAGCTAATCGATGGCAGCGGGATCGGACATCAAATTTAAACGAATCCTGCTGAAGTTCAGCGGTGAGGCCCTGATGGGCGAGCAAAACTTCGGTATTGACCCGGCGGTGCTCAAACGCATCGCCGGTGAAGTCGAAGCGCTCGTGGCAGCTGGAGTGCAGGTAGCTATTGTTATTGGTGGCGGCAACATCTTTCGTGGCGTCAGCCTGGCTGCTGCCGGTATGGATCGCGCGAATGCGGATTACATGGGCATGCTGGCCACCGTCATTAATTCCCTTGCCATTCAGGACGCCCTGGAGCAACAGGGCATGCGGGTGCGTGTGATGTCAGCGCTACCCATCCAGTCGGTCTGTGAAGATTACATTCGTCGTCGTGCCATACGTCACCTGGAAAAAAACCGTGTCATTATTCTTGCCGCAGGTACTGGCAATCCATTTTTTACCACGGATACGGCAGCCAGCCTGCGTGGTGTCGAAATCGATGTGGACCTGATGCTCAAGGCGACCAAGGTTGATGGTGTCTATTCCGCCGATCCGAACAAGGATGCCAAGGCGGTACGTTATGACAAACTGGGTTATGACGAGGTTATCAATAATAAACTCGCCGTAATGGATACCACTGCTATCGTCCTGTGCCGGGATAATAAACTGCCGATTCGTGTCTATAACATGAATAAGACCGGTGCCCTCATGAATATTGTGACGGGAAATGACGAAGGCACGCTTGTTAGCTAGGAGGGAGGAGGTAGCATGCTGAATGACCTGAAAAAAGACGCCGAGACCCGCATGGGCAAGAGTATTGAGTCATTGCGAAGCGAGTTAACCAAACTGCGCACGGGTCGGGCGCACACCAGCCTGCTTGACCACGTGATGGTGGACTATTACGGCTCACCGGTTCCAATCAATCAGGTTGCGAACGTCAATGTGGGTGATGCCCGCAGTCTCACTGTTGTGCCCTGGGAAAAGAAGATGGTACCCCTCGTGGAAAAGGCAATTCTCAATTCCGATATGGGGCTCAACCCTGTCACTGCCGGTGAAGTGATTCGTGTGCCGCTGCCGGCGCTTACCGAAGAACGTCGCCGGGACATGACCAAGATAGTGCGCGCCGAAGGCGAGGGTGCGCGAGTCGCTATTCGTAATATTCGTCGGGATGTCCTGAGTGATATCAAAGATCTACTCAAGGCCAAGGAACTAACTGAAGACGAAGAGCGCCGCGCCCAGGATGATGTGCAAAAAATCACGGACAAATACATTGCTGAGGTCGATAAAATGATCGAAGCAAAGGAAAAAGATCTTATGGAGATCTGATAACGGTAACCCGTTACGAACAAACCCAGACGGCGGAATATCAGTGAACAAGATTTTAAATATCAATATCCCGCGTGAAAAGTTGCCCAGACATGTTGCGATCATTATGGATGGTAACGGGCGTTGGGCTGAACACCGCAGCCTGCCGAGATTCGCAGGTCATCGTGCCGGTGTTGAGACCGTTCGCCGAATTGTTCAGATGAGCGGTGAGCTTGGTATACAGGCCCTTACGTTGTTTGCCTTTTCCAGTGAAAACTGGCGACGACCTAAGAAAGAAGTCGGCTTGTTAATGGACCTGTTTCTGAGGGCGCTTGAACGCGAAGTCAAAAAGCTGCATGAAACCGGTGTCAGACTGCGTATCGTCGGTGATATCTCTGCTTTTCCAAAAAAGCTGCAACAACGTATCTACGATTCTATGGACAGGACGCGCGAAAACCAGGGACTGACCCTCAACATTGCCGCGAATTACGGTGGCAAATGGGATATTGTCCAGGCGGTTCGTAAACTGGCAGAGCAGGTCGCAGCCGGGACACTGAAAAGTAGCGATATCGACGAATCGCTCATCGCCAGTCATTTAACTTTGAGTGACTTGCCGGAACCGGATCTGTTTATTCGTACCGGCGGTGAACAACGAATCAGTAATTTTCTTATCTGGCAGCTGGCCTATAGCGAATTGTATTTTACCCATTGTCTATGGCCGGATTTTGAGCGCGAAGAGTATGCCAAGGCGCTTCAATCGTTTGCCAGTCGCCAGCGTCGGTTTGGCCATACCGGTGCGCAGATTCTGGAGATGGAACAACGGGACCATGCTTAGACTGCGTGTCATCACAGCATTAATCCTGGCGCCGCTTATAATCTGGAGTGTTCTCGCCCTTTCTCACCGGGCTTTGGCTATTGAACTCGGTTTGATTCTGGCTGTCGCAGCATGGGAGTGGGCCAGATTGTCCGGACTTAAAAATAATGTAGCCTGCGTTGCTTTTGCCGGTCTGATGCTGCTCGTCATGTTGCTGATGACATGGCTGCTGCACGATTCCATGCTTTGGTTGCCCTATATCCTCTATTGCAACCTGCTCTGGTGGTTGATTGGGTTTGTGCTGGTACTGCAGTTTCGCTTGTCAGCGGCACAGTTACCTGTGAAATTCGATGGTTTTGATATCGTGTTAAACCTGATTGCCGGCATATTTATCATTGGTGGTGCTTTTGTGGCGCTGATTGGTCTGCACGAGCTACCGGAATATGGTTCATACTACATCCTTATTTTATTTTTGCTGATCTGGATTGCGGATATTGCCGCCTATTTCACCGGCAAAAAGTTTGGCAAACACAAAATGGCACCTTATGTGAGCCCGGGAAAAAGCTGGGAAGGTGTGATCGGGGCGGCAATCGCCGTAATTATTGCCTCGCTGTTGATTGGGTGGTGGCTTCACTATCCGGTTCCGAATATGTTTATCTTTTCAGGTCTGGTGCTGGTCACCACAGCCTTTTCCATTCTGGGTGATTTGACTGAGAGCCTGTTTAAGCGACGGGTTGGCGTCAAGGACAGTAGCAATCTGATCCCGGGACATGGTGGAGTCCTGGATCGTATTGACAGCCTGATGGCGGCTGCGCCAATCTTTCTGCTGGGTCTCATGCAGGCGGGTATTAAATGAAGGGCGTGGCAGTATTGGGTGCAACCGGGACCATCGGTGTCAACACACTGGATGTTATCCAACGCCACCCGCAGGATTACCGGGTTGTGGCTCTGACTGCATATAGTCAGTACCAGCGCCTGGCGCAACAGTGCCTGCAATATCATCCCGAATATGCGGTTATGGTGGATGCAGACGCGTCTGAACAGTTGCAACGCGAATTGACCCGGACTGGTTGCCAAACCAGGGTACTACAGGGGCAGGATGCTCTTGATGAAGTGGCTGCGCTCCCCGATGTCGATATCGTCATGGCCGCGATCGTCGGTGCGGCAGGATTATCTTCCACCCTGGCCGCGGCTCGAGCTGGAAAACGTATCCTGCTGGCGAACAAGGAATCGCTGGTTATGTCCGGTCGCCTGTTCATGGATGAAATCCGCCAATATGGTGCAGAACTGCTGCCAATTGATAGTGAACATAATGCGATCTTCCAGTGTATGCCGCAGGATTATCAGAACGGTCTGGGAAATGTCGGCGTGCGAAAGATTCTCCTCACCGCCTCAGGCGGCCCGTTTCGGGAGTTGCCACTGGATAAATTTGATCAAGTGACACCGCAACAGGCTGTTGCGCATCCAAACTGGAACATGGGTCGCAAGATTTCGGTAGATTCCGCGACCATGATGAACAAGGGCCTGGAACTGATTGAGGCATGCTGGTTATTTGATACCGGGCTGGAGTCTATCGAGGTGGTGTTGCATCCACAAAGCATTATCCATTCCATGGTCGAGTATATAGATGGTTCGGTACTGGCGCAGATGGGGCAGCCTGATATGCGTACGCCCATTGCACACGCACTGGCCTGGCCGAAAAGAATCAGTTCAGGCGTCAGTCGCCTCGACTTATTCGAAATTGCCTCACTGGATTTTGCCCGGCCTGATGAGAGTCGTTACCCGTGTCTGAAGCTGGCAAAACAGGCGATGCACGCAGGTGGGACAGCAACCACGATCCTGAATGCCGCCAACGAGGTTGCAGTTCAGGCATTCCTGGATGAACGTATTCGTTTTACTCAGATTATGGCGACCGTGGATTATACCCTGCAGGAATGCCCTGCGCGTGAAGCTGATTCACTTGAGACAATCATTGCTACTGATGCCATGGCGCGGGAAATCGCATTTGACTTCGTGCGGTCGTGCAACAAACGTACAGGAGCGTCGCTAAGACTATGATTGGTATCATATATACAGTTGGCAGTTTCCTGGTCGCAATCAGCATATTGATTGCGTTTCACGAATTCGGTCATTACTGGGTTGCGAAGCGCCTTGGCGTCAAGGTGTTGCGCTACTCGATCGGGTTCGGCAAGCCAATCTGGCGCAAGATTGCCGGGGCGGATAAGACCGAATATGTTATCGCGGCTATCCCGCTCGGCGGTTATGTCAAAATGCTGGATGAACGGGAAGGCGAAGTAGCGGAAGCAGAGAAGGGGCGGGCTTTCAATCGACAGAAGGTCTGGAAGCGATTTGCGATTGTTCTCGCAGGCCCGTTTTTTAATCTGATGTTTGGTGTGCTGGCGTTTCTGCTGGTCGCATTAATAGGAACCACAGGCCTGAAACCGGTTATTGGTCTGGTCAAGCCGGGTTCGCCTGCCGCGCAAGCGGGTCTGCAAACCGGCATGGAGATCGTGTCTGTTGATGGATGGCGGACACCCATATGGGGGGCTGTGATGCAGGAAATGCTGCCCCGACTGGTTGACCGTTCACACCTGAACATAAAAGCAAAAAATAAAGATGGCCTGGTTCAGGATTATCGCATGGACCTACAGCGCATAAATCCAAATGTAATCAGCCAGCAACCCTATCGGGCGCTGGGACTTTACGTTTTTAATATACCGGCTAAAGTCGGCAGTTTTGCTGATATATCACCGGCGAAAAAGGCGGGCCTCAAAATCGGGGACAGAATAATCCGTATAGACGGACATCCAATACACGACTGGACGGATATCAGTCAGTATGTTGTTGGGCGCCCCAACCAGACACTTGCTGTGGCCGTCGAGCGTGATGGCAAGGTGATGAACTTTAAAATTCATACTCACGCAATGCAGTATAAGGGCAGGACAATCGGCAGAATTGGTATCGGCGCAGTGCAACATTTCAAAAAGCTAACAAAAGAAGATTATGCGACATTCCGACTGGGCCTACTTGAAGGTATTGCTTACTCATTCCACAGAACCTGGACAGTTACAGATACAACGTTACGGGCGTTATGGCTTATTCTAACCACGAAAATGTCTGTTAAAAATATCAGCGGCCCGATCAGTATCGCGGTAACGGCCGGTGAATCGGCAAGTCTTGGTGTCGTGCAATTTATAATCTTTCTTGCGCTTGTAAGCATCAGTCTTGGTATCCTGAACCTTTTGCCAATCCCTATACTGGATGGCGGTCATCTGATGTATTATGTGTATGAATTTGTAAGTGGTAAGCCAGTATCTGAGGCAGTTGAAATTGTCGGGCAGCGGATTGGTATATTCCTGCTGGTTTTGTTGATGCTGGTGGCATTTTATAACGATATAACGCGGTATATATTCTGATACTAAATGAGAAAGCTCGCCTCAATAATAGCGTCAATACTCTACGCAGCACATGCATATGCCTTTGAGCCCTTCAAGGTTAAGGACATACGTCTTGAAGGTTTGCAACGTATATCTATTGGTACGGTATTCAATTACCTGCCGATCAAGGTGGGCGATGAAGTTGACGAAAATGATACATCACGTGCCATCCATGCCCTGTATAAAACCGGTTTTTTCAAGGATGTGCGGCTGGAAAAGGAAGGTGATGTATTAATCGTCTTTGTGGCCGAACGCCCTGCGATTGCTGAAATTCATATCCACGGTAACGACAAGATTCCAACAGATAAGCTTAAGTCAGCGCTCAAAGACCTCGGTTTATCTCAGGGGCGCGTGTTTGATCAATCCATCCTTGATGAAGTTAATCAGCAGCTTAGGAGAGAGTATTACAGTCTTGGTAAATACGGTGTAAAGATTACAACAAAGGCCAAGCCACTGCCGCGCAATCGTGTTGCAATCACAATTAATATTGCCGAAGGTAAAGATGCTGAAGTTTACCAGGTGAATGTCATTGGAAATAAAACCTTTAGCAATAAAACCTTGCTGGACCAGATGACGCTGCCTGATGTTGGGTTGTTCGGGGGGCGTGAGAATTATTCACGCCAGGTCCTTGCCGGTGATCTTGAGGCCTTGCGCTCCTATTATATGGATCGTGGGTATATCAAATTCTCGATTGATTCTACCCAGGTCCAGTTGACGCCAGATAAACAGGATGTCTACGTCTCGATTAATATCACAGAAGGTAACGTCTATACCGTCCGCGAGGTCAAAGTTGTCGGTAACAAGATTATCAAACCCGACGAATTAAAGAAGCTTATCACGATACATAAAGGTGAGCTGTTTTCCCGCAAAAAGACGACTGCAACACGCAAGAATATTTCTGATCGTCTAGCCCAGCTGGGGTATCCCTTTGCTAATGTCAATATCGCGCCGGATATCGATAATGACTCTAAAACTGTAGCGCTGACTGTCTATATTGATCCCGGTCGTCGCGTATATGTGCGGCGGATAAATATTACCGGGAATAAAAAGACACGGGATGATGTCGTCCGGCGTGAACTTCGCCAATACGAAGGCGACTGGTTGTCCACCAAGAAAGTAGCCTTATCACAACAGCGCCTTAATAGGACAGGATTCTTCAGTGACGTTTCCGTGCATACCCCATCTGTTCCCGGGAAAGTCGATCAGGTTGATCTCGATGTGGACGTCAAGGAACGTTCTACCGGCAGCCTAACGTTCGGGATAGGCTACTCAGATGTGCAGGGCGCGATAATCAATTTTTCTTTGTCGCAGGACAATTTCTTTGGCAGTGGCAAGCGCGTTTCTATCACTGCTGATAATAGTAGTGTCACCAGAACATATGCTTTCTCTGTGCTGGATCCGTATTTTACCGATTCTGGCGTCAGTC
Source organism: Gammaproteobacteria bacterium (assembly GCA_037384645.1). Classification (GTDB taxonomy): domain Bacteria; phylum Pseudomonadota; class Gammaproteobacteria; order UBA6429; family Thiohalophilaceae; genus RI-92. Next base: position 2,005 of record JARRNT010000035.1, on the reverse strand, counting down.
AGAATTTCTCGATCCTCTCGCGAAAGGTTGATGCGGCACAGGCCTCTATTTCGAATTACGTCACCAATACCAAGGCGGTTAACCTGTCATATGGTATTCCGCTGAGTGAACTGACCCGAATGAATTTTGGCGGCGGTGTTAATGAGACAGAAATTGTCACAACCGCTTCGACAGCTACACAAATTTATAATGGTTCCACCGGATTTATCGATGTAAATAATAATGGTGATCCGAATTATAAAATGTACAAGATTAATTCTGCCTGGAACTATGATTCGCGTGATAAGGCGATTTTCCCCACTGCGGGTGCCCTGACCACGGTGAGTATGGAGGCAGCCGTACCGGGAAGTGATCTTGAATTTTATAAACTGGGATTTAATTACCATCAGTGGTTTCCACTTTCTGAAAATTATACCCTCACGTACCGGCTTGGTATGGATTATGGCAAGGCCTATGGGAAGACCACTGACTTGCCGCCATTTGAGCGTTATTTTGCCGGCGGCAGTCAATCAGTTCGTGGTTACGATACGAACAGTCTTGGTAATATTGCCACCACGCGGGATTCCAACGGTGACCCGCTGGGTGGCGATCGTAGACTGCTGACCAGCCTGGAATTGGTCCTGCCCAACCCATTTTCCAGTAAAAGTAAAGAACTTAGATTAAGTACCTTCATTGACGGGGGTTATATCTGGGCCAAGGGTGACAAGCTGGACCTCGGTGAGGTACGCTATTCTGCGGGCGTATCCCTGATCTGGATTGCGCCGGTGGGTATTTTACGCTTTAGTTATGCCAAGCCATTGAATGCAAAGCCGACTGACCGCCTCAAGGCTTTTCAGTTTACGTTGGGTTCTACATTTTAATATCGGCAAACAACCTTGTTTGGGAGTACAGATTTGAAACGGTTATACCTGAGTATTTGTCTTGTAGCGGGGGCAATCCTGTTGACGGGTATGAATGTCTACGCACAGGATTTGAAAATTGGTTACGTTGATACCACCCGCGTCCTGAAAGAGGCGCCCCAGGCAGATGCCGCGAGAAAAAAACTTGAAAGTGAGTTTGCTCCCCGCGATGAAAAGATTGTAAATATGCAGAACAAGCTTAAACGTCTTGATAACCGTCAGAACAAGGATATGGCGACGATGTCAGATTCGGAACGGATCAAGATTGAACGTGACATGATCGAGTTGCGGCGAGACATCAAGCGTGCCAAGGAAGAGTTCACCGAAGACTTCAATATGCGCAGAAATGAGGAGTTAACAAAACTTCAGAAACTCATTTCCAAAACTACCATCGCGGTTGCAAAAGATGACGGTTACGATGTTGTACTAAGTGATAGTGTGCTCTATACAAGTAAACGTGTGGATATTACTGACAAGATTCTGCAACGCTTACGCTCAAGAACAGACGCGGCACAATCGAAAACAAAGACTACTATAAACTAAATATATTCTGGAAAGGTCGGGATGCCCTGGACTCTCGCTCAACTTGCCAAGTACGTCAATGCGGAATTAAGGGGTGATGGAGATTGTGAAATCCGTTCGGTGGCAACGTTACAAAATGCCAGCCAGGGACAAATCAGTTTTCTAACTAATTATAAATATAAAGATGAATTGAAGTACACGCGTGCTTCCGCGGTCATTCTACACCCGGATTTCGTCGAAGAGTGTCCGGTCAGTGCAGTTATTTCCGGCAATCCGCATGCAGACTATGCGCGTATCGCACAAGTTCTGCATCCTGTGGCTGTTGGCAAACCCGGTATCCACACCAGTGCACAGATTGCAGACAGTGACAGTGTACCTGACTCGGCTTGTATCGGTGCCAACGCTGTGATCGATGACGGGGTTACGCTGGGTGAACATGTCTACATTGGTGCAAATTCGTACATTGGCAAGCATACAAACATAGGTAGTGACAGCATAATTCAGGCTAATGTCACACTTTGCGACAATGTCACGCTGGGTGAAAGGGTTATTATTCATCCTGGTGCTGTGATCGGTGCTGATGG
>JARRNT010000034.1:0-40071 GCA_037384645.1 Gammaproteobacteria bacterium | reverse complement strand
CATTTAAAGTGGTACGCGAGCTGGGTTTAGAACGTCGTGAGACAGTTCGGTCCCTATCTGCCGTGGGCGTTGGAAACTTGAGAAGAGCTGCTCCTAGTACGAGAGGACCGGAGTGGACGTATCTCTGGTGTTCCGGTTGTCACGCCAGTGGCATTGCCGGGTAGCTATATACGGACGGGATAACCGCTGAAAGCATCTAAGCGGGAAGCCCACCCAAAGATGAGGTCTCGCTAGTGACTTGATCACTCTGTAGGGCCGTTGAAGACTACAACGTTGATAGGCTGGATGTGGAAGTGCAGTAATGTATGAAGCTAACCAGTACTAATTGCCCGTGCGGCTTGACCATATAACACCCAAATGATCTGGGTGATACTCGTTTAAAACGTTAACAGTGCTGACGTACTGATATACTTGATAGACTCATGATTATCCGAATTCTGTGGAAGCCGGGTTCGAAAGAACCCGGATTTCATAACCTGTTTGCCTGGCGGCAATGGAGAGGCGGTCCCACCTGATCCCATCTCGAACTCAGAAGTGAAACGCCTCATCGCCGATGATAGTGTGGGGTTTCCCCATGTGAAAGTAGGTCACCGCCAGGTTTTAAATTAGAACCCTCGATGCGTAAGCATCGGGGGTTTTTTCTTGCCTGCAGGTTTTTACTCTAGAACCCTTCGGGTTTACCTCAGAACTGCCTTCGGCAGTTCATCAGGCACTTCCTACGCTTCGCTTCGGTCGCATTTAGTACTTCCTGCACGAGTTCCACTCGTTCTGGTCGCACTTAGAACCTCATTGAGGTCCATTAAGTGCTGGTCGCACTTAGAACCTCTTTGAGGTCCATTAAGTGTTCCCTGAACCAGTTCCACTGGTTCTGGTCAATTCAAAGCCCCGTTCTCGAAAGAGTGCGGGGCTTTTTCTTTGTGTAGTGGCTATTCATGGGCGGTGTCCCTAGAAGCCATTCAGGCTTCATCAGGGATTTCCTGCACTTGCTCCGCAAGTTCTGGTCACCTGCTTATTTTGATCGTAGGTACAGCGCAGAAGCGCTTCGGGCTTCATTGCGCACACCTCAACCATCTCCGATGGTTCGAGGCGACCGCCAGGTTTTAAATTAGAACACTCGATGCGTAAGCATCGGGGGTTTTTCTTTCGGCGTTTCATTAAGTATTCCCCGAACGCGCTTCACTTAGAATCTCTTCGAGATTCATCAAGTATTTCCTGAATTTGCTAAGGCAAGTTATGGTCATGCTGGTTCAGGCCGCGCCAGGCTTTAAATACGAACCCTCGATACGCAAGTGTCGGGGAGGGGCTTTTGGAAACAACTATTCGAAAGGTCGCTCTCGGCCATGGCCCAGGCCAGCTTCTCGACCTCCTGTCTCACCACCTCCGTGGCCTCCGCGATATACGCCCCATCCAGGGGCTAAGTGCGGGGCTTTTCTATGGCTGATGATATTATCCAGGTGGTGCACTTAGAACCCTGTCGGGTTCACTCCAGAATTCCTGCGGGATACATCAAGTATTCCTAAAACCAGCTCCACTGGTACTAGTTGCGCTTCGCTCGTTCTGGGCGCACTCCAGAATTTCTCGAGCTGTTTCAAAGGTCCTGGTCTGATCGCTTTGCTGGTCCCCGTCTCTTCACGTATTAAATCCACAGGCGTTGATGTTACAACCTGGGTGTAGCAGGTTTGATCAAACTCAATGCATCTTCATATTAGATCTGGCAGGGTTAATACGGTTTTTTCTTACCTGCCTGGAATGGTGGTGCCGCGGTAATGAAATGGCCGGAATCACGTTGCTATCGGCGGAAACATTCCGTTTCTGGTGCGCACTATCTCCAGCCAGTTGTGCGCAATGTCATATCCTGGAAGATACAGGTACTGAAGAAAGGCTAAGCCAGATATGTCGTACAAATGGGAGCATTTTCAACATGAGGCGGATATTGGTATTCGTGGCATTGGTAACAGTAAAGCAGAGGCATTTGCCGCAGCCGCGCTGGCCATGACCGCAGTCATTACCGACCCGGTGAATGTGCAGGCACAGGATGTGATTTCGATTCATTGCGAGGCGCCTGATGATGAAATACTGCTGGTGGACTGGTTAAATGCGCTGGTATACGAAATGGCCACGCGAAATATGTTATTCAGCCAGTTTGATATCGAAATTACCAACGGTTTACTTACTGCCCGATGTTGGGGGGAGAAGATTGATCAGCAACGGCACCAGCCCAGTGTAGAAGTAAAAGGTGCTACCTATACCGAACTCAAGGTTAGCCAGAATGAACAGCACTGGATAGCCCAGACAGTGGTGGATGTCTAAATACGGAGGGCTTGATGGACTTACATCATTTTAGAAAGATCAATGATACGTGCTGGTGTGTTGAGCCGACAGGCAAGATGCGTGTTCCTGCAATTTTTTATGCCGATGAGGCTTTGCTTCGTGCCATGGATGAAAAAGTGTATGAGCAGGCTACCAATGTGGCAAGCTTGCCAGGAATAGTTCAGGCCAGCTATGCCATGCCTGATGCGCACTGGGGTTATGGTTTTCCCATTGGCGGAGTTGCAGCATTTGATGCCGATGAGGAGGGGGTGGTCTCAGCAGGTGGGGCTTGCAAAAAGCTGACATCATGGCTGTTCAGAAACGACTGGCGGATCAGCTGTATCGGGACATCCCCGCCGGACTTGGCAGCACCGGCCGAATCATTCTTAATCTTGACGAGATGGATAAAATGCTCAAAGGGGGAGCGCAATGGGCGGTTGCCCAGGGATGGGGCGATGACGGTGACCTTGAACGGATTGAAGAACACGGCTGCATGCAGGGAGCTATGCCTGATGAGGTGTCGGAATTTGCCAAAAGACGTCAGCAGAATGAAATGGGTACACTGGGTTCAGGTAATCACTATCTGGAAGTCCAGCACATTGCCGAGATCTACCAGGACGAAATTGCCCAATGCTACGGATTAAAAGCCGGCGATGTGGTAGTGAGTATACACTGCGGTTCCCGCGGGCTGGGTCACCAGATCGGAACAGAGTTTCTCAAGCAAATGGTCATCATGGCTCCACAGCACGGGATTCAATTGCCCGATCGGGAACTGGCGTGTGCGCCGATTAATTCAGAGCTGGGTCAGGCATATCTGGGCGCCATGCGTGCGGCGATAAATTGTGCCCTTGCCAATCGCCAGATTCTGACCGACCTGACACGAAAGGCTTTTGTCCGCGTTCTGCCTGAAGCCGATTTACGATTGCTCTATGATGTCTCGCATAATACCTGCAAGGCGGAAACCCACGAGCTCGATGGACGCAAACGTACACTGTTTGTGCATCGCAAAGGTGCAACTCGAGCCTTCGGTCCGGGTCATCCTGATATCCCGGCGGCCCTGCGTCATGCCGGACAACCGGTCTTAATTGGCGGCTCCATGGGAACCGCCTCTTATATCCTCGCCGGCAGTAAAGACAGTGAGCAACATGCCTTCAGCTCCGCCTGCCATGGTGCCGGTCGCGCCATGAGTCGGCATCAGGCTAAACGTCAATGGCAAGGCGGTCAGGTAATCAATGAACTTGCCGAACATCATATTCTTATTCGTAGTCGATCCCTGCGCGGTGTCGCTGAAGAAGCACCGGGTGCCTATAAAGATGTCAGTGCTGTGGTCGAGGCAGCTGATGCCGCTGGACTGGCACATAAAATCGCCCGTCTCGAACCCCTGGTTTGTATCAAAGGTTGAATGCGTGTAAGGCCTGGAGGTTTAACAGAGAAATATCAAAAATGCATTTTTGGGAGTAAAGGGGCCAAACAGCTTTAATTTGGCTAAGTGCTAGACATGCAAAATGTTGATCATATAGCTCGGCTATTTATATTCAGCTGGTAATCTATATTAAAGGTTTATAAACTAATCAGCAAAAATTAGATTGAATAATTTATCAGTCGTCTTGTCTTATGATGCAAGAATGATTTTGATAGAGTTTGTTCAATTGTGTAAGTTTCGCCTAAGACTCGCGAATGACTGCATCGATCTGGTTTAGTCGTTTTTTCCTGGCCCAAATCCCGCCACAACTTTGAAGTGTTCCCGTATTTGGTCTGCCACCAGTCCGCAGGACACGGTACAAATTACGGTGTTATGCATGCTTTACGTAGTTATTCCATGCGCACAGCAGCACATGGGGTGCAATTGGAAGTACATGTTATTGCTGGTTATGTGTATTAATATGTGTAATACATATGCTGACCAGCAAGTTAAGGGTGAAAGTTGGTGGTGAGGATATGGTTAGCATAAAAGATAAAATAAAAATTATGCTAATGGATCAGGATGATGCATTAGTTAGAAATATCGCTCGCATGCTGGAAACGGCAGGATACGCAGTAATTAGTACGGATAATAAAAATAGTGCACTGGAAATGGGGGTACAGCAAAAGCCCGATCTTGGCATCTTCGAGGCAAGTGAAGGTGAATCATGCTGTCTCGACACCGCTATTGAGCTCTACAACATTTATGATATCCCGTTTATTGTAATATCAGAATGCAAAGAATCGGAAAAGATCAATAAGGCAGTGTTATCAGGAGCGCTATCCTATTTACTCAAACCGATCCATTCTGAGCAACTTCTGCCTGTAATTGAATCTGCCTTACAAAGGGCGAGTGATATTCGCAGGTTACAGGATACAGAACAAAATCTTTCAACGGCCATTGCTACCTCTCGTGTCATCAGTGCCGCCATCGGTATTATTATGGAACGCTTTCGACTGACCAATAAAATGGCCTTCGAGCTTTTGCGCTCAGAGGCCAGGTCGAGCCAGAAGAAGGTCATTGAAATCGCCAATGAGATCCTGAAGGCGGCTGAGACTGTTAATCAATTTAACCTTAGAAATAATACGATAAAAAAATAAAGATGGTCAGAACCAGATTAAAGACGATTTCAGCAATTGTTTTTCTGAATATGTTTCGGTTGTGGATGAATACGTGCAGGAAACAGATAAGGACTTAAGATCAATCGACAGCCTGGTCTTCTTCCCCTTTATTCCGGTTAGCTTCGATAGTGCTGGATCACGCGTGGCCAGCTATAGCGTCTGAATGAATCTGACCGGGGATATCCCCATTGTCTCGATATGCCTGCGGTGATGGTCTGCGCCTCGCTGTGCCGCGGTTTCAATTACGAATTGCTTGCATTTATTAATGAGAATCGTTATCATTTATATTAAAGAGTGATGTCGTTTTCTACAGAATTTGGATAAATGTATATGAAACAGTTAGTTGCAATAATTATTTGTACCGCTGCGCTGGTCGTGGGACTGCCTTCCAGCGCCTGGGCAATGCCGGAATTCACGCTGCGTATTAAAGAGCATAAGTTCACACCGACGGTGCTGCATATCCCGGCGAATACCAAGGTCAGGCTGATCATCAAGAACCTGGATGCCACACCGGAAGAGTTTGAAAGTGAAGAGCTGCACCGTGAGAAGGTAATACAGGGGCATGGGCAGGGCGTGGTTTTTATCGGCCCGCTTGCGCCTGGCACGTATTCCTTCATCGGGGAATTTCATGAAGCCACGGCAAGGGGCCAAATCGTCGTAAAATAAGAGGTCAGTCAAATGTTCAGTACAGCGATCCTGGTATTTCGTGAAGTGCTCGAAGCCGCCCTCATCATCGGCCTGGTGGCCGTTGCCAGCCGTGAGCTTGCCAGCCGCTTCAAATGGATCAGCATTGGCATCGGGAGTGGGATCCTGGGGGCGATTTTGATTGCGATGATGGCTGATGTGATCAACAACGCCGCTGCCGGGATGGGGCAGGAACTGCTGAATGCCATGATACTGCTGGCCGCCGTGATTATGCTGGGCTGGCACAATATCTGGATGAAAAAGCATGGCAGGGAACTGGCCGTGCATGCCAGACAGCTTGGCCAGGCGGTCAGTGACGGTCAACAGCCCATGTATGCCCTGACCATACTGGTCGGCCTCGCTGTTTTGCGCGAGGGCGCAGAAGTGGTGTTATTTCTTTACAGTATGGTCGTCAGCGGTACACCCGCCGGGCAGATAGCCAGTGGCGGGGCAGCGGGATTGGCCGTAGGTGTCGCATTCGGCGCCGGGCTGTATTTTGGGCTATTACGAATTCCAATGCGCTATCTGTTCCGGGTCACCAGCATCCTGTTGTTGATGTTGTCGGCAGGTCTCGCTGCGCAGGCCGCTGGTTTCCTGGTGCAGGCAAATGTCATCAACGTCATGACTTCGACCCTGTGGGATACGTCCTGGCTGGTTTCGGAACGGAGCGTGCCGGGCAATATTCTCCACGCTCTGGTTGGATATATTGCCAACCCCATGGGCATTCAGTTGTTATTTTACCTGGCAACTATCAGCATTATCGGTAGCCTGATGTGGCTGGTTGATCGACCAGGGCAAGTGCGGATGGTGAAACCGGCCCCTTCCCTGCCATCCTGAACTCCAGCAGGTGGTGACGGCAAGACAGCAATTAGCCAGTCTGCTACATCAGCAACTTTACCGGGGCACAGCGAGTACTGATTCTCAGTGGTCGGGTAATAATTTCCGTATTTCAGGTATGCAAGAACCACAATTGGTACCGGCTTTCAGGTTGGTGCCAATGGCCTCAACGCTGTCGAGGCCATCGTGTTCGATACCATGTTGAATACGCTTGATCCCGACCTGGTGGCAGGCACAAATTATTCGACCACAATCCTCCTCGGCGCTGGCAGGTCTGGCGCTTAATAAACCCTGTCGTTCTTGCGGAGACAGGGAATCTTTTTTAAACAGACTGGCCAGCCAGTCACGCTGTGGCAGGTTGATATCCGGGCCAATGAAGAGACAGCTCTGCAGTGTCTGCCCCTGTAGATTCGCGAGGCGATAACGCCCGGCCGCCTTGTCGAGGTACTCGATACATTCGGTAGCGGATGAGTCTGGTTGTGCCAGAAGGCTGCGCGCCATGCTCGACCAGTCGGGGGGAATTTCATCGCCGGCTAGCTCATAGCGCCAGTATCCGTATCCTTTCGAGCGGGACCAATACGCAAGCTGTTTGAACTGGAGTAAATGGCGTGAAAGTGCGAAACCGTACCAGCTGGCTTTATACGGCATGATGCTGACAGGCGTATGTTTAAACTCCGGCTGGCCGGAGATCGGGTCCAGCGCAGGGTTGACCAGGGCATCCGCGTAGCTTTTGCTGGCGAATTGATCATTCCAGTGCATAGGTATAAAAACATTAGCCGGCAACTGGCTGTCAGTGATGCGGGCACGAACTATAATGCGCCCCCATTGGCTGGAGACGCAGACCAGCCCGCCATCCTCGATATCAAATGCGCAGGCATCGTCTGGATGGATCTCGGCAAATGGTTCGTAGATATGCCCGGAAAGTCGTGGAGATTTTCCGGTACGGGTCATGGTATGCCAGTGATCGCGCACCCGTCCGGTATTCAGGCTGAAGGGATACTTGTCATTACTGCGATAGGCCGGTGAAGACAACTGTACCGGAATAAACCGGGCTCTTGCCGATGGGGTAAAGAACTGTCTATCTGTGAACAGGCGTTTTGTCCCGTCGGGTGCAGCGAGTGAAACAGGCCACTGGATGGGCTTGAGATCCTGATACTCGTCTTTACTGATTCCCGCCAGTGCGCTGATATCAAAATCACGTTCACCGCTGTTTTCATAACCGGATAATGCAGCATGCTCACGAAAAATGCAGGAAGGATGCGTATAGTCAAAGAAATCCTTGAATCCCATGCGTTGCGCCACTTGCGCGATGATCCACCAGTCCGGGCGGGCCTCGTGGTGACTTTCCCGAAAGCGACGTTGTCGGGAGATACAGCGTTCCGAATTCGTTACCGTACCGTCCTTTTCTCCCCAGGCCTGGGCCGGCAACATGACATCGGCGAAGGCGGTCGTATCCGTGTGGCGGGTGCAATCCGAGACAACCACGAATTCACATTGCATCAGCGCGGCGCGGACGCGGTCGGCATCCGGCATACTGACCGCCGGATTGGTTGCCATGATCCAGACGGCACGAACTGTACCCTGCTCAATCGCGCGAAACAGATCGACGGCCTTGAGGCCCTCTTCACTGGCGATGCCCGGGCTTTCCCAGAATTTCTGCACCAGCTCACGGTGTTGCGGGTTCTCAAGTTGCATGTGTGCAGCCAGTTGATTGGACAGGCCGCCAACTTCACGTCCGCCCATGGCATTGGGCTGACCGGTAATGGAAAAAGGTCCCATGCCGGGGCGGCCAATACGACCAGTAAGCAAATGGCAGTTAATGATCGCATTGACCTTGTCCGTACCAAATGACCACTGATTGACACCCTGTGAAAAGAGGGTAACGACGCGTTCGGTATGGGCGAATAAAGTGATGAAGGTTTCAACATCCTCTTCGCTGAGATCGCAGGACTGGGCCACCTGGGTGATTGAGCCTGCAGTTTGCCGTGCAACCGATAAGGCCTCGTCGAGACCTTCTGTATGATTCTCAACAAAGAGCTTGTTTTTCTCTTCGTGGTCATGGATATAGACCAGTAGCCCGTTGAACAGTGCAGTATCGCTACCGGGGCGCAGGGCAAGATGCAAATCGGCAATATCGCAGGTTGCCGTGCGTCTGGGGTCGATGACGACGATTTTAAGATCAGGGTTCTTCTGTTTGGCCTTGACGATGCGCTGATAAATTACCGGGTGACACCAGGCTGTGTTTGAGCCGGTGAGCACTATCAGTTTGGCGGCTTCCAGATCTTCATAACTACAGGGGACACTGTCGCTGCCGAATGCCCGCCGATGTCCGGCAACGGCAGAGGACATACACAGGCGAGAGTTGGTATCGATATTGGCGCTGCCAATAAAACCCTTCATCAGTTTGTTGGCGAGATAATAATCTTCGGTCAATAGCTGACCGGACACATAAAAAGCGACGGAGCCCGGACCAGTTTCATCAATGATTTGTTTGAATCGTGAGGCAACGTGGGTAAGTGCAGTGTCCCATTCGCAAACCTTGCCATCAATCTCGGGTTGTAACAGGCGCTCGTCCAGTTCCAGGGTCTCTGCCAGGGCTGCACCCTTGGAACACAGGCGCCCCAGGTTGGCCGGGTGTTGCGGGTCACCGCTTACGCTGACTGCGCCATCTTCGGCAAGCCTTGCGACGATACCACAGCCAACACCGCAGTAAGGGCAGGTTGTGTGGATTGTTTTTACATCGGACATGGATATTTAATCGGAAACAGGCAGCTCGCGTTGTCTTACGCTGGTGGTATGAATCAGATCAACTGGAACTGGATAATTGTTTTTCAGATTCGGGTATGCCACTAGCGCCAGTGAAGATGTCATTAGCGCGATCTGCATGTCAGTCTCTCAATTAACCTCTCGCTTATTACCATCATCAGCGATGGGTAAAAGATAAATCGTCTGGTCTTCCAGTTTCACCGGAAAACTGGCAGTACAGCCTTCATCCGGGGCCACTGCAAGACCGGTATCGAGATGGATCTTCCAGTCGTGTAGCGGGCAGGTGACCTTCTTGCCGTGGACGATGCCCTGTGACAGTGGGCCGTCCTTGTGCGGGCATTTATCCCGCAGTGCAAAGATTTCATCATCTGCCGTACGAAATACCGCTATATTGCCGGCATCGGTTTCAATGATGCGGGCTCCAAGTCGAGGTATATCGTCTATTTCGCCAATTTTTATCCAGGATGTTTGTTGTATAACGGCACTCATTAGGAAACTCGCTTCAGTTCGTTAAGATTAAACGTGGCAATGGGTTTGAATTCGTGGGCATCAATGCCTTCAACTCGCTCAGCCCATGGGTCATTTTGCATATACTTCTGGGAGTAACGAAAACGTTCAGCGAGGCGCTGCCGGTAATCAGGGTCTTCGGCAATACGAGATTTTACATAGGTCAGACCAACCCGCTCAAGCCAGGGTGCTGTGCGTTCCAGGTAATGCGCCTCTTCCCGGTACAGTTGCATAAACGCAGCGGTGTATTCAAGCACTTCCGCCTCGGTATTGACCCGACATAGGAAGTCTGTCGCGCGTACCTTGACGCCGCCATTACCACCGACATGCAGTTCATATCCGGAATCTACACAGACGACGCCGAAATCCTTGATAGTGGCTTCGGCACAATTTCGCGGACAACCTGATACCGCCATTTTGAATTTGTGTGGTGTCCATGATCCCCAGGTCATTTTTTCCAGTTCAATACCGAGATGGGTTGAGTCCTGGGTACCAAAGCGACACCATTCCTGACCGACACAGGTTTTGACTGTGCGCAAGGCCTTGCCATAGGCATGGCCCGATACCAGCCCGGCAGCGTTCAGTTCCTTCCAGATGGCAGGAAGTTCTGCTTTTTTTAATCCGTAGAGGGCGATGCGTTGGCCGCCGGTGATATGTACTGTCTCGACATTAAACTTTTCCGCAACACTGGCGATTGCTCGCAATTCGTTGGGTGTCGTATGTCCGCCCCACATGCGGGGAATAACGGAGTAGCTGCCGTCTTTCTGGATATTGGCATGTACACGTTCGTTGATAAAACGTGACTGGTAATCATCCAGACCCTCAGCAGGCCATTGACAGATGAGATAATAATTCAGCGCCGGACGACACTTGCTGCAGCCGTCGGGTGTTTTCCACTCCAGAAAGTCCATGACGGCCCGCACCGACTTGAGTTCCTGTTCTTTAATCGCCTTGCGAATACTGTCATGGTTGTGTTCCGTACAGGGGCACAGTGGCTTTAAATGGGGGGCGACCGAGTAATCCCCGCCAACTGTGCTGGCCAGGATGCTCTCAACCAGGCCGGTGCAGGAGCCGCAGGAGCTGGAAGCCTTGGTGTGCGCACGAACCTCGTCAAGGGTAAACAGTTTTTTATCGACAATCGCCTTGACGATTTCTCCCTTGCAAACGCCATTACAGCCGCAAATCTCTGCGCTATCCGCCATGGCAGCTACCCGGTTGTCATTGCCATGGCCGGAATCACCCAGGTGGGCCTGACCGAACAGGATGTTCTCGCGCATGTCGCTGATATCGGTATCGTCCCGCATCAGGTCGAAGTACCAGGGACCGTCAATCGTATCGCCATACATGACGGCACCCTTGATGCGGTTTTCCTGTACGACCAATTTCCGATACACGCCGCGTGCCGCGTCCTGGAAGACCAGTTCTTCGGATTCTTTGTTCCCGGCAAAGTCGCCGGCCGAGAACAGATCAATCCCTGTTACCTTAAGCTTGGTCGAGGTAACGGAACCGGTATAACGGCCAATGCCGTGGCGGGCCAGGTGGTTGGCACAGACCCTGGCCATTTCAAACAGGGGCGCAACCAGGCCGTAGGTGCTTGCGCGGTGTTGAACACATTCCCCAACGGCATAGATACTGGGGTCATAGGTTTGCAGTGTGTCATTGACGACAATGCCGCGTTCACAATAGATACCGGCCTCTTTCGCCAGCGCGATATTGGAGCGAATGCCGACTGCCATCACAACCAGATCGGCATTTATTTCCTTGCCATCCTTGAAGCGGACCTTTTCCACGCGGTGATTCCCGCAGATCGCCTCAGTTTGTGCATTCATCAGGAACTGCATGCCCCGTTCCTCGAGAGTGTTGCGTAACATGCTGGCGGCTGGTTTATCCAGCTGGCGTTCCATCAGGGTGTCGTGGATATGGACAACCGTGACCGTCATACCCTGGTTCATCAGCCCGTTGGCCGCTTCGAGGCCAAGCAATCCCCCGCCGATGACCACAGCATGTTGATACTGCTGGCTGGCCTCAAGCATGGCGTTGACGTCCTGGATATCCCGAAAGGAAACAACGCCGGGCAGCTCATTGCCAGGGATGGGGATCATAAAGGGGGTGGAGCCTGTTGCGATTAACAGACGGTCATAGGGTTCCACGATACCATCATACGTAATGACTGTCCGACTGACCCGGTCAATGCGGGTAACCGTTTTCCCCTTGTGTAAGCGAATATGATTATCTGTATACCACTGTTCGTCATTGAGCATAATGTCGTCGATGGTTTTTTCACCGGCAAGAACAGGGGAAAGCATGATGCGATTGTAATTGCCATGGGGTTCAGCACCGAATACTGTAATCTCATATGCATCGGGTGCCAGTTTGAGCAATTCCTCAACTGTGCGAATGCCAGCCATCCCATTGCCTATCACAACCAGCTTGTCTGCCATAATCTACTCCTGAATATTCTATGTTGTATATCGTTACCTAGAGCAAGTGGTATGCCTCGCGATGGCATACTCTGAACATTCACTATGTAACTGATGATTAATAAATCACCCGACTCAGTTGTCGCGACGGACAATTGGGTCGGCCCCAAAATCGATCAATGTTAATGCACGATTTCTGCCCTGCCTTTACATCTATCCCAGCGTTTATGCATGCGCACATACCTCGCGTATCGATTCTCGCCTTGTGTGATTTCACAGCGCGCACCTCGGTAAGATTGTGGTGTGATCTCCCGGCATGTCTTTACTCAGCAGGTTTTCCCCAGTTGTGCTAGGCCGCTGCCTCCTTTTCCTTGCCCTTTGCGGAGTCAGCAGTATCGCCGGGCTGGCTGGCACCGTTATCAGTGTCAGCCGGCATCTCCTTTTCACTCGGTTGCTTTTGTCGTTCATACAGAAACTTCAGCACTTCAGAGCGGTAGTAGTTGTAACGCGGATCATTGGCCATCTTGATGCGGTCCCGTGGACGTGGGAGGTCAACCTGTAAAATCTCGCCAATTGTGGCAGCTGGCCCATTCGTCATCATGACGATGCGATCTGATAGCAACACAGCTTCATCCACGTCATGTGTGATCATAATGACAGTATTATTCAGGCGGGCCTGGATCTCGATCAGGGAATCCTGCATGTGCGCGCGAGTCAGGGCGTCAAGTGCACCGAATGGTTCATCCATCAAGAGCACTTTCGGCTCCATTGCCAGGGCACGGGCAATGCCTACCCGTTGCTTCATGCCGCCTGATATTTCATTGGGGCGTTTATGCATGGCATGTTCCATATGCACCAGTTTAAGATTATGTACAATCCAGTCTCGCATTTCTGACCTGGATTTCTTTCCCTTGAATACCTGCTTGACGGCCAGTTCCACGTTTTCAAATGCAGTTAGCCATGGCAGCAGTGAATGATTTTGAAAAACCACGGCCCGATCGGGCCCGGGTTCATCTACTTCCCTGCTATCCAGAATAATTCCGCCAGCCGTGGCCTGATAGAGACCCGCGATGATATTGAGTACCGTAGATTTGCCACAACCAGAGTGACCGATCAGAGAGACAAACTCTCCGCGTGAGATGTCCAGGTCGACGCTGTCCAGCGCCTTAAATGGTCCCTTGGGAGTGGGGAATTCGATAGAGACATGGGAGATCTCCAGGTGTTTTTCATTGTTCATGGCGTTATTCCTCTGTCGCTTAGCGGATAACCGCGCTCTTGTCCCAGCTCACTGCACGTTGCAGGAGTAACATGAGTCGGTCCAGCACATAACCAATCAAACCGATCGCGATGACAGCGACCATGATGCGTGCGAGTGAATTGGAGCTGCCGTTCTGGAATTCATCCCAGACGAATTTTCCGAGTCCGGGGTTTTGTGCCAGCATTTCCGCGGCAATTAATACCATCCAGCCGATACCCAGAGAGACGCGCAATCCGGCGAACATCATCGGGACAGAAGATGGCAGGACGATCTTGTAGACATTGGTAAACCAGCTTAAACGCAAGACCCGGCTTACATTTACCAGGTCTTTGTCGATAGACGAGACCCCCACAGTAGTATTAATGATGGTCGGCCACATACAACAAAGGGTGACAGTCAGGGCAGACACGATATATGACTTGGAAAACATCGGGTCATTGCTGACGTAGACGGCACTGACAATCAGGGTGATGATCGGCAACCATGCCAATGGCGATACGGGTTTGAATGTCTGGATAATGGGATTGAGGGCCGTATATATCGTATTACTCAAGCCACAAAGTATCCCGATTGGAATAGCGATGATGGAGGCAATAAGGAAGCCTGTCATCACAGTAATAATGCTGGTTTCAATCTGATCAAAGAAGGTCGGGCTACCCGTGTACGGGTAGATTTTAACCCTGGCATTCGGGTTCCTGGCCAGGACCTCGGCATTACGTTTTTCCTGGCGAGCATAGAACCTGGCCTCGCGTGCCTTGGCTGCTTCATGCTCCTGGTACAGGGCAACAGCCTGGTCCCAGACCTGCACGGGACCAGGCACCTTACCTAGTGAAGTTTGTATATGAGAAGCGATGACATTCCAGAGCAGCAGGAACAGCAGGATTGAAATCACCGGAATGCCAAGTTTATTGAACAGGGTCCTCGGCAGCTCTGACCAGTTAACAGTCTTCAATCTGAATATTGAGCCTGTCATCAGGCTGCTTCCTGGAAGTCGTATAGCCCTGGTATTCATCGTCACTTACCTCACTTGCTTGCAATTGTTATGAATAAACACCGATACACATCACGGGTGTATTCTTCCAGCTTTGATCTTTTCCTTGCCCTTGAGACCAATCTTGAATTTATCGAGGTAGGCGTTGGGTTTTCTGCCGTTATAGGTGATGCCGTCGATAAATTCTGACGTAGGTGGTTTAAACCCGGTTTCCCTGGCAAAGTTCGGGAAGTCACCGGGCTTCATCTTGCCTTCCTTGATCAGCGCTTTGGCCGCGATGTCATAGTATTTCGGTTTGTAGACTTCCCGCG
This sequence comes from Gammaproteobacteria bacterium, assembly GCA_037384645.1. Classification (GTDB taxonomy): domain Bacteria; phylum Pseudomonadota; class Gammaproteobacteria; order UBA6429; family Thiohalophilaceae; genus RI-92. The sequence goes on along the minus strand of JARRNT010000034.1, from coordinate 25,404 downwards.
CGATCTTGAAATACCAACTATCTGGCTTGTACGTTGGTATCTGACCCCAGCGCCGCATCTGGGTCAGGAACCAGATGGCGTCACTGTAATAGGGATAGGTAGCGTAATAACGGAAGAACACGTTGAAGTCCGGGACTTTACGCACATCGCCTTTCTCATATTCAAATGTCCCAGTCATGCTTTTGGCGATGACATTGTAGTCAGCACCCACGTACTGGCTGCGTGACAGGATCTTTGCCGCCTCTTTACGATGCGCGTTGTGGTTCTCATCCAGCCATTTGGCTGCGCGAATCAGCGCCTTGAGTACATGAATGTAGGTATTAGGATATTTTTTTGCCCAGGCCGCGCTGACACCAAAGACTTTCTCCGGGTTGTTTTTCCAGATTTCATAGTCGGTGACGACCGGCACACCAACGCCTTTGACGATGGCCTGTTCATTCCAGGGTTCACCGACGCAATAACCGTCGATCGTGCCGGCTTCCAGCGTGGCAGGCATTTGTGGTGGCGGTGTGACAGATAACAGGACATTCGCCTTGATGGTCCCGCTGGTATCGCCATGCGCAGGATCATAGAAACCGGGTTCGAGGCCACCGGCTGCCAGCCAGTAACGTAAATAATAATTGTGTGTGGAGACAGGGAAGACCATGCCCATCTTGAAGGGTTTGCCTTCCTTTTTGAATTGCTCAACGACCGGCTTCAGGTAACTCGCCTTGATCGGGTGTTCCGTCCTGCCATCCTTCATCGGTACATAATGTTTCATCTTTTTCCAGACGCCATTGGAAACCGTGATGCCATTACCGTTGAGGTCCATGCTGAAGGAGGTAATGATATGTGCCTTGGTGCCGATACCGATGGTGGCACCGAGTGGCTGTCCGGCCAGCATATGTGCGCCATCGAGTTCACCATCGATAACGCGATTGAGCAGGACTTTCCAGTTAGCCTGGGCCTCCAGTGTGACGTACAGGCCTTCGTCTTCGAAATAGCCTTTTTCATAAGCAATGGCCAGTGGTGCCATATCTGTCAGCTTAATGAAGCCAAATTTCAGCTGTGGCTTTTCGGGTGGTCCCACGGCGGCACGGCTTTGGCTTGCGATGACAAGCGACAGGCCAATACCGAGCGATACGCCGAGCAGTCGAAATGCTCGCCGGGTTCGTGCTAATCGTTTTTTCATTCTTCCCTCGCAATCACAGTTAGTGTTTGGTTGTTTTAATACAGGACAGTTACCCGTCCGCAACGCAATATCTTTATCAGCATATTCTTATTGGCAAATCGTGTGCCAGATCGGCTGGCCAGGCTAACTGACTGAAATTGATAAAGAAGATTTAGCGGCGCAATATATGCACCAAAATGAACTGCTTCTTATGCACAACCACGATGCAAAAATGAGGGCGTAAATACAGATGTGGTGCAAAAATTGATTTAGGGATTGTTTCCTGGCAATTTTGCACCAACTTGGTGAATGTGCCTGCCAGGCGTGATTGCGCGCCATTCTTGCCCGTAACTAAAGAGGCACGCGCTCACGCGCACCTGAAGTCAAAGACATAGCCCGGCGACTGGTTTAGTCGTTTTGTTTAATTAGCTGGCGGAGGATTTGCGCAGGGGAATGATCTCGGCAGATGCGGAGTCGGATTTTGTTGCGATAGCGGGGGAGGTGGGTTTGCCATGAAAATCCAGCCATTGATGCAAGCTGTAGTCGTAAAGCTTGCAGGTTTGCATGGTCGTTAACAGTAATGACAGGCTGAACGGGAATACATGAACCTGCTTCGGGTTGGTTTGCATATAGGCAGCTTGAGCCTTATGTAATTTATATAACGGGATGCGCGCATTAAGGTGGTGAACGGGGTGGACATAACAGTTATGCGTGATTAACAGATACCAGGACGCATAACGCATATAGATACTTACCTCGCTGGCGTTGTGTACATTTTTTCGATATTCGGCAAGATCACGATACCACGAGAGCTGAGGATGGGTGTGTTGTTGATAGGTTGTCAGGCCCATCGCGTAGTTCCAGACGACGAACGGGACAATGACTGCAAACACGACAGCAAGCCAGGGACTTTGTCCGGCAAATAAAGCCAGCGTACAGACGCCAGTTACCAGGCTTACCAGGAACAGCATGTTGAGATAAAAGTCCTTCCAGCCACCTGCATGATATTTGCCGGGAATATGCCGGCGGGGAAAAAACTTGTCCCTGAGCCAGCGTTCACGCAGATAGTAAATCCCCAGACCCGCCGGGCTTCGATAGAGACGTTCAAGCCAGCGGCGAGTGCATGACAAGGACTGAAATTCATCATAGCTAAGTGGCGACCAGGAGTTATAGCCTTTCACATTCGTGAATGCATGATGCAGACGGTTATGGACAAATTGCCAAAGCGTTAGATTATGCAGTGCCGGGAGGAAGCTGATGCGGGCAATGATGGCATTAGCCCGTCGTGACCGGACAAAGGCGCTGTGTCCGGCGTCATGGCCAATTACAAAGAGTTGGGCAATAAAGAATCCCGCCAGCATGCCGAATATGCTCTTAAGCAAAAGGGAATCGACCAGGACAGTTGCCATCACCAGGCCAAGGTAAATCGCCAGGTCAAGCGCGAGTATGCTATAGGCAAGCCGATCGTTCGGTATGGCAAATTGTGCCAGTCCGCGTTTGTCAGTGAATGCGCTGTGCATACCGTGTCCCTTGAGCATCATGACTATTTAAGCGATTACCGGGTTTCTACTCTGAGTACTTAAGTAAAGCATAATATGCACCAGCTCGCCCTAAAAGGCCATCGCGTATACAGAATTTACCTGCTGAAATATAATACGAATATTAATTTTTGGCATAAAACACCAGTATTTCTGCTGAATACCTGCAACATTGGTGCGTTTATTGAGACCGGCATATGACATTATTAAAACGGATTAGGGAAGAGAAGGAACTGGAGCAGGCTGGTATTCGCCTGATAGGGGGAGTCATCGTTTTCCTCTACATGATGATTATCAATTATCGGGAAATTAGCAAATATTTTACGCACCTTGATTTAGTCCCACACACAATCTCGTTGGAGATCAGCCTCAGCCTGATCTATTTCTCCTTTATGCTGGTGATGTTTTTCATCCAGTATTTTCGCTTACTAAGTCCCATTTTTTCCCGAACGCTTGCGTTATTTATTGAAATCGCCCTTTTTTCTACCGCGCTGGCCCTGATTACCGATGTGATGTTGCCAATCGTATTCCTTCTCTACTGGATAATCATCGGGCATGCCTTCCGCTTCGGGCGCAAAGAGTTGATGCGGGCGACAAGCATGGCGCTGATCGGTGCCACGATTGCCATCATAACCGGACCATTCTGGCATACACACCCGGCCATGGCTTTCTGGTTCCTGGTTTCCCTGGTTCTCATTCCCGCGTATATCGGTCTGTTCCTGCGGCGTGAAAGTCTGGTTCTGAAACAACTTGCTGATGAAAAGGCCCGTGCAACACAGGCCAGTGAGGAGAAGTCAAACTTTCTTGCGAATGTCTCCCATGAGCTACGAACCCCGCTTAACGGTGTGACTACCGTGGGCGAATTGCTGATAGCAACCAATCTCGATGATAAGCAGCGCGAGTATGCCGAGGTCATTACAACATCATCTAAAGTACTGCTTTCACTGATTAATAATATTCTTGATTACTCCAAGATCGAGAGTGGGTATATCGAACTCGATAACATTTCATGGAGACCCGTTTTTCAGAGCTCTTACCTGAACATGTTAATGGTGACCCGACAAAGATTACGCAGATCCTGATTAACATGACAAATAATGCAATTAAATTTACCGAACAGGGATACACGTTGATTAATGTGTACCCGGTTAAAAGCCAGGGCGATGAGTTGGTCGTCAGGTTTGAGGTCATAGACACGGGAATTGGTATCTCGGACTCGGCAAAGGATCGCATATTCGAACGTTTTCATCAGGAAGATGCTTCAATCACAAGAAAATACGGCGGTACCGGTCTGGGCACGGCAATTTCAAAAAGACTGGTCAATTACATGGGCGGCAATATTGGGGTGTCGTCAGAGGTCGGGTTGGGTTCGCGATTCTGGTTTGAATTGCCGCTGCAAATTACTGCCGCAGTGCAAAATATCACAATTGAACAAAATGTCGTGGTATTTTCCCGTGATCCCAAGCTGATACACCAGGTCAAGCAGACGGTTGAAGTCTGGGATTTCACGGTTGATGCATACGCCGATCTTAATGTGATCGAGTATTACACTAACCCCGGAGTCGAGAAGGTGCCGGCCGCTGTTGTGATTGATTATTCATTGGCGGAGGAGGCCAATGAGTACATTGCCAAAATCGGCCAACAGGTCAGACATTGTATTAATTTTATATTGCTGGGGCCGGAAAAATTACATAACAGGCAGATTGTGGAGCTTTATGATTCGATTCTGCCTGTGCCAATCAATACACGGCAACTGTATCATTCCCTGTTTTTCAAGAGTCACCGTCAGGATACCGTGGTGACACCGATTACAGTTGCCGCGTCATTCCGGCAACGACCGCCCAGTGCCGTGACCGGACTGAATGTCCTGATTTGTGACGATGAGCCGACGAATCGTTATGTCCTGCGCGAGTTGCTCGAAACCATGGGCCATATTGTCAGCGAGTGTGAAGACGGGTTTCAGGCCCTGGACATGTTGCAGGAGAATGACTACGACATGGCCATTATTGACCTGCAGATGCCGGAGATGAGTGGCATCGAGGTGGCCGAGTTATATCAATATGCTGTCCCCGATAACAGGATCCCTTTAGTCCTGGCGTCTGCAAATGTGCAGGCCGAGTTTATCGATAAGTCAAAACTGTACTTTGACGCCTATATTGAGAAACCCATCGATTATCAGAAATTATCGGCGATCATCACCAGGATCAACGAGGAAAAGATTGCTAACCGGCAACGTATACGCTTCGATCTGTCAAGAGTTTTGCAAACGATCGTATTTGACCCGTCGGAATTTGCCAATTACCCGAAAGAAGCGCTGGAAGGCGAGTTCCTGTCGTCCCTGTTTGAGATATTTATAGAGAGCGCCAACAAGAACCTGGTCAAGATCAGGTATGCACTCGAACGCCAGGATATCCGGGGGTTTAAGGAGCAGATGCACAGCCTCAAGGGTATAGCAGGTAACGTCAAGGCCAAGCAGCTCGAGGCGATAGCACGTAAATGTTACGAAATCGACCGGGAAAGTTTCGAGAACAGTGACAACGCCGAGTATATCCTGAATAGCCTGCAAAACAGCCTGAATGAAACACGCCAGATGCTGTTTGATTATCTGAAGAATGAATTGCGCAAAAACAGCTAGGCATACGATTCATTCGTGCCAGGTCTTGTTGTCGCAGTCAGGTATTCAGTAGATATATTTATCCTGGCCTTTGCCGATCAAATCCATTTTGCGCAGGTCGCGATCGCTCAGCTGTAACGCCGCTTTGACCCATTTTTCACCGATCTTGTACAGCTCATCGTAGTCGACCTTGTGATAGAAATCCGTGACTTCCCGGATCGCGTTATAGGCATTCTGATAGCGCCTCCTGTCGCGAACATAGTCCATGGCCGCTTCACGTGCCGTGCCATCTTCCACTACCATATCGACGATACCCATATCGTACATTTGCTGTGCGGTATAATTGCGCTCGGTACAGCTGATAATGCGTCGGGCAATGGCCGGTGAGACACGACGGATCAGGTAACTGTAAGCACCCATTCCCGGGAACAGATTGAACAAACGCTCAGGGAAGCCAAATTGCGCGGAACGTTCCGCAATAATGGTTGAGCAACTCAGTGCAGCTTCAAAGCCACCCCCAAAAGCGGCGCCTTGCACCACGGCAATCTTTTCCAGTTTATAAAGATAACTGGTCGACATCAGGACATCGATGCACAGCTTCATGTAACGGGACAGGCCCATCAGGTCCTGGGACCGGATGAGTCTGGCAAAATGCCGCAAATCACCGCCGAAGGAAAACACGCCCTTGACGTTCGACAACACGAGTAAATGGGTTGGGTTTAAGTTATTGTTTTTAAGAAGCTGCTGGGATGCTTCCAGTTCTTCAAGTAAGTCGAGATTAAAACACGGTCGACCAATCGGATTGAATATAATTGACGCCGTCTGTTGCTCATGGTCGTAATCAAATTCAATCTGCTTAAAATTTGAAGTATCAAGTAACTTTAGTTCTGCAACATCCATTTTACGACTCGCTCTGCAAAGTAAAAAGTCTCTATCGAATATAGCAACACAATTGCCATTCGACCAATAGTCACAGATAAAAAATTAATCGCAGATTCGTTTTTTATTTAAGAATATAAATTAAATGCATTATATAAAATATGGAGATTGACCGAAGGTGTGGGTGAATACGAGTTGTTGTGCTAAATCTGGTAGTGATTCTGGCCGTACAGCGAAATAATGTTATCTTTATCGTATAATTCGTTGATGACCAGTTTGACCTTATCCAGTTGCTGGACAAAGGCCTTGACGCATTTCGGGTCAAAATGCGCACCGCTATTGTTACGCAGATATTGTACCGCGTCCTGCAGGCCCCATTTTTCCTTGTAGGGCCGCTTGGTCATGAGCGCATCGAAGACATCGGCAACGGCGACGATGCGTGCCTCGATGGGAATCATGTCCCCGCGTTTGCCATCGGGGTAACCCGTTCCATCAAATTTTTCATGATGATTAAGCGCAATACTGGCGGCCATTTTCAGATATTTTGAGTTCGACCCGGACAGTATTTCGTGGCCGATGGTCGTATGGCGTTTCATGGTTTCCCACTCAACGGAATCCAGTTCCGATTGTTTTAACAGGACATGATCGGGGATACCGATTTTGCCGATATCGTGCATCGGCGAGGCCATTTCGATCAGTTCGCAGACCTCACTATCCAGTCCGATCTGTTCAGCAATCAGTCGTGAGAAACGCGCCATGCGCAGGATGTGGTTGCCAGTATTGGCGTCACGAAATTCACCGGCGCGTGCCAGCCGGATCAGGGTATCTTTGAGTGAGGCCTCAAGCTGTTGGGTCAGTGAGTAATTATGGTTTTCCAGTGCCACCTGGTGGGTGCGAAGACGGAGCATATTGGTGCAACGCTTGGTGCACTCAATGGCATCGATAGGTTTGGCCAGAAAGTCGTTGGCACCTGCATCGAGTGCTTCATACAGAACCTGTTTTTTATCGAATTCGGTCACGACGATGATGGGCACGGTGTGGTGGCGTGGATACAGGCGGATCACCGAGATGACATCTGTCGCTGACATGGTATTCAGGCGATAATCGATCAGGATCAGGTCCGCCTGATTTTTCAGCAGCCAGCTAATGGCCTCACGTTCATCCGTGAAGGTGTAAAGCTGCAGGTCAGGAAATTCCGTTATACTGCTGATGAATTTCGCCAGCAGACGAACCGTGACTTCCTGATCATCGAGGATGACAATGTTTAACATGTTCGGGGGCGTATCAGTTTGTTCTCGTACTGTTCGGTCTATATTGAATTAAAAATAATATGGTAATATATCAGTACAGTAACATATGTAAATGTAATTTTAGCTCAATTCAGAAGACAAAATATGTCAATCACTTGTGCGACTGCAGGATGAGGTTCCTGAGTGCACTTGAGGCATTTTGCTAGTGCAGCGTATTACACGAACCAGCCTTATTGATGACCTGACCCGTGCCAGGGAACGGGATTTGGCCGCAAGCCTGGGGCTGGGCGTCTGTCCAGAGCCTGTCATACTGAGGCGCTTGATAGCAGGAGTACAGTCGGCGCATGTGCGGTTTTAGCGGTATCCTGTTTCACCCTGCGGCCAGGGCAGAAACGCCCGGGAGGCGTGAGGCCTTTCGACGTGCAGCCGCGCAGGTTGCGCATCGGGGTGATACTGATTACCAGGAATGGTTCGGGTCCGGTCTGTGGCTGAGCCATCACCGTCTCGCGTTCCAGGATGTCGCCGCCGGCAGACAACCCATGCTCAGTCAGGACGGTCAGCACGTTATCGTCTTCAACGGCGAAGTTTATAATCATTTGCAGCTGCGCCAGACCATTCAGCGTACCCGCGCCGTTGATTTTCGTACGCGTAGTGACACTGAAACCCTGTTAGAAGGCTGGAAGGTCCTGGGCGAGGACATGTTCGAGCTGCTCGAGGGCGAGTATGCCTTCGTGATCAGTCGCGTCGATGGTAGCGAGCTTGTAGCGCATCGTGATCGTTACGGGGTCAAACCCCTGTTTTGTTACCTGGCACAGACCAATACCCGCGATTTTGCCAGCTTCCAGGCGGAATATGCCTTTTCCACTAACCGCCTGGAATTTGCCAGTGAGATAAAAGGTCTGACTTCGGGCCGTCGCTGGCAACGTGAAGGCCTGTTGCGTCAGTTTGTCGGTTTGTACGAGCCCGTTTGCACGCCTTTCGAACATATCATTCAAATTCCTCCCGGCGGGATATTGTCAGCAGTGACCCGTGAATCCGGTATGCAATGCCGGTTACAGTCGTTCATGCCCGCCATCCGTAACACGCGCGCCGACACTGAGGTGGCGACGGTCGGGCAATTCGAACCGGTCATGACAGAATCGGTGCGTGATCGGTTATTGAGTGACGTGGAGCTGGGGGTGTACCTGAGCGGCGGTATTGATTCCAAGGCGATTGCCTTCGAGCTGTCGCGTACTGCCGGACAACATGCCCCGTTAAAGTCATTTACGGTCGGTTTTACCCAGGCCGGATACGACGAGTCGCAGGAGGCCATCCGCTTTGCCCGTCATCTGCAGCTGGAGCCGCATCTGCTACGGGTGGATGACGCCGCACTGAATTATGCCTATCCGCTGGCCGTGCAGACCAGTGAGATTGTGCAACCCTTTACCAATGGCGCTGCCAAGTGGTGGTTGAGTTTGTTTACCCGCCAGTACGTGCAGGGCGTGTTGACGGGTGACGGCGCAGATGAAGTCTTTTGCGGCTATCCCAGCTTTCGTTATACCAACTGGTGGAAGCACGTCATGCGTGGCCGGGGCAAGGCGCACAAGGTTGACGATGTGATGGCATTGCTGGACAGGTACCCGCTTGGCCATTTTCAGCGCGATGGCCTTTATGCGGCAAAATTTGCCGGCCACGCAAAAAATCCCTGGCTATCCGGTTCCAGTGCAGAGGGCACCGGCCAGGATTTTGTCGACAGCCTGGCATTGCTCGGGGTAGCGCATCCCCTGTTTGGACAGATCCGTACCATTACCCATGCCCTGCTGGGCGCGCAGGACGGTGACGCGTGGCTGCGTTCGCAGGCGGCATCGGTGCGCAGCTGGTTTGCAGCGGGCCTGGCCGGTATTGAGACGGAGCTGGCCAATCCGCAGTGGGCGGTTCTGCTCTGGCAGAATTATTTTGTCCGCACACATCTGCCCGTCCTGATCCTCAACTGGGTTGGCGATCGCATGGAAATGGCCAATACCCTGGAAGGGCGTACACCCTTTTTATCTCATCGTCTGCGCCAGTTAATGTCAACCCAGCCCGATCGGGCGGTGGTGCATGGACTGCGCGACAAGGTTTTGTTGCGTCGGACCTATGCGCAATTGTTTCCCGCTGAATTCGCCATGACACCGAAGAAGCAATTCAATGCGCCGTTCCTGGATGCAGAGGCACTTAACCGGCGCTTTGCGGTGGACGGCATCTTTGCCACGACCGGTCTGGCAGACAACACGGTCATGCAGGGGATAGAGCAACGCCTGACTGACGATGCACTGGATAACTATCAGCGTACGCATCTGCTATCGGTGTTACAGACGGCGCGCTGTCTGGGGGTTGTGCATCATACCCTGGTTGAATCGGGTCCACTCGAACGCGACCATGACCTGGAACAGCGCTATTTACAGCAAGGTGGGGCGGTCAGCCCGGCTGCCTGAGCAATCGTTTGATCGTGCCGGTCAGTTTCTTAGGGTTAGTGAGGCTCCAGGAGACGTCGACGATATTGCCCTTGCGATCCAGCAGGTACTTGTAAAAATTCCACTTGGGGTAGGTCCCGCTGAGTTTGCCCAGGGTGTGATAGAGCGGACTGGCATTGTCCTTACGCACATGGGTTTTGGCGAACATCGGAAACTTCACGCCATACGTCAGTTTGCAAAAGCGCTGGACCTGTTTCTCACTGCCCGGCTCCTGCTGGGCAAAATCATTGGACGGAAATCCGAGCACGACCAGGCCCTGTTTTTTGTATTTGCCGTACAGGGTTTCGAGTTCGGCATACTGGCCGGTAAAGGCGCATTTGCTGGCAGTATTCACGATGAGCACGACCTTGCCCTTGTATTGTCGGCACAGATTGATTGTTCTGTGTTGGTTTAACAGGCGTTCGTTGAAATTCAGGGTGGCCGGACAGCCGTCGACAACCGGCACGACGATCGTCTTTTGCTGACAGCCGCTGAGTGTCAGGGCCATACCCAGGGACAGCGCGGTGACGACAGGACAGACGCCTGGCAGTGTAATTATTTTATTAAATATCATAACGTTAAGAAAAATTTCAGTTAAACAGGGATGCTGCCGTCAGCATAAACAGCGTAAGACTGTACACCCGCTGGGATTGCATGGACACAGGCTGCTGAGAAATCGTTGGCTTGTGCTTTAGCCGTGCCCTCACTTCTCGTTATACTCAGATTTATTACTATAAAACAGGGAGTCGATACGCCAAATGCGCCTGAAGAATATACTTATTACCTTAGTTGTTGTAGGCCTGGCAGGTTATGGGGCACTGAAGCTGTACGTTTTTTATCGCGCCAAGAACAACTTTCAGCAAATCATGTATTGTGCCGGCATGCCGCGGGTACCGGTGAGTGCACCGCCGAAGTCCCGATTGTTTGATTACGATCATATCTCGGCCTCTGTGTTCGGGCCGGTCGGGATCAAGGGCCTCAAGATTCGTCTTCCCTCGCTGGATGAAGAGATCGACTTCGGTGAAGTCCTGCTTACCTATGATTATGATGGCGACCTGAAAACCTGTCCGACTCCCAAGCATATCAATTTCACGATACATGATATGACCATGAACGTGTCGCTGCTGGAAAAACTCAACAAGAAAGAAGCGGAGATCCGGGCGCGTCGCGGGCTGGGTGATAAACCGGTGCCAGAACTGGTCAGCAGGCTTGGCTACACCCATCTATATGAACAATCCAGTCACTTCCGCGCGCTTGGTTATAACCGGCTTACCATGGATGTGTCGTTTGATCTCAGCTTCGACCCGGAGAACAAGCAGGCGACATTCAAGCTGCACGAAAAGATCAATAAACTGGGTGATTTCAATTTCAGCATGACACTTGCCAACATGGCCAAGAATATCAATAGTGCAGTGCTTGGCGTGAAAATCAAGGAAGCCAAGCTGGAATACTTTGATGATTCGTATATCAGTCGCCTGTTCAAGATGTTTGCTAAAGAAAACAATGAAGATGTCGCGACCTATCGCAAGCAGGTGATTGATAACCTGGCGAGCAATTTCAGCGCGAAGCAAATCAAGCTGGGTAAGGATTCCGTCGCCAATCTCAAGACATTCCTGCAAGATCCCAGGCACCTCATCATGACCGTGTATCCGTATGAGCCGGTGGGGATACAGAGCATCAAACTATACAAGCCGGGTGACGTGCCATTATTGTTGAATTTACAGATTTATACCAAATAAGGAAGCTTTGTGTTTGATGACAAGTTGCTGTGATGTCGCTGGCTTATTTGATCCTGCAAACCCTGAGTGACGGCCGGTTTCATTCCGGCGAAGACCTGGCCCGGATCGCGCATGTGACACGTGCAGCGGTATGGAAGGCGATCCAGTCGCTGCAGCACGACTATTCGCTGGACATTCATTCGGTGCGTGGACGTGGTTACTGTCTGGCCCAGCCTATCGAACTGCTGGAGCGAGACACCATCCGCCAGGCCCTGTCCAATCCGGCGGCCCTGGCCGGACTGGAAACCTTCCTCAGCATTGATTCGACCAACCAGTATCTGATGCAGATGCCGGAAGATTCGGCATGCCCACAGCTGGTCCTGGCCGAACACCAGCGCGCCGGGCGTGGTCGTCGCGGGCGGACCTGGCAATCGCCACTGGCCGGCAATCTTTACCTTTCTCTGCTATGGCGTTTTCATGCGGTCAGTGCCAATTTTGCCAGTCTCAGCCTGGTGATTGGGGCACTGGTATGCCGGGTCTTGCGCCGGCATGGTGTTGAGCAACTGGGCCTGAAGTGGCCTAACGATGTGTTATGCCGGGGTAAAAAGCTCTGCGGGATCCTGATCGAGATGCGGGGCGAAACCCACGGTCCCTATGAAGTCGTGATTGGAATCGGGCTGAATCTTGTCATGCCTGCCAGCGTCGGCCGACAGATTGAACAACCCTGGATCGCCTTGCAGGACGTTACGCCGACATTGCCATCGCGCAATGTCCTTGCAGCCGACCTGGTGGAGGCCATGCTTGCGGCCTTGCCGCAGTTTGCGAATGAGGGCTTGCAGCCTTTTCTCGATGAGTGGCGTGAACTCGACAGCTTTCGCGATTCGGCGGTGGTCCTGCAACTGGGCGACCGGCAGATTCACGGCATCGCCCGGGGTGTCGATGAGCAGGGCTCTTTGTTAGTGGAACATGATGGTAAGCTGCAGCGGTATTATTCCGGTGAGATCAGCCTCAGGAAGCAATGATGTCGATACTTTTGGTAGACCTCGGCAATACCCGCCTCAAATGGGCGACCTGTGACGGGACATTACCGCGACATAGCGAAGTACGGGACCATCGCGAACAGGAACTGGCGGCGGTACTGGATGCCAGCTGGAACGCGATGCCACCACCCGGACAGGTCCTGGTTGCCAGCGTTGCTGACTCAGAGCGCAAGGCCGCATTGAGTGGCTGGATGCAGCGCAGGTGGTCACTGAGCCCCGAGTTTCTGGTGAGTCCGTCCAGCGGGCAGGGGCTCACCAACGCCTATGCCCAGCCGGAACGACTGGGCTGTGATCGCTGGGCGGCGATGGTTGCCGCATTTCACCTGGCCGGCTCGGCGGTCTGCGTGGTGGACTGCGGCTCGGCGGTGACGCTGGACGCGGTGGCGGCAGATGGGCAACACCTGGGCGGTCTGATCCTGCCCGGTTTGACGGCCATGCAATCCGCCCTGACCCGGCATACAGCGCTTTCGCCAATCACGCTGGCCAAACCTGCAAATATGCTCCTGGGCCGCTCTACCCAGGAGGGTATCTCGCTTGGCATCACCCGGGCCGTGGTGGCACTGATCCAGCAGACCCTGGCCGATCTGCAGCAGCAGAGCGGAATCCAGGCGAGCTGCTACCTGACCGGTGGTGATGCCGGCCGGATTGAACCATTGTTATCCATTCCGTGTCAGCAGGAACCTGACCTGGTGTTACAGGGGCTGGCGGTGATAGCCGGCGCCACTTAATATATAGCCCGATGAAATGGATGATATATATCTTGTTGCTGGCCAACCTGGCGTTTGGGCTCTGGTCTTATCGTTCACAGGAACTGGCCAGCACCAATGCCCCGGGTCCGAGTGAGAACGATAATCTGCGCCTGGTCCTGGTCAAGGAGTTTCGGGCGCAACAGAACAAACCGCCCACGACCAATGGCAATGCCGAGACCAGCGGCAACTGTTATACCCTGGGACCGTTCAAGGCGGTTGACGATGCTGACAAAGTCCGTCAGGAACTTAAGCAGGCCGGACTCACGGCAAGGCGCCGGAGCAGCACAGATACCACGCGCAAGGGGTTCTGGGTACTGCTTCCCCCTGCCGCCAGTCATGCCGCGGCGCGCAAGATAATCGACGAACTGAAGGCCAAGGGCATCAAGGATTACTTCCTGGTGGCGACCGGTGACCAGACGAATGCCGTCTCGCTGGGCGTGTTTTCACAGTCGGATACCGCACAGCGACGCTTCGAGCAGCTCGTCGAGCTGGGTTTCAAACCGGTACTGCAGAAAGTTAACCTGCCTAAACGAGAATACTGGCTGGACTGGCCCGTCGAGGAAAACCTGGACACCGCCCTGTTGAATAAAATACGCAAGCACTACAGTGGCATCGGCCAGGCTACCCGTAGCTGCGGTAATGACAGCTAATGACTCGCAGCCGCTGCCGGCGACGGAGATTGATAGCCTGATCGCGGGCGAGGGCGGAAAATCCGGGGCCTGACCCGGCCCGGAAAGCCGTCGGTTGGCTATTTTGCTGGACGAGCGGATAGGCTACAATTCGCGGCCTACACTGCGCCGACATAGCACAATTGGTAGTGCAACTGATTTGTAATCAGTAGGTTCGGGGTTCAAGTCCTCGTGTCGGCACCAATAAAAACAATAAGTTACTACTTTCTTAGCCTCTAATTCCTGCGAATAGCCTAGATTAGGTTACAAATTAGGTAACAATTATCTAAGGTCAACCTTCTCGGATTTCCAGTTTTGGCTTGATACGAAGAGGATATCGCCGTATATAAATATCCCTAGCTTGTAAGAATGGCGCATTCGCTTAATGCGCGGCTTATCGGACGTTAGGAGCACAAATTCATCCATCGCTCGCGCTCGCTTTGACACTTCGCCACAGAGTGCCCCACAGCTTAAACGTTAGCCATATAAAGGAGTATTGCGTGGATCTAAAAGAATTTATATCTGAAACAATGATCCAAATTATCTCTGGTGTAGTAGAAGCACAAGAGCAAGAAAAAACTATTGGCGGAACAGTTAGTCCACGACTTACTGCTGGCTCAGAGTTTGGCGCACAGCATGGTTTTCTTCGTGCTGAAGGTGGTGCGGCACAAATCGTTCAATTTGATGTTGCTTTAACAGCAAAGGAAGGAAGCGGATCCAAAGGTGGAATAGGTATTGTTTCAGGTATTGTGTCGCTAGGTACTTCTGGGCAGTCCCAAGAGGAAAATGCTTCTGTAAGCCGAGTAAAATTTAGTGTTCCGTTGATATTGCCACATGGCTAACAATACGCCCAACTTTGCCTGCTCCGCAGGCGGGACCTCAAAACCGCTGCGCGGTTTATCGGCTCCTTGGCTTTCTCGTTATGTTACTGAATGTCCGCTTTTATCGTGAAGTAGAGATTGAATGACAGACCGCTATTGGCCGGAATTTGACGGTTCCCTGCAAAAACTGAAGTGGTAAAATCGACCATTAGAAGACACTCACCTTTGCAAGCAAATTTATGCGAATTCCCTGCGGGTTCAACCGGTCGCTGCAACATCTAATCTCTTAAAGATAGAGAGGAGGATGTTGAAAATGAAGCAACAACCAAGGATATATTATACGGAAACTCAAAAGACCTTGATGTGGGACAGATGGAAGGAAGGTGATTCCCTGGCCTCGATAGCTAGTCTGTTTGACCGACAACATTCTTCCACCGAACGGATTATTAGAGAGCACGGCGGGATACGTCCAGCTGAGCGTAGTTGTTTACTGTGCTTGAGCAAATATACGGCAATTTGCTTTATTAAAGAGAGAACAGTTTAGCTAGAACGGTATCAAATTATTTGGTTGTTATTGGGAATTTGCTGGTGTTGTTGTTGGCTGTTTAGCATCAAATAATTCTAGAAACGCCGTTTTAATTCGATACCTAATTCTTTGGTATCGTTCTTTGGTTCCTGTCCAATGCCAATCGGGGTTCCATCAATCAGTGTTACCGTTCCAAAGTCACTTGCACCTATGTTCCAATAATAATAAAACAGGCCAACGGACCATTGTGGTTTCTCGTATGTGATGGTCGCGCGATAACCATACCCTTTGGTTTGATTGTTTTTTAAATCATTCAACGCCGGGTTAATATCCGATAATTGACTAAGTTGAGATCCTTTTACAAAGTAATCATATTCGATGCTCGTCGAAATTCGTGTGTCTGATGATATCCTGTTGCGAAAAGTGATACCCAGTGGGACGTAAAAATATTCGCTAACGCGGCGGTAGCCACCAGGTCCCACTTTTCTCAAATCATTGGTTAGTGTTCGGTAAGCAAGCCCACCAAAGGTAAACAATACAAAATCTTGATCTTGATTGATGTGATCTTTACCGGCCATAATTCTTAGATCCCAAAGTCGATCCGGGGCGGTACCAGTGCCACTCGCGCTGTTGTAAGTATCATCGCCAAATGCATAACGCAAATCCCAGATTGCGTGCCAGTCTTTTCCGATTTCGTCCGAAATTGATGTCCAGGTCAGGCCAATCTTGTTACCTTTATTAGACATGAAGAATGCACCATTGACAGTTTCCTGGTATTTGTAATCCGAATATTGGATTCCTAATTCAGTCCCTGGGATCGTTGTTTCTGGCAGAACGGTTCTTGCAAGTGCAGGTACGGAAATTACTGATAAAATCACGAGGTAGATGTACGATTTAACTTTCTTCATTCTTATAGCTCCAAAGACCTTATTTTCGATATATAATTAGCCTGGATATTCTAAAAACTGATTTCTGCTCAATCTTGTTTAGCTTATTAAATATATACTTAGCATTTATGTCAGTAAATGCAATTTTAGCATAACATGTTGACATAGAAGGTAAGACTACTGCATCAAAGTAGCCAAGAATCATCAAATATGCCTCACTCACGTGGGCGGAGTTTTTACTATCTATCGAACGTCCGCTTCTGGCCGGTTTGTGGCAGTGGAATAGCAGGCGAAAACCGACCCCAAGCAGTCATCCAGAAGCGCTTGTTGAAGATTCGATCAATTTACCATTGCGGCACTTAGTGCTTTCAAGATGCCAGCTCGAAATTGGCAATCAGTACTATCGTCCAGCTTGCTGACAGCTGGGCCCATAGTACGGATACGGAGGGCGATACTGTTTAGCATGCGGGTGCTCCTGTTAATTTCGGAAAACTTCCATCCGGCGAAATTCGACCGGATTTCCATTTACTGTCAGGATGCAGCAGTCAAAGTAGCTGAACCCTAGTTCAGCATACAGTCTGATTGCTCTGTGGTGATCCTTGCGCACGATCAGGTAAATGCGCTTCAGTTCTTTGTCGCGGAAACCCAATTCCAGGGTGTTTAGGGTAATCGGCTTGCCTAGTCCTTGACCGAGATAATGCGGATGTAATGCTATCCTGAACTCCGCTTCCCGCTCACCGGTTGTGGTCAGCAACGAGAACGCAACGGGTGCTTTATCTCGTTCTGCCACATAAATCCAGGTATCGGGCTTGCCTTGAAATTCATCCAGCCAGCCGTTAGTACGCAGGGCGTAGTCCAACTCGTGGAATTCCGCCGGGTAGGCAGGCCATTGCGCGATAGCGATCTTGTCATGCGCAGTGGCAGGACGCAGCACAATGGCATTCATGCTGATTTGCTCCTCTGGACTTGCTTGCCACGCCGGCTGGACTGGAAAATGCTGTCAAGCACGGCTGTACCATTACCCTGAATCAGTTGAAGCCATTCTTGCGTATCCATCACCGCGGCAAAGCGAGCCTGCATCACAATGCTGAATGTGCGGTGGATTTCCTCAGCGCTGGCAAAGCCAGCCTGGTTAGCATAACTCAATGTCCCTGAAGCATCCTGTAGATATTCCACCTCTAGTCCCTTGTGGAAGGCATGCTTGATGGTGGAGTCCACGCAGTTGTGCGTCATGTAGCCGGCCACGCAAAGTGTATTGATCTTGTTTTCCGCCAACCAGTCGGCCAGATTGGTACCGGCAAACGCATTCGGCAACTTCTTGTCGATCTTGTGCTGCCATGGTCGGGATTGGATGGCCTCATGCAACTCCCAGCCGGTACTGCCTTCTGCAAAAATTGGCGATTGTGCCGGCGCAACCTGTTGTACGACGATTATCGGAATTTGCGCAGCCTGTGCACCATCCATGGCTTTGCATATATTGGCAAGTGAGGTACTGCTGTCGGGATATTCGATCTTGAGGTTGCCGGTAAAATATTCATTCTGCACATCGATCACGATTAATGCCCTGCGCGAAGTATTGCTCATGGTGATTCTCCTGATGAGGTGAAGTAGGCGGCATTATGCGGGGCGATATTGACGGGCAATAGTGGCCTGTTGGACAATGTTCGAAAGAATCGGGACATATTGGGATTTGGCCATGAAACCGCGATCCGTTGCCGTGGTAGTATTCGACCACATCAGTCCGTTTCACCTGTCGGTGCCGTGCATCATGTTTGGCGAGGATCGCATGGCCGAATGCAAGGTGAAGTTGGAGCTGAAAGTCTGTTCGCTCGAGAAGGGCTCGTTGCGCACCGCCGCCGGTTTTAGCATCGAAGCAAAATACGGGCTGAGGGCGCTGAGCCAGGCCGATGTTGTGATTGTGCCGACGTGGCGCGATACCGAGGAAATACCGCCCAAGGCCCTACTCGATGCCTTGCGCCGAGCACACAAGCGTGGTGCCATCGTGGTTGGACTGTGTCTTGGAAGCTATGTATTAGCAGCAGCCGGGCTGTTGGATGGATTGGAAGCCACCACTCATTGGCACTGGGCCACTGACCTTGCCGCAAAGTATCCGACGATAAAAGTTAACCCCGAAGTGCTATATGTCGATCAGGGCCAAATTATCACCTCCGCCGGCACAGCCTCGGCCATTGACTGCTGCCTGCACATCATTCGCCGTGAATTTGGTGCCGATATTGCCAACTATGTAGCGAGGCGTATGGTGGTTTCGCCGCACCGTCAGGGTGGTCAGGCGCAATTCATCCAGCAACCGGTGCGCAGTACGGAAAATGTGGATCTCTTTGCCGCTGTGTTGGAATGGAGTCGAAAGAACCTGCACAAGTCCCTGCCGCTGGATATGCTGGCCAGGCGCGCCGCAATGACGCGCCGCACTTTTACTCGGCGATTTAAGCAGGTAATGGGGATAACCGTTGGCGAGTGGCTGCTGAACCAGCGCCTGGCATTGGCACAACAACTGCTGGAAACCACTGACTTGTCAGTAGAAGCGATAGCCGAGCAGGCCGGGTTTGGCACGGCGACATCGCTGCGACAACATTTCGGCACGTCTTACCGGATATCTCCCATGCAATACAGGAAAAACTTTCAAATGAGTAATAGGGGATAATAGTTAGGGTCAGAGTAAAAACTCGTAACACAAATCTCCAAAGCACGTCTGGGTAAATTGTTCTTGCGCTGACTCCAGTTAGCTTAATAATAAAACTTTCTTATTACCTCTCACCTGCCTACGTAAATACCCCTATAGGCAAGCCATTCCCAAAGACTATTATTCGGATAAGGATTTTATCTTTTATCGACAAACGTGTCGCTTTTATACGGGGGGCAAAAGGAGGTAGAAGATGAAACAGTCTGTGTTTGCATTATGCTTATTTGCTTTACCCAGTGTCGGGTTTGCCGCCACCAGCGGTCCTTATCTTGGCCTGAATGTGGGCCAGTCCAGTACCGATACCCTGCACCTGTCGGACAAGACGGACACCGGAATCGCCGCGATGGCCGGTTATCAGTTTAATCAATATCTCGCTGTCGAGGTGCACTATACAGATTTTGGTTCCATCACGTTCCAGTCCGGCGGCAGTTCCGATGTTACCGGTTATGGCATCAGTGTGGTCGGGAGTTATCCCTTTAACAATGACTGGTCGGCCTTCGTCAAACTGGGTGCCACGCATACCACGATTAAATCCGTTGGCAACTTTGGTGACGTGAATCGCTGCAATGGCAGTTGGGGCGTCGGTGGGCAGTACCGGCTTTCGCCGTCATGGGATGTGCGCCTGAGTTATGACAGTTATGGTGTGGGGGCTGAATATAACCTCGACGGGGCGAAGACCAGCCTGACATCGGTTGGCGCGGTCTATCATTTTTAAACATATGTGGGCTCGGAGTAAAACATATGTGGGGTCAGGGTAAAAATTCGTCGTACAACGTCCGCCGTGACAAAGACAATTCGTTTTTACTCTGACCTCAAAAAGCGACTTATTGTTAATATGCCTACAATAAGTATCCGTATGATGATGTGTGCACTGGATAGTCCTTCATTATTTTCCTCGCATTAGCTGTCCGCAAAATAATCATGCTCACCGGATAGCGTTGCTTCGTGATCTGAATCAACTGAACTTCATTTACCTGCCGTGTGTGATTTAATTCATGCATGAGAGGAATACTATTAATTACATAGTGTTCATCTGTTTTGATTTGGCCTGATGTTATTTTTGGGTGAAGATGTAATGGATTGTGGGTGCTTATATACTACCAGGCAGAATTAATAAGGACTCCGTATCGCCAGTGAGGTTAATGCCATGAAAAAATCGATCAAACCGTACTATCCAATCATTTATGTTCGTGGCTATGCGATGTCTGAGCGCGAGCAAAATGATACGACTGCAGACCCCTTCATGGGATTTAATCTTGGCTCGACGGTGTATCGGGCAACGCCTGAAAAAGATAAACCCGCAAAGAAGTTTATCTTTGAATCACCCTTGTTACGGCTTATTTCTGATCATGATTATGAGGATGCGTTCAGGAATGGGCTGGATATTATGGATGCGGACTGGGAAGGGACGATTCCGGTCAGGTCAATCGTCATTTATCGCTATTACGAGCAGGCATCCACGCTGCTGGGGAGTGGCCATACCCCGGATATTTCGCATTTTGCAAAAGGGTTGAGCCAGCTCATTTTGCGTGTGCGCGAACTCGTTTGTGCAGATAAAAAAAGTGGTGTCAGCATTGACGATTTCAGGTGTTATCTGGTTTCGCATTCAATGGGCGGACTGGTGTGTCGAGCCTTTCTGCAAAACCCGGAGCTGGGTGATGCGCAGGCGAGACAGTGTGTGGATAAGGTGTTTACCTATGCGACGCCGCATAATGGCATCGAGATGGCGGGCTTCAATGTCCCGCAATGGCTGTCCCTGTCGGACATGAATAATTTTAACCGAGAGTACATGGCTAAATACCTTAACCTGGAATCACTCTATAAGAAAACAAAACGTGTTGATTGGTTGCCAGAGGAATCGTTTCCGTCACGGCGGTTTTTTTGCATGATTGGGTCGAATCGTGCTGATTACGAAGTGGCGGCAGGTTTATCCCGTACCTTTGCCGGGCATGGCAGTGATGGATTGGTGAAAATTGAGAATGCGTCAGTGACCGGGGTCGATGCGAAGGGGAAGGCATCAAGCCCTTGCGCCAAGGCATTTGCCTATCGCTCGCATTCAGGCTATTTCGGTATCGTGAACAGTGAGGAAGCCTATCAAAATCTGTCGCGATTCCTGTTTGGCAGTGTGCGCGTTGATATCTGGGTGGATGTGGAGTCTGTTCGATTACCGCCCGACATCCAGGGTAAAGCGGTCAATGCATTATATCTTTTCGAGTTTTTGGCTTCGCCCCGGGGGAAACGCTGGTACCTTACCCGCCGTGTGGCGGAAGAAGATTCTGTTGCCTGCCGAAATCATCAGGAACTTATCGACCCGGAGAATAAAAAGGCAAGGAGTATATTTCTATCCTCAATATTCCTGTCAAACTCAGCGCGGGTCAATAAAGACAGACCGTCTCTTGCTTATGGCTTAACGCTGGGCGTGCGGGTGCCGGATTACGAAGTCGAAAAGAAATTCTGGTCAGATGAGCATTACGAGGGGGGATACCTGTTTCGGGATAACATGGTCGTAGAAATTGTGGCGCCGGAGAAACAGGATGGAAAATGGTTGGCCAGTTTCGACTGGCAGCATGACAATGTAGGCAAAGCCAGCACCTCCCTTAAGATCAAGTCCGTTAAAGACGGTGACCAAATCATGTCGATTCCCTTTGGGAGCACGGGTTCGCCAGGGATAAGCGGGAGACTGCGTTTTGTGGTTGCAGCCTGGGAAGACGATGCATGAACAACCGGTAATATCCGGGCGCCGATGCAAGCGTAAAAACGGGTAGCACAAAGCCCTTGCGGGAAATCCTTGTTACGCTGTACCCAGATATTCTTAGTTTGAGCCAAATTTCGTAGCGGCGGGTCGTGGCCGGTAGAGGTGGGTTGCTTGAAACACCCCCCATTTTCGGGCCTAATATCATTATATTAGTGATTAGTATGCCATATCCCTGAGTCTCAACGATGCCCGACAATGCCGACAATAAGGTAAGGATTTTTAAAGAAAAGAGTGGCCTCAGCGCGGCCAGGATTGTCGTAAAGTATTTGCATCACCTGCGTTCCATTACCGTGATTCGCCAATTGCTTTCGCTCATTACCGTGGTCCAGCAACATCGGGGGGCGAATCTGGCCCTGCTGGAAGGCGACGACACGTTTTCCGGCAAGGTGTCCGCGCTCCAGAATGAGATCAATAACCGCTTTACCACCCTGCAGTTGCTGAACCGGGAATTATCCACGCCGATTCCAGACCCGGAGATCGCGACGCTGTTACAGGAATGGCGAACCTTGCGCGACTGGGCCGGTGGCTCGGCCCTGGAAAATTTCAACCTGCATAGTAATTTTATCGAGCAGCTCATGAAGCTGATGTGGCAGGTGACGGAGAAGACCGATAGTTTTCTGCTGGCAGCTGCGCAAGCCCCGGCGAATAACGATATCACTTCGTCACCAGCCGGCGGGTCGTTTGCAGACGATACCCTGCTGGTCCAGTTTATTCTGCTGGAGACGCCTGAGTTCATGGAGTTGCTGGCCCGCTTGCGTGGCCTCGCCACGCACGCCTGTGTCATGGGCGCCTGCGATCCGGAACATGGCACCTGGCTGGATTATTTGCTCAAACAGCTTAACCTGAAAAAAGAACGCTTCCGGGTCCTGTCCAAATCCTTACAGAAATACTCGCTGCGCGATGTGCCGGCCCTGATTGATCTGCAAATTCAGGATGTCCGCATCGTGCAGTTGATCCAGTTGGTGGAAAACAAGATCCTGCGCCAGGATACGATCGAACTGGATAGTCATCATATTTTCAGTATGGCGACGAACATCATTAATGCCCAGATGGAAGTCGTGAGGCAGGGCCTGGATTTCATCCAGAACAAAATTCACCGCCAGCTGGATGGCTGGTACGCTGAGAGTACTGTTTCTAGTTAACTGGCCTGGTAGGCCATCCCGCCAATCAGCGCATCCAGTTCGGGATGCTGCTGTTTCAGTTTCTCCAGTTCATCCCCGTCGGTTGTCAGCGTGATGACCTCGTTGCCGTGCGGGCGACACACGACGAGCAGCAGGGGGGTGATCGATGCATGGACCTGGCCGCCGCAACTGAATTTGTATGAGTTGAATGCCATTGCTTCTATCGCAACGAGACGGCGTTGTTCATCACGATACAGTTCCACTGTGCGCAAGCGGTTCATTGCTTATCCCGCCTTGCGCATTCGGCGCAGTCCCTGCCAGAAGGACGGCGACAGCAACAGGCCGAGGCTAAGGCCAATCAGTTGCAGGGGAATAAGGCGGATCCTGCCGCTGCTGTCAAATTCGAACGTGCTTTGGTTGAAATCTGGCTGAATAGCGATGTTTACGCTCTGACTGACGCCCGCCAGCGCCGCCAGGGGACCCATGAGTGCCCACAACTGGCCGGTGTCGGCCGGGTCGTCGAGACCGATTCGAAGTTGCACCCGGACATCGCGCTTATGTATGGCTTGCCACAGGTCTTGCCCGAATCGGATGAGGCGTTGGCGAAACGGGCGCAGTTGCCAGGCGGCGAGGGGATGGGTTTTGCGTTTGCGTCGGGGTCGGTGGCGTCGGGCTCTGCGGGATTTCGGTTTGGGCTGGGACGCTGTCGTTTCGTTGCCAGGCATACGCAGACGCACCAGTCCGAACAGCCAGATGAGCCGGATGTCGCCCTGGAACCTGCCGCGCCAGTTGACCCGGTAATTCAGCCCAAGCGGAATCGCCAGCAAGCCGAGCACTATCAGCAGTATTGCCAACCCGATCGTTAACATGGGCCAGGGCAGGTTAGTCTTTCGCCGCGGTGCCCCTGGCCGAGGCGGTCTTGCCAATGGTTTCGGCCACTTTTTCCAGGACCGAGGCGGTGCCGGACTTGATGGGTTCGAGGCGGACGCCGTCGGCATTGATAATGACCAGGGCCACCGGTTTGACCCCGCCACCCCCGCCGGTGCCGCCACCGGTACCGCTGCCTTTTTTCGGGTCAGTGCCCTTGCCGGCACCGACCCCGAAGCCAAAACCGACACTGACCAGTGGAATCAGGGTGTTGCCTTCGACGGTGATGGGTTCGCCTACCACGGTCTTGGTGTTGAGCATGCGCTCGATTTCTGAAACGGCTTTATCGAACAGGCTGTCGATCTCATCCATGACAGTCTCCTTTGCGTTATCAACGCCTTTATTAAGGATAGCAAATCGCCGGGAGAGAGTGATTTTGTGGCGGCGCTTGCCGGTGACGGACATTCAGCTGCGGTAGTGCGTCCGTTGAGCAGTTAAAATTGCCCCGAACTGCCCGAAAATTAAGGCTTTCTGCCCGGTTCCCGGTTGACAGGGTATAGTCCAATGACGACAATACGCGACTCGCTCGAGGAGGGGTTCCCGAGTGGCCAAAGGGGGCAGACTGTAAATCTGCTGGCTCCGCCTTCGGTGGTTCGAATCCACCCCCCTCCACCAAATTTTTAGAGTGGAGGATCGACTACCACGGCAGAGCATTTTGAAGGTAATGCGGGTGTAGCTCAATGGTAGAGCCCCGGCCTTCCAAGCCGGCTGTGTGGGTTCGATTCCCATCACCCGCTCCATTTTAATGGTCGGAGAAATTTTGAGCATTTGCCCATGTAGCTCAGGGGTAGAGCACTTCCTTGGTAAGGAAGAGGTCCCCGGTTCAAATCCGGGCATGGGCTCCAGAATAGAGTAGTGAAGTACTTGAGTTGTTATTTATATATTAGTGTAAACAACCATTGAACTGAGGAGGGCATCGTGTCCAAGGAAAAATTTGAACGTAATAAACCACACGTCAACGTGGGCACGATTGGTCACGTGGATCACGGCAAGACGACGCTGACGGCTGCACTGACAGTGGTGCAGGGAAAGAAATTCGGTGGTGAGGCAAAGGCCTACGACCAGATTGACAGCGCCCCGGAAGAAAAGGCTCGCGGTATCACGATCGCGACGGCGCACGTGGAATACGAGTCTGACAAGCGTCACTACGCACACGTGGACTGCCCGGGCCACGCCGACTACGTCAAGAATATGATCACCGGTGCGGCGCAGATGGACGGCGCGATCCTGGTGGTGTCAGCCGCAGACGGCCCGATGCCGCAGACCCGCGAGCACATCCTGCTGGCGCGCCAGGTGGGCGTACCCTACATCGTGGTGTACCTGAACAAGGCCGACATGGTCGATGACCCGGAACTGCTGGAACTGGTGGAAATGGAAGTGCGCGAGCTGCTGAGCTCCTATGACTTCCCGGGCGACGACACCCCGATCATCACCGGTTCTGCCTTAAAAGCCCTCGAAGGTGATACCTCCGAGATTGGCGTGCCGAGCATCGAGAAGCTGGTGGCGGCGCTGGACGAATACATTCCGGAGCCGGAGCGTGCGGTCGATGGCGCGTTCCTGATGCCGGTGGAAGACGTGTTCTCGATTTC
>JARRNT010000033.1:0-64909 GCA_037384645.1 Gammaproteobacteria bacterium | reverse complement strand
TATAAACCCTTCGTGCTGGCTGCGATCGATAAGGGCCAGGATATGAAGACGGTCGTGCAATCTGTACGCAAGAAGCTCACTGCGAATGGCTTTGACATTGTCGGCAGTTACATGCCGTATGATTCAGCCACGATCATCGTCGTGACCAATGCCGCACTGAAGCAGAACGCGGCCGCATCGGACTATGGCGCGTTTGGTGCCATTCAGCGTGTCAGCGTGACCAAGACGGCCGACGGTATCCAGGTTGCCTATACCAACCCGGTATATATGGCCAACGCCTACCAGATGAAATCGAATTTGAATAATGTTTCTTCAGAGCTGACGAAGGCGCTGGGCAACGAAAAGCAATTCGGTTCGGAAAAGGGACTGACCGCGGAAGACCTGCGGGATTACCATTATAAATGGCTGATGCCATATTTTACTGATCGCCTGAATCTTGCCTCTTATTACGATTATAAGACCGCGATAAAAACTGTGGAGAAAAATCTGAAATCCAACAAAGCGGACATCACACAGGTGTATCGTGTGGACATCCCGGGTAAACAGGAAACGGTCATCGGCCTGAAAATGCCTGGCAAGCTGGGCACCGAATGCAGCGGCGACAAGTACATCATGTCCCGTATTGATTTCAAGAAGCTGAAATCCACCGCCCACCTGCCTTATGAAATCGTGATCAACAAGGGCAAGGTTGTGGCACTGCCGGCGGAATTCCGCATCGCCATTAATTTCCCGGACCTGTCCATGATCGGCAGCAACAGCTTTGCTTCCATCATGTGCGCCCCGGATGCCTATAAGACTGCACTGACCATGGTCGCCGGGGGTGATCTCAATAACTAAAATTGATTGATTACTCCCCGTCAATAACAGTGGGAGGTTAATTTTTCAATCTGTGACGCCCGGTATGGCTCAGCCTGCCGAGCGTTTCTGTTTCAGGTCAAAGAAAGCGCGTTACAGGTGATATCATCTGGCTGACACGGGTCCCTGCTGGTCTTTCTTGAGTTCGATTCTGGCAATACTGCCCAATACCTTTTGCATCTCGGCTACCGTGAGATGCTGGGCATCATCAGGATTTTCCCAGTAACCACAGCCAAAACGGCGGATCGCGGGTTGCTTGTCCGAATGGATGTACATCACCGTAGAGTAGTCCAGCGCCATCGGCCCGCCGTCATATACCCCTGTAACCGGACCATTCATGGCCAGCATATGACTCTGGCCTCGGGAAACGACGTCTTCGAATTGTTGACTGTGGGTGATGGTAAAGGTGTCCGGTTTGATAAGCTGCGGCTGGTCGCGCACGTACCAGGAGGTAAACCAGCAATGTGCGTAGAAATTATCTTTTTGCTGAGGGGACACGACCTTGCCGTACTGGATATAAACGCTTGCCGTATTCGGAGGGATGGTGAGGGTTTGTTTGAGGACCAGTTTGCTCCCCGACGGTATTTGATAATACGGTGACGTCACCGGGGCGGGAACACTGCTGCAGGCGGCGGTGAGCATCACTGCTGTCAATACAGGTAGATAGCGGTACATAGGTGGCCTCGTCACTGGCGTAATTTATGATTAGACATCCCGATGCGCTCCTGGTTGCAGACTAGCAGCGTCATAATCCAAGCATAGACTTATTCCCAGCGAAATAGCCAGGACCCGATGATAAGAAAAATAACCGATTCACCGGCAAGTATCAGCAGTTGCGGAGATACCGTGGCCAGGTCTGCCCCGTTGAGCATAATTGCGCGGGCTGCGACGGTGATATGTGTGAGAGGGAAAACCTGTGCCAGCTTCTGCATCACTGGATTTGTCCCGTCCAGAGAAAACCAGACCCCGGAGAGAAACATCATCGGCAGGCTGAGCAGGTTAAGTAATCCGCTGGCGGTTTCCTCGCTGCGGATTCTTGCGGCGATAATCAGTCCCAGGCTGATCATGTTGATGGCGCCCAGTGCAAATACAATAAACAGATCCATGACTGAGCCGTACATGGCATAGCCAATCAGTATCCTGGTCCCATAATAAATCAGAATCGTAATTATGATGATCAATAACAGACGGGAAACGATTTGTGCGCTGAGGTATTCAAAGGCCGTGACCGGCGTGGCTTTGAGGCGTTTTAACATGCCGTTCTTGCGGTAACGCACAATGACAAATCCGACGCCAAACAAGCCGCTGAACATAATATTCATGGACAATATTCCAGGTATGACCCAGTCCACATATCCGGTTTGCCTGCCACTGACTTTTTGCGGCTCGAATGTGTTGCCCACACTGGCACGCATGATGCGTTCAGCCAGGTACCCTTTGGGTGACTTTTTATTTATCCAGTATTTCTTGCCTGAAACATCAAGCAGCATATCGAGTTGATGATGTTTAACCTTGACGATAGCCTGTTTGATATTTGTGACCTTGATGAAATCGATATACCGGGTTTTGAGAAAAGCACGGATTGCCGGGGCATTGGTCTGGTTGTTGGCAACGCCAATCTTGTACTGGTCAGTAAATCCCCCTGTGAAGGTAAAGGCAAGTCCCAGGATGATCAGGACTGGCATGAGGATATTCCAGCTAATCGTGGACCGATCACGGAGAAACTCCTTGTTGCGGGTTGATAGCAGTGCCATAAAACGACGCAGAAACATGCCAGCCTCCTAGGACCTTAGCGATTTGCCGGTTAATTCAAGAAAAAGATCGTCGAGGTTGCGGGAGCGAACCTGTAATCCGTTGAGCGAAATATTTTTTGCTAACAGCACCTCAATAGTATGGTTGACATTGTGAGTGGTGATTTCAAAAACATCTTTATGCCTGTGTGCCGGCGTGGGCAGCTCATCAGGTCTGGCGACTGCTTCCGCCGGGATTTGCAGGATGACATCATCGAAATGGGTTTTGAGCAGGTGTTTGGGGCTGCCCTGCGCGATAATCTGGCCGTGATCCATGATCGCAATCTCATCGCACAGAATGTAGGCTTCATCCATATAATGTGTGGTCAGGAGGATTGTTTTGCCATCGGCCTTGATATCCTCAATCAAATCCCAGAAATTACGTCTGGCCTGCGGGTCAAGGCCTGTGGTTGGTTCGTCAAGAAATAAGATATCAGGGTCATTTACCAGGGCAATCGCAAGTAACAGGCGTTGTCGTTGACCACCGGAGAGACGCCGGTTGTCGCGATCAAGAAATTCTTCCAGGTGGCAGCGCTGTATAAGTGTGTCGATATCGGCGTGTTTGGGGTACAGGCGTGAAAACATCTCGAGTGTTTCACGTACAGTGATAAAATCCTGCAGGGCGGTGGATTGAAACATGATCCCGGTTTCATTACGGTAGCGCTTGTCTAATGCGCTGCCTTTATAGCGGATTTCCCCACTGGTAGCCGCGTGAATGCCTTCCAGGATCTCTACGGTTGTTGTTTTGCCGGCACCATTCGGCCCCAGCAGACCAAAGCATTTTCCCCGTTGCAGGGAGAAGCTGACGTCATTAACGGCCTTTACCCCAGGGTAATGCTTGACCAGGTTTTTTACGTCCAGAATAGCTGACATACCGGCAGAGGCTCCTTGCTGCGCTGGGAATAGTATTTTATACCACAAGGAACGCTTATGGCATTAAATTGCCAGTTTGTGATTCAGGTACTGTGCACGAGGCGGAAGTTGGCAGTGTTGTCGCTATGCATTATTTATATATCAAAATAGTACGCAATTTATTTTACTATCGCGCGGATATGGTAATCTGAAACAGCGTCGACTTATCTGTGCTACGAAGCATTGACATCTCCAATGCCATGTCGTGGATTCGACAATACCGGTTAGTCTCAGTTCATAGCCTGACTGGAGAATGAGTTTGACATGTCATGACCGCCAGCCGGGCTGGAACAATCAGTCGCTAACTGCACCTGTTCAGTGTGGTGATCCGGCTTACGGATTAAAAAACTGTATTCACCATCCCAAACCATGTGTTGCATGAGAATATGACCAGTCTGTCGACACATGGCTTGTATGCCGGCGCAAGTGTCATATTGTCGACTCGTGAGCAGCAGTATCTGCCCTGCCTGCAGGCTTGCCAGTGCGCCCAATGTGCGCAATAAAGTGACGGATGCAGGTGTATGCTGCGTATCCAGCTGTTTATTAATGATCGTCATCTCGTTTCCCCTGTTTTTCCACGCGTTCAATCTAACCACGGGTAACTGAATTCAGGCTGAAACGGGACTGAATCAATACTGAACAAGATTATTTGTTAACGGGAGATGCCCGACGGGCAGGATACATGTTGGCGGATGCCGTATCAGGGGCGCCGGCTGGGCTTCTGGTAGTGCTGGTAGACGAGTAATGCGAGGAGGCTGAGGCCGGCAAAAATCACCCCGGCAAGGAAGGTGAACCGTGGTCCATGTATATCCCATAACCAGCCGGCAAAGACGCTGGCAAACAAGATGGCAAAACCCGTGGCCAGACCGAATATACCGAAGGCAGTGCCGCGCAAATTCGCTGAAGCGTTATCTGCAACCAGGGCAGAAAACAGGCCCTGGGTGAAGCCCATGTGGATGCCCCACAGGGCCGCGCCGATGACTACCCAGCCGACCTGCGAGGCAAAGGCCAGGCACAGGTCGGCGATAATCAGAAAAATCAGACCGACGCTGAGCAGGCTAATACGGCCCAGCCGGTCAGAGAGCCGGCCAACCGGGTAGGCGGTGAGGGCATAGAACAGGCTCATGATTAACAGGATGCCCGGGATCCAGTGTGGCGCCAGGCCGAGTTTTTCTGCACGCAATAACAGGAAGGCTTCACTGAATCTTGCCATGGTAAATACCACCCCGATGGCCAGCACGGACCAGAACCCGGCCGTGAGTAAACGCACTTCACTAAACAGTAACCGGCGTGATTTCTCGCCAGTCGGGGGGTGGGCCGGTTCCCGTACAAACAACACGAGGATCGTGACCGAGATAAAACCGGGGATCAGAGCCAGCCAGAACACGCTACGGTAGGCGTTGTTCAGGCTGAACATCAGGATAATCCCGAGTAGCGGGCCAATGAAGGCACCCAGTGAGTCCAGGGTCTGGCGCAAGCCGTAGGCGGCCCCGCGGATTGAGGCCGGCGCCAGGTCGGCAATCAGGGCATCACGGGGTGCCCCGCGCAGGCCCTTACCGATACGATCAGAAACCCGTGCGGTAATGATGAGCCCGGTACCCTGGGCCAGCGCGAACAGCGGTTTTGACAGGGTGCCAAGCAGGTAGCCGGACACGATCAGTGGTTTACGCCGGGCCAGGCGGTCACTGAGCGCGCCGGAAAACACCCGCACGATCAGGGCGACGGCCTCGCCCAGGCCCTCGATAAAGCCGACGGTTTCCACATTGGCGCCGATGACTGTCACCAGAAATACCGGCAACAGGCCATGGATGATCTCCGAGGAGATGTCCATGAACAGGCTCACCAGGCCCAGCGCCCAGACGCCGGCGGGTATTGCGGGTTTGTTCGTTGTCTTTGCCATGGACTCTTTACCTGTTACGTATCAGGAAACACTGGTGGATTTTCGGGTTGCGTTCGAAATCCTTTGGAATGGTTTTGCGGGTAATATCCTCGATGGCCAGGTCGGCCAGTGCCGCCGCGTCCAGTTTAAAGCTGCGCAGGTTGTTGGAAAAAATTAACAGGCCGTCCGGCGTTAAATGCTGCAGGCACTGTCGAAGCATAGTCACATGGTCGCGTTGCACATCGAAAGTCTGCTCCATGCGCTTGGAACTGGAAAAACTGGGGGGATCGAGAAAGATCAGGTCGAAGCGCTGCTGGCGTGGCAGCTGGGACAGCCATTGCAGGCAATCCGCCTGGATGAACTGGTGCTGTCTGCCAGCAAAACCATTCAGACGCATGTTGCGTCGAGCCCATTCCTGGTAGGTTTTTGACATATCCACCGTGGTGGTAGAGCGCGCACCGCCCTTGGCGGCGTAGACCGATGCCGTGCCGGTATAGGCAAACAGGTTGAGAAAATCCTTGCCGGCGACCTGGTTGGCAATGAATTGCCGAATGGGGCGGTGGTCCAGAAACAGGCCGGTATCGAGATAGTCCTGAAAGTTCACCTGGAAACGGCAGCCGTTTTCCTCGATTTCATGGAAGTGTTTGCTCTCACCCTGCTTTTCATACTGGGTCTTGCCTTTCTGCTGTTTGCGGACTTTGAAAAACAGGTGTGCCTCATCGACTTCCAGCACTTCTGCAATGACACCCATGGCCTCCTTGAGGCGAAAGCGCGCCTTGTCGGCATCGACGCTCCTGGGCGCCTGGTATTCCTGCACGTGCACCCAGCGCTGTGCTCCTTCGTACACATCGACCACCACGGCATACTCCGGCATGTCCGCGTCATACAATCGATAGGCATGAATGTTTTCCTGTTTGCGCCAGCGTTGCAGGTTTTTTGCATTCTTGCGTAAGCGGTTGGCAAACATCACCGCACCTTCGCTGCGTTTCTCTGCAGGCAGACCGCGCGGGGCCTGGGCGGTAACAAAGCCGGCCTCTGCGGTGACCTGGTAATGAATCAGTTTGCAGGCAATCGGACCATTATATAAGGCGTGCTGGCGGGTGCTGCGCAGGCCGATATGGCGTGCAAGTTCCGGATTACCGGTGAACACGGCGACCTGCCAGTGCAGAAAACGTGTTTTTAATATCTCACCCAGTGCGCCATATAATGCGGGCAGGTCACTATCGGCGCCGAGACGCTCCCCATAAGGTGGATTGACCACAACCAGCCCGCGTTCGTCATCCGTTAGCGGCTGACAATCCTGTAATGCCTGTTGGGTAATCTGCACGACGTCCTGCAAGCCGGCGAGGCGGACATTGTGACGGGCAATACGCACGCTCTCAGGATCCTGATCAGTTCCACGAATCGGCGGAATATGTTCCCGGCCCGCGTCGGCACGTTGTTGGGCAATCTGCAATTCCTGCTGCCAGGCATGGGCATCGTGTTGCCGCCAGTGTAAGAAGCCGAACTGCTGCTGTAACAGACCCGGTGCGATATCGCCGGCGATCAGGGCGGCCTCGATGGGCAATGTCCCCGAACCACACATCGGGTCGATCAATGAGCCGCCTGAGCGGGCAACGCTGGGCCAGTTGGCGCGCAACAGGATTGCGGCGGCCAGATTTTCCTTCAATGGCGCCGCACCGGCGCGGGCACGATAACCGCGACGATGCAGGGAACCGCCGGACAGATCCAGATACAGGCTGGCCTGGTTCCGGAACAGATAAATATTAATGCGGATGTCCGGCTGTTCGGTATTTACCGAGGGCCGTTCGCCGCTATTGTCACGGAATTGATCGACGATGGCATCCTTGGCCTTGAGTGCGGCGAACTGGCTGTGGGTGAGATTAGAACTGGAGAGATTGAGATCGATGGCGAAGGTCTGCGTTGTGTCGAAATGCGCGGACCAGTCGATGCCCTGTACCCCTGCATATAGACTTTCAGCCGAGTCCGCTACAAATGTCGCCAGTTGCAACAGTACCCGGTTTGCCACGCGCGACCACAGGCAGACCCGATAGGCCTCGGCCAGCTCAGCGGCAAAGCGCACGCCGCCACGGGTGTCACGGGCATTGCCGATACCCAGCTGGCGTATTTCCTCGGCGAGCAGGGCTTCCAGGTTCTTCGGGGCAGTGGCAAACAGGGTGTATGGCATGGATGCTTTCTGGCTAACAAGGGGCAGATCCTACGCATTTGTCACGGCGAGTGAAAGCGCTACCGGTTTAGGTATCCTGCTCGTCTTCCGTTTTGCCACTAACCAGATCGCCTTGCCCGGCATTGAGCAATATGACCTCGATTTCTTCGATAATCTCTTCCTGGCGCAGGCTGCGGCGCTGCCGGGCCAGTTCAACACAGCGTTCATCCAGGTGGCGGATGGCCCCTTCCAGGTGGGCAACCCGAAACTCGTTTTCCGCCAGCAGCGAGGCGTTCAGGGCACTGAACAGGTGGGCAAACAGGTATTGTTCTATCAAGTCACTGAGAAACTGGGCCGGTTCCAGATAGAGCAGGGGTGCAAACCCCTCGGGCTGGTGGTTTGGCGGTCTGGCCTGGAACGGCGGCAACAGTGGCTGGACCCGAATATCATGTGTCAATTGTTCGTGACGCACGACGGTACAGGCCAGGGCACCGTACTGCTCCTGCATCGATTCGATCTCTGTTACCAACTGGATCAGGATGTGGCTGATCTCTTCCTGGGCACTGGCGCCATCGAGAAATACCGGACTGGGGGAGGCATCGGAGTCGGAGAAGGTCGTGGCAAATTTGCGTCCAATCGCGATCACAAGGGGGCTGGTCCCTGTCGCGTCCTGCACAAGGCCGCGATAGCGCTGTTGTAACTGGTGATTAAAACTGCCGGAAAAGCCGCGTTCGGCGCCAATCAGAATATACAGGTGATACTGTTCGTTGACCGGAAACGTAAACGGGTGGTGGTCGGTGAAATCGGCGGCAAGGGTATCGAGGTCTTTGACGATCACCCGTTGACTGGCCAGGACCTTGTCGAGTTTGCGGCTCTCGATGATGGCGAGATTCTTCATGGCGTTCATGATCTCGCGGATATCCGCCAGGGTTTCCTGGTGGTGAATAACTTCGCGCAGGCGGGTCATGACCCAGTCTCTGGAGATTGCCTGTGCCACAGTTGCAGGCTGCTCACCCAATCGGCGCGCGGAGAATCCAGGCTGAGGTTGATGGTCTTCAGCCATTGTGCCAGAGATTGCAGTCGCGGTTTGGCTGCATCGGGTTCGATCCCATCGAACAGGTGTTCGTTAAAGGCGATCAACCAGGCCAGCTGAAAGCGGATCGGCAGCGGGTTTAGCCGCTCCTGTTTGAGGATTTCGCGCAGGACCCGGCCTCGGGCGATGGCGGCCTCCATGGAGGCCTCGATACGGGCACCGAAGCGGGTGAAAACCTCCAGTTCCAGGAACTGTAAATAATCGAGTTTGGTCCGGCCGGCCTCGGCCTTGATGCGCGGGTGCTGGGCGGCACCACCGATGCGCGAGACTGAGCGTCCGATATCGATAGCCGGACGAAAGCCGCTGCTGAACAATTCCTGGTCGAGATAGATCTGGCCGTCGGTGATGGAGATCAGGTTGGTCGGGATGTACGCCGCGATCTCTCCCTGCTTGGTTTCGACAATGGGCAGGGCGGTCATGCTGCCGCCGCCCTGGGTCGGAGCCAGGCAGGTGGAACGTTCCAGCAGGCGGGCGTGGATCGAAAAGATATCACCGGGATAGGCCTCGCGCCCCGGAGGACGGCGCAATAACAGGGACAGTTCCCGATAGGTATTGGCATGGGTGGAAAGGTCATCGTAGACGACCAGGGTGTGTTCACCGCGGCGCATCCAGTATTCGGCAATGGCGCAGCCGGCAAAGGGTGCCAGGTGAACCAGACCGGGTAGCGCATTGGCCTCCGCCACCACTACCGTGGTGTAGTCGAGTGCACCATACTTCTCGAGCAGGTCGAGGGTGTTGACCACGGTTGTCCGCTTTTGCCCGATGAGGACGTAAACACACATGACATTTTGATCGCGCTGGCTAATGACGCTGTCCAGTGCCAGCGAGCTGCGGCCCAGGCCTTCATCGCCGATAATCAGCTGGCGCTGGCCGCGACCGATGGGGATGAGGGTGTCGATGATCTTGCTGCCGGTATACAGCGGTTGATGCACGTAATCACGGTCAATAATAGGTGGTGAAGCGGCATACAGGTCCTGCAAGTGCAGGTCCGCTGGTAACTCCCGTCCATCTAGCGAATTACCCAGGGGATCGATGGCCCGGCCCAGAACCTCGCGTCCGGCAGGAATGCGCAGCGGCGCGCGGGTAAGGTATGCGGGTGCACCGGCCGTGAGGCGATCACTTTGCTCAAGCAGCACGGCCCCGATACGCTCGGGACTCAGGTCAAAGACCTGGGCTCGGCTGCCGTCCGCCAACACGACCACATCGTCCATGGCGGCGGAGGGCAGGCCACTGATCCAGACGATACCATCGCCGACCGACAGCACGCTGCCAACCTCGCGAATGCGCAGTCCCGGTTGATACTGGTCGAGCCAGTCCTGCTGACGGACGAAGAGATCATTCATAATGTGTGGGCAGTGGCGTGTTGTGCTCAAATTCGGCAAAGACCTGTAATTCGTCCTCCAGATTGGCGTGCAATAACCAGGGGCCAAGTTCGATGCGGGCACCTGCCAGTAAATCTGGGTTTTGTTTGAATTCGCAACGTAGCGGCTGTTCGCTCAGGCCCTGCAGGGCCTGACGTAATTTTTCTCGCTGCGGTTCGTCCAGGGAAAACGCGGTTTGCACCCTGGTCGTCACCTCGTGACCATTGAGGGCCTGACTCAGGGATTTACGTTGGCTCTCGGGCATGGCCTGGAGTTGCGCAAGCAACTTGTCCAGCAGGCGTGACTCAAGTTCGGCGCTGGCCAACTCACCAAGCAGCTTACTGGTAAAGCGCAGACTGTTCTGCAGTGCCTGTTGTTCATACTGACGTTGGCGTTCCTGTTGCTGCTGTGCCGCGATGGCCCGGGCTTTCTCCTGTTCCTGTGCAATACTGGTTTGCAGTTGTGCCTGCAGATGCTGGCGTTCCAGTTCGATCTCGTCATGCAGTTGTTCGCGGGCGGCCTGTTTTTCCTGCTCCCAGTCTTCCATACGGTGTTCGTACTGGTTTTTCAGGACCTCGGCTTCCTGATCTTTCTGGCGGGCTGCCTGCATGTCCTTTTCGATCCCGGTACGCCTTGCGGCGATGGCTTCCATTACCGGTTTGTATAAAAACCGCTTCAGGATCCAGACCAGGATCAGGAAGTTGACAATCTCCAGGAAAAAGGTCGACCAGTTTACTTCCACGTGCGTGTTCCTTTATTCAATCACTTGTACCAGGTTTACTTCAGGATATAGCTCAGCAAGGGATTGTTGAACAGTACGATTAGTACGATGACCAGCACGTAGATGGCGAGGGATTCGATCATGGCGAGGCCGATAAACAGGGTGCGCATGATAGAGCGTTCGCTTTCCGGCTGGCGCGCGAGGGCGTCGAGGGCACTGCTGATGGCGCGACCCATGGCCACGGCCGGCATGAATACACCAATGGCGATAGCGAGGACAGCAGCGACTGTGGAGGCGATAACAAACCAGTTCATAGTACTCATGAGGACTCCTTTTGTGATGCAGATAATTCTTTTTGTTGCGACTGGATCCCGCCGGCGACATAAATCAGCGCAAGCATCCCGAAGATATAGGATTGCACCAGCGCCTCGATGATGTGCAGCATCAGGATCGGGATAGGGATCAGGAATCCGGCGACCATTAATATTAATAGCGCCGCCATTTCCAGGCTCATCATGTTGCCGAACAGGCGTACTGCCAGGGCCACGGTACGCGTGATTTCACTGATTATATGAAACGGCAGCAGGATGGGATTGGGCATCAGATAGTGGCGCAGATAGGCTTTGAGTCCGGCGCTGCGGATTCCGAACCAGTGCACCGAGAGAAAGACCAGGAACGCGAGGCTACTGGTGGTGGAGAGGTCGCGGGTGGGCGAGTGAATGCCGGGTAATAGGCCGGCGAGATTGGCGAATACCAGGAAGATCCACAGGCCACCGATGAAGGGTAACATGCGCCGTTCGTAACCGGGCGCTACCGCACGGATGGCGGCTTCCTGGGCGCTGACGATGCCTTCCACCACGGTCTGTAAATTTCCCGGAGACAGGGTCAGGCGATAGGTAATGATCTTGAGCAGGACCGCGATCAACACAATGATGCCCCAGGTGATTACCACCGGTTCGGTGATCATCACCGGTCCTAACTGGAACAGGACCTGACTGCTGATCCCGCTAGTCATCCCGGTTGCTCCACATAAACAGAAACACGTTGACCGCACCTACCACGATACCCAGTAACAGGCAGGGGAGGATCCAGTGGGCCGAGTACTCTCCGCCGCGTACATCCAGCCAGTGACCCAGGTAGGCGCCGGCCACGATGGGAACCACGAATAACAGGCCGATGGTGCCCAGGTAAATCGTACTGCTGAGCAGACTGTCACGTTCGCGTTCCGCCTTTTTGATACGTCGGGCCTGGCGCTGGATATTTCGTTTCAATTGCTGTTGCGGATCCATAAACCTGACCTCCATCAGATGGTCCCTATCTCGCGGCGTAGCAACCACATCTGTTTAAGTAAATCTTCCTCCATATGGCGCAGACTTTGTTTGATCGCGGACAATTTTGTTTCTTCCGCCAGCAGTTCTTCGGTCAGGGTATGGCTAATCCGATCGTAATCAGTATCCAGGAAATAGCGGCGGGTGATAATGCTCAGGGTGTTGTCGCGAAAATAGGCAAGGCCACCGGGCAGGGCGATATACGTCCAGCTGCCTGCCTGGCAACGGAAGCGCGCCAGCCCAAATACCAGTGAGGTCATCATCCGCACATGCTGGGCCTGGATGCCAAAGCTGCCCGAGGCGTCTTCGCCAACGAACGACAGGGTGTCTTCAAAACGTTGTTGATGTTGATAATCGCGAAGTAGCAGGGTGAACGCACTCATTGTTTTGTCTCCTGCATGGTGCCGCGCATATAACATTCCGCTTCATCGAGTTCGTCGTATTTGCCGGTTAAAAAGTCCTCGACATCACGCAAGGTTTCTTCCAGGCTGACTGAGACGCCATCGATGCCGCTGTGCCCGGCTACTACCCAGAATGGCTGGGTCAGGTATTTTTGCAGGCGACGTGCGCGTAGCACGATCTGCCGGTCCTTGACCGAGAGTTCCTCGATTCCCAGCATGGTGATGATATCTTCCAGCTCGGCGTAACGCGCCAGGTGTTCGCGTACCCCCTCGGCCAGGTTGTAGTGGCGGTCGCCCAGCAGGTGGCGGTCCATCAGCTTGCTGCCGGAGTGCAGGGGATCGACAGCCGGATAGACGCCTTTGCTGGCCTGGATACGCGACAGGATCACGGTAGTATCGAGGTGACTCAGGATGGTGCTGACCGCCGGATCGGTCATGTCGTCAGCCGGGACATAGACCGCTTGCACTGAGGTGATGGCACCGGCACGGGTGGTGAGGATGCGCTCCTGTAATTCGGCCACCTCGGTGATCAGGGTCGGCTGGTAACCGACGGTGGCGGGCATCCGACCCAGCAGGCTGGAAATTTCACTGCCGGCCTGGACAAAACGAAAGACATTATCCATGACGAACAGAACTTCCTTGTGCAAGCTATCGCGCAGGTATTCGGCATAGGTCAGCGCAGACAGGCCGACCCGGAAGCGCACTCCCGGCGATTCATCCATCTGGCCAAAGACCATGGTGGTCTGCGGCATGACCCCGGCCTTTTCCATTTCGTGCCAGACCTCGTGGGCCTCGCGTATGCGTTCGCCCACCCCGGCAAACACGGAAACACCCTGGTGCAGGTGGGCGACGGCATGCATGAACTCCATGACCAGCACGGTCTTGCCCACACCGGCGCCGCCGAACAGGCCGGTTTTGCCACCCTTGACGAAGGGACAGAGCAGGTCGATGACCTTGATTCCGGTCTGGAGGATCTCGCTGACTGCCACGCTGTCGTGCAGCGCGGTTGCTTGCCCATGGATATCACGGTATTCCTGCGCAGCAAAGGCCGGCTGTCCGTCCAGGGGCTCGCCGAATGCGTTGAGGACCCGACCCAGACAATCGTCAGCCACCGGCACCCGGATTGGACCGCCGGTATCAAACACTGTCATACCCCGTTGTAGTCCACTGGTGTAGTGCAGGGTAATGGCCCGCGCATGGTGGGCATCCAGGTGCTGGTGGACTTCAAACAGGTAGGTCTCGTCGCCCAGGCTAGTACACAGGGCGCGATGCAGCGGGGGCAAGATGTCACAGACTACCTCGACCACCGGGCCGTGGACCGCAGTGATGGTGCCGACCGGGGAAAGCGCCGGTTCATTGCGATGCTTAGCTGCGGGCATTGGTGTGTCCATACGTTCGATAACGGTCTGCTTTTTGTGTTATGCCGTATTGCATCCCAACGTTACCACCAGCTCAGACACAGATCGAGCCAGGCTGAGTGGAAACTGGGGCATGCAATCCGGGTGTCGTAAATATGAACAGGTTGGCAGCCTCGGGAATTTAGCTGCCACCACACTGGCGATTCTGGTCCCAGCTGGTATAAATCCCTTTATGCTACGTTTCACCTGGGTTTTATCGTTTGTTGCAGGGCTATCCGCTTGTGGCGGTGGTGGCGCGAGCGGTGGGGCGGCCCCAGCTTATTCGATTTCACTGGCGTTTACCCGGCTGACCAGCGCGAGCACCAATCCGTTCCGGGTGACGGTGAGTCTCACGCAGGACGGTCAGGCCGTGACTGGCGCGGCCACGGATCTGCAAATTACACTCGGGCGTGGTAGTCATAACAGCGTCCGCGAAGTGGCCCCGGGGCAATATGCGTTTACGGTTATCCCTGACGGCACGGGTGAATACCCCGTCAGCGTCAGTTATCACGGGGCCAGTTTCAGCCGTACGCCGCTGGTGCTGGCCCAGGTCCAGGCCGGCTGGGGCCAGCCCATGGCGGTGGCGGGCCTGGTGAATA
Source organism: Gammaproteobacteria bacterium (assembly GCA_037384645.1). Taxonomy (GTDB): domain Bacteria; phylum Pseudomonadota; class Gammaproteobacteria; order UBA6429; family Thiohalophilaceae; genus RI-92. Next base: position 50,406 of record JARRNT010000033.1, on the reverse strand, counting down.
CCCCCGGCTATGAGGATGGGGTGACCGTCAGTGCCGATGGCCAATACCTGTTCGTGCAATATGGGCCGGTGTATTTTGGCGCCTTTCAGTTATTTACTACACCCCGCGCCAATGGTGGCTGCGGTGGCAACCGACTGAGCCCGACCCGCTGTACCCATCCCTGGCTGGATGACACTATCGGACCGTATGCCGCACCCGCACGTCCGGGTTTCTTCACTGGCCGCATTGATGTCACCAACGGGACCAACCGGCACAATTCCAATTCCTAGATGGTCGGTGATGATCAATTATCGATCTTCGCCCCTTCCACCATGTTTTACGGTTTCAAACGCCAGCCCGACGGCAGTTATGCCCAGCCGTTTTACCTCACGTTTGATGACGATAACGATGCCCTGGCCAACCCCTACGGGATGAGTTTCGTCATGCATGGGGACGGGACCGCAACCATGGCGTTTGCCTTCAGCGATCCGGCGAACAGCAATATGGTGGATGTCAATGGTGACGGTTCGCTGATGGTGGCCAGCGGCGTGGACGTGTATACCGATAGCATTATCCTGGGTCAGAATACCAACCTCGGCAGCCTGATTCCTTCGGGTATTCCCGCTACCCATCCGATTCACGGCAGCCCGTTCGACTCGCAACTGGTGAATTTCGGCAAGACCGGTACCTCAGGGATTTATGGTACCCAGGGCAACCCGCATCTGTATGCCGAGAATAAGTTAATCAAGTCTGTCTGGACGGATGATGAAAAGGATGGCAGCGGTGACAGTGATTACGGTGACATCTCGGTATATGTCCTGACCTCGGGTTCATTTCCTGGCGGCAGCTGGAGCAAGCTGGTGTTACCGACAGTGATAAACCAGGCCCAGCCCAATATGCAGACACAACCTTTTTTTACTGGCAATGGTTTGTATTACACGCATTCGAGCGATACAGCATTGCCAGAAATCTTCTATAGCGCTTATCTGGGTGGCCAGAGCCTGGCAGACTATCAAAATGCAAATAACTGGAACACGCCAGTCAAGATACTCAGCGCGGATAGTTTTACCCCGGGTAACACATCTGATATTGGCCGGATAGTGGCGGTCGGTGAACCGACAATCGCGCATTATAATGGCAAAGACTATCTGTATTTCGTCTACGGTTATATTCGTGGCTTTGACAGTACATCCGGCCTGCCCGACATCAATATGCAGGTTGGGTTTATCAGCAAGCAATAATTCGTCGCCGCCAATAAGTAATCATTCCCTGGTTTAGAAGGAGATGCCATGGCTGCCATGAATGACTTTATCGATTACGCAAAAATATGTCGTTAAGCCTGAGCAGGTTTATTATATATCCAACATGATTTGTCTCCTGCTGCCGCATGACAGCAGGAGTCAGTATTGTTGTATGCCTTGCGGGTATTACGATATGAAATAGGCGGTTCGTGCACTGAGTGCAGTATCGTACATGGCTGCAACACCGCACACATCCACAGGTACGACCCATTCATTTTCATCAAAACCCATAATCGCCAGGGATGGCGAACAGACCTGGGACGTGATGCCAGCCTCTCTGGCAAGTTCGATCTGTTCCTCCAGTGAAGACATGTTGCCTTTCATCATAATATTAATAAGTTTTCGGCCTATACCGGCGAAAGCTATGCGCGACGGCACAAGATCCTTGCTGCTGCCCGGAAGCCTCAGGTTAACCAGTTTGTGCATAAACTTTTTACCTTTCAGTACCAGACCGCATTAATCCTTGCAAAATATGCTGCGGTGCCAGGGGGCGGCAGCAAAAGTGCGCAAACTATTCTATATAACTCAGTAACTTACTACGATTTAAAGCAACCCCCCTACCAGTTCGATATATATGGGATGGTGAGCTGCAATAGCGCGATTTGAGAGGTTTTGAGGGGAATATATGTCCGGTAGTACGAATATTCTTGTCATAGATGATAACGTCCTGAATATAGAGACAATTACGCGTCGGCTTGAACGGGATGGCTTCAACACCTTCCAGGCCGAGAGCGGCTTTAAGGCTTTCCAGATCCTGGACAAGTTTATTGTCGATCTGATCCTGCTGGACGTGATGATGCCAGAAATGGATGGCTACGAGGTCCTGGCCAGACTTAAACAGAGTGACAAGTGGCAGCATATCCCGGTGGTGATGGTTTCAGCACTGGAGCAGGAACAAAGTGTCGTTCGCTGTATCGAGGCTGGGGCTGATGATTATCTTACCAAGCCAGTGAACCCTGTCTTATTACGGGCAAGGGTGAATAATTCACTGAATAAGAAACGCCTGTATGATCGCGACAAGCAATATCGAAATGAACTGGAACTATACAACAGTCAGTTAAAACAAAAAGTGGATCAGCAGGTCAGGGAAATTACCGCAGCGCAAATGGCAATGATATTTGCGACATCAAAACTTGCAGAATCGAAGGACCCGGAGACGGGGGCGCATCTGGACAGGATGCGTATATTCTGCAGAATATTGTGTGAATATATGGCGAAGACAGATGATTTCAGGGATGTGATCACACCGGAATATATCGAATGTATCTTCACGACTAGCTCACTACATGATATCGGGAAAGTGGGAATTCCGGACAGCGTACTTCTGAAGCCGGGCAAACTGAACGATAACGAATGGGAAATCATGCGTAACCATACGCTGCTCGGAGCAAATATGCTGCGAGCGGTGATAGAAAAGCATCCAGGCAACAGCTTTATCCGGATGGGGATAGAAATCGCAGAGTCGCATCACGAAAAATGGGATGGAAGTGGTTACCCGCATGGCCTCAAAGGCGATGCGATACCCTTGTCAGCCAGGATACTTGCCCTGGCCGATGTCTATGATGCCCTGACTTCTGTGCGTTGCTATAAAGATGCTTTTACCCATGAGCAAAGCCGTCAGATCATCGTTGAGGGAATTGGAAAACATTTCGATCCGCGTGTGGTTGAAGCCTTCCTGAATTGTGAGGATGAATTTATCAATGTCAAAAAGAACTACGTTGATGAGGAATCCTATAGCGCTTACGAAGAACTTGTGGCACAGGCCAGAAGCTGACGAGAGCGTAATTTATAACAATAGTATTACTTATTGAGCAGATACGGAATCAGGCGTTGCGGTAAAACCCTCAGAACGACTCCACAGAGGGACGCCCTGAGCTGCTGAAATGGCAGGTTGAAACACGAATGTTTACCAGCAATTCCAGGCATCATTTCTCCGCGGTGCAATGTTTACAAAGCCTGTACAGACGTGGCGGTGTCGATATGGGGGCGGCAACAGTCCGCATTGTTCTGGCCTTGTCTGTCGTTATCTATCTTCTGCTAAGGAACTATTACCAGGATGGACTTAATAATAGTCATCATATAATCCTCTATGTCGCGATAGGGTATTTTTTCTATTCAGTATTGCAATGGGTATCGAATGTGATCTGGCCTGGACCGTTTGTTGCTCGACGTGCAATAAGTATCGTGGCAGACACCCTGGTCGTGACCTATGCGATGATTGCTGCGGGTGAAACTGCATCTGCCTTCTATGGTGGGTATTTATGGGTAACGATTGCGAATGGTTTGCGTTATGGGCGCAAGTACATGTATGTCACCAACATATTCAGCGCGATAGGTTTTGCCCTTGTCCTATGGTTTACTCCGTACTGGCATGAACAACAAATACTGGGTGCAGGATTGCTGGTGTGGTTGATTTTATTGCCGGGCTATGTGGCAGCCTTGCTGAAGCGGCTTGAAGACGCACTGCGCAAGGCGAATCTGGCCAACAAATCCAAAAGTGACTTTTTAGCCAATATGAGTCATGAATTGCGAACTCCTCTCAACGTGATTATATCGTACAGTGGTTTGCTGGAGGAGGATGCCGTTGCGGATGGCAATAAACAACTGGCGGATGATGCTGGCAAGATACAGTATTCCGCCAACCATTTATTGTCGCTGATAAATGGCATACTTGACCTGTCAAAAATAGAATCAGGAAAACTGCATTCCAGTAGTGAATATTTTGATATACGTCTGTTTTTTGAAAATATACTTTCTGGTATGCAGCAGCAATTTGATGTGAGGGGTAATTTTTGCTCGATTAATTTTAATCTTGCGCAATACCAGATCTACGCCGATCAACTCAAGCTCAAACAGGTGATGATTAACCTTCTGGATAATGCCAACAAGTTTACGGGGAATGGAGAAATACAGATCGATGTCCAGGCGGCTGGAAGCAAATCGAATCCTTCACTGAAAATTCAGGTGCACGATAGCGGAATAGGGATACCGGAAAAAAACCTTTCCAGCATTTTCGAGCCCTTTGTTCAGGGGGATAGTGCCTCGACACGAAGATATGAAGGAGTTGGCCTTGGTCTGACCATAGCCAAGCGATTTGTTGAGATGATGCAGGGGACTATCAGCGTGCGCAGCCGGGTGCGAGAAGGTAGTACCTTTACTGTCTGTATCCCGCAGCATATGACGGTGTGTGCAATCCATACTGATGGAAATGTACAACAGACTCAGCTGCATGAAATGGCAAGTTAAATAGCATCGCTGCAACAGTAAAACACTGTTAGTCTGCCAGTAATGCCGGGGAGCCGGGCAAAGTCGAGGTAAGATCATAAAAGACTATTAATCCGATTCGATAGTGATTGCGTGGCGCCTGGCACTCGCCAGTTTAAGCACGGTCACTTCCAGCAAAGCCTGTTCCATTCGGTAGGGGTGCACCCAGCATTCTTTCCATGTTTTCAAACAAACTGCATGCGCGAAAAGGCACAACATTTTCCTCTCCGGATTTTTTACAGTTGTTTGATCGGCCATGTCACACCTCCTTTGTTGACTTGTCCGCGGAAATAACGCTGCTATAGTCCTCTCTATATCTGAGCCGCTGGATCCCAACCAGATGCTTTGCTAACGATCTACATAGGTAAAGATTACAATATTGGTTACCTTCTACATTGATGTGGATCAGGTGAAATTGTTCAATAAATTTATTTTATCAGTTCATGATATATGCGTTACTTCACAGTTTACGAAAACACTGCAAGAAAAGGCGGTTATCCAGCCTTTCGCTTCTGCAGGTATAACGGAGCCAGCTTGTCTGCGTCGTTATATGGCTTAGTTTGTCGGGTCTGTTTGAGATACGCAGAGAAGCTTTGCAACAAGTTTTCTGCATGCCAGCTGGCGCCCTGCGGGTTATAAAGTGCTTTATCCAGTTTCTCAATTTGTTCGCACAGTGTCTCGTCCTGTAACAGTTGTGCCATGGCGCCAAGCGACAAGGGCGGATTATCCGGCCAGCGTGTTCTGGCCCAGCTTAATAATGCATGTCTAACAGCCCTGGGATCGTTTTGCCGGCAGGCAAGCTGTACATGCCGTAGGCCGGTCGGTTCGGTGGATTGCCTCCTGGCTACATTGTCGGATTTTATATCTTGCTGCGGTTTGCGCTGACGCCAGAGTAACCATGCCGTGATTAGCCAGGCAATGGCAAAGATGATTGCCAGTATCATCCAGATATTTTCACGCAGTAAGCTATAACGATGATGATTTGTGATTGCCGGCGTGGAAGTTGATGTCGCAGCGGGGCTGCTGGGTTGTGCTGAGTGGCTAGAGCCTGTTGCGCTTGCCGTGGTACCTGACTGGGTGCCGCCTGCTGGCATGGTGTTATTAGTGGATGCGGCAGCAGGTAGTACATTGATGGTTTCTGCTGGCAGCGAGGACGTGCGCTGGCGCTGGGTCCGGGTGTCCCACCATGTCAGGTGTATGGCCGGTAAGGTCAGTTTGCCAGCTCGAGTCGGGATCATGGCAATCTTCTGCTTGCGCGTAGCATCCAGGGTATCACCATCAGCCTTATCGCTGGTTTGTGCCTGATCAGGGTATAGCTTGAGATCAGGTTGTTGCGGCATGGACAGGTCAGGTAGTTGTGATGAAGACAGGCCTTTGGCATGAATAACCAGGCTGCGGGTAACCGGTTCGCCTACACGGAATGTTGGGTTGTTTGGTGTCCATTTGTCCGCAAGTTGAATATCCTGTGCGGGTAACCAGTTGTTACCGCCGTAGCTGGCAGGCTGGCTGGTAATGTGTAGATCGAGTGTGCGTGCACGCAAATGTACGTGACGCGTTGGCGGACTGAAACTGTCGAAAAATGAATTACCGCTCTGTGCTGACGGATCATTGACCTGACCATCAAACACCACACCGGGGATTTTCAGTTTGCCGCTTTGTTGCGGGAAGATGGCATAACGACGTTCAATTACATGGTATTGCCGACCGCCGTGCATGGTCGAGAAATGACTGTCCTTACCGAGTTTTTGCACGATGGCGTTGCCGACGGACGGATCGCTCAAGGTGCCCTGTTGCAGGGGTTCAGCATAATACAGTCGCACGGTATAGAGTAACTGCGACTGCACATAGGATTTGTGCTCAGGTTTGACGCTGACCTGAAGGAATACATCGGCCTGGTTGGGGCTGCCACCACTGGCAGCAGATGCCGGCAACACGGTGACACTCACTGCGTTACTGGTATCACTACCGACTCTAATCGGCGGGATAGTGAGTTTGCCCGTGTGTTTGGGCGAGAGAGTTACTGTCCAGCTGCGATTGGAGCTGACGCTGCCGTTGATTATCTGGATCATGTTTTTCTGCCCGGTGCCGAGCACATCAAAATCTTGCTGCAGACCCGACAGGTCCGGCTGGGCATGGTTATTACCCGTTACCGTCAGTGTCAGGGTAAAGGTATCCCCTTCGTTGATGGTGTTGCGGTCTACCTGGGCGGTGACACTGGCATTGGCGATAGCGGGTACAGCGATAAAGGCGAGCCATAGCAGCCAGCGCCAGTTGATGAAACGGCACAGCCGGCGCTTGTTGCGCTGAACAATGGCATGCGTGTCTGAGGGTTGTATAAAGTGATGCTGGGCCATGTTTCAATTTCCGTTGTTTGCCGCCTGTTCGCGCAGCTCATGTAAATATTGGAATTTACGCCGTAACAGGCCGCCGGGATCGTCAGGAATGCGACGTAACCATTGTTTTAATGCCTGCGCGGATTCTTTTTTCTCGGTGGACTGGTTCCGGTTATATCCTCTGCTCGGGTTATGCTTCTGTCCCTTGCGGGCCTGTTGTCCGACCTGGTTTTTACCCTGTTTTGCCGAAGCAGCTTTTTCCTGCGCCGGCCTGGTCGCATGCTGTTGCCGTGATTTTGTGGCGCCGGTGTTTGCATTTTGAGGACGTGTTCCCGTGTTGTGCTGATGGGCTTTAGCCGATCTGCTCGCCCGGGGTTGTTGTTTGGCTGTTTTGCTTTGTCCAGTCTTGCCGTGCTGTGCAGACTGCCCGTTGTGACCCTGTCCGGAATGAGCCTGGGATTGTCGGCCCTGCTTCGAATGCTTTGACGCAGACTTGCCATGTTGTTGCCCGTGTTTTTTGTCCTGCTGGTTTTGTCTCGAGTGGGAGGATTTCTGTCGCTGCTTGAGTAGTTTCTCCACGATTTTCAGATTGTGGCGGGCATCCTGGTTATCAGGCTGTTGTTGCAGAACCTTGCGATAATTTTCCGCCGCCTGTTGCAGTTTGCCCAGGTGCGCCAGGGCATTCCCCGCGTTATACAGCGCATCCGGGCTGTGCTGGCCAGCAAATCCGGCAGCGGCTGCGGCGTAATTACCGGCCCGGTATTGCGCGATACTGCGCCAGTTCCGGTTCCTGAATAATCTGGCTGCGGCTTTGGCATTTCCCTGTTGCAGGGCGTGATAGGCCTGTTGATCCGGACGTGACCACAGGTTGCGCCAGCTTGCTGCCTGTGCCGGGTGTGGTTGCAGCATGACCGTCACTACCAGCAGTGCCAGCCAGCCCTGGCGCCAGGACAGGGCGACCAGCGGTAATACCAGCAATAACAGCCATGGGCCCTGCTCGCGCCAGCTATCGGCCGCGTGATTGTGGTCAGGTTGCCGGCTATTGATACGCGAAGCCTGCGCGCTCGGCCAGAGCGCATTCAGATCGGCATCCGTTGTCGTCAGGCCGACAAGATGCCCGTGGCCCGCCGCGGCAAGTTTATGCAGGGCGTTCAGGTTCAGTCGCGGTATCAGGATACTGCCATCGGAAGCCTGCACGAAGCCACCACCCGGCGCCTTGATCGGGGCGCCTTGCCTGGTCCCGACCGCAAGCACGGACAGGACCCGGCCCTTTCGCTGCATGGCTGCAACCTGCTTCAGCGCCCTGGCGCCGCCGCTACTGTCGGTGATCAACAGGATGCGTCCCCCCTTATAGACACCGTCCTGATCCAGCAGGGCCTCTGCCTTGTTGAGTGCCTGGGCAAGATTATTACCGCCAACCGGCATGATGTTGGGGGCGAGGGCATTGACCAGCGATTCAATGGTGGCGGCATCATCGGTCAGGGGAGAGACAACATAGGCTTCGCCGGCATAGGCGATGAGCGCTGTCTGGCCTTCGCGCTGGCGCCGCAGAAAATCCAGTAGCTTGAGTTTGGCCCGTTCCAGGCGGGTTGGGGTGACATCCGGCGCATTCATGCTCTCGGACAGGTTGAACAACACCACGGTGGCGGCGGTGTTGCGATACACCGGTTGTGGCAGTTTTGACCAGGTCGGTCCGGCCAGTGCCAGGATCGCGAGCAGTCCGGCGATGCCCAGTAACAGGATGGGCGTGCGTGATGCCGGACTTTGCCCATCCATCAGCAGATGGGTCAGCAGGTGTGGGTCACATACCGCCTGCCAGCTGCCACTTTGTCGGCGCAGACGCCAGTAACGCCATAACACCCAGGCCAGGGGAATGAGCAACAACAACCACCATGGCCGCAGAAAATGAAACTGTTCGATCATGATGGTGTACCTGATGTGTTGGCGTCCATCGTCGTTGCCGGTTTGCGGCGTGGCAGGTGTGTGGCGGGTAACTGCAGCCAGGCATAAGCGAGACTGATTAACAGGGCCAGGCCAAGTGGCCACATATACAGCGCGGTAAACGGTCGGAAGGTCGCACGGTTGGTGACCGTGGGTTCGAGTTTGTCGAGTTCATGGTAAATCTCGCGTAGCTGCCGGGTATTTTTGGCACGAAAAAATTTTCCCCCCGTGACCGACGCAATCTTGCGCAGGGCATGTGCATCCAGATCAGATGATGGGTTGACGGCTACCTGGTTACCGAAAAAACCCTGGACCAGCATGCGATCCGCGCCAACACCGATGGTGTAGATGCGGATGTGTTCCTTTGCCGCCAGTTTGGCTGCCTGGATGGGAGAGACTTCGCCGGCATCATTGGCGCCATCGGTGAGCAGGATCAGGACCCGACTCTGATGGGGATAGTGCTGCAGGCGTTTTACCGCGAGCCCGATGGCATCACCGATGGCGGTGGCCTTGCCGGCAATGCCGATGACCGCCTGGTCCAGCATGGTTTGCACCGTGGTCCGGTCGTAGGTCAGTGGCGTTTGCAAATAGGCATGGGTCCCGAACAGGATCAGGCCAATGCGATCGCCGGTGCGTTGCCGGATGAAGTGCCCGGCAACGGACTTGATCATGGTGAGGCGGTCGACGGCTTTGCCATTGAGTGTCATGTCCTGGGTCTGCATACTGCCGGAGAGATCAACCGCCAACATCAGGTCGCGTCCGCTCAGGGGAATTTGCACGGGCTGCCCCAGCCATTGCGGACGCGCAGCCGCACAGACCAGTAACAGCCACAGCAGGTAGAACAACCCGCGGCGCAAGCGGTGTGACGCAACGACCTGCTCGTGTGGTGACGGGATCTGCTGGAGTCGGGAATAAAACGGCACACGCAAGGCGGCGGGTGTCGCAGTATTGGCACGTGAGCGCAGCCAGCGTAGCAGCCAGGGTAATGGCAGGACCAGGAAAATCCAGGGCCAGGCGAAGTGCATCATGATTGCAACCTTAACCAGCGTTGTGCCAGATCCAGCAAAGGCGCAGCCGCTTGCCCGCTATGGCGCTGATATGGCGCATCCAGCAGGGCCCGGCCCTGGCGGGTAAAGGCATCGGTACGCCCGGTCCGATCGAGAAAGGCCAGCCAGTCCGGGCCATGCAGGGCAGCAACCTGGTCGCGACCATAGCGACTGATGGCGACACGGCGTAACAGGATTGATAGCTCGGCGATAATGGCTGTATCTGCCTGCCCCTGTTGCATGCCTGTCCGCAGTTGCGCAAGCTGTTTGCTCGCCACGCGCCGGTATGCCTGTCGGCGGTGTCGACGCCAGAGCCAGAATGCCCCCAGCAACAGGACCAGGACGAGCAATCCGAGCAACCACCAGCCCGGTGCCGGCGGCCAGGCAGAGACGGGTGGTGGCAGATGGAGATCGCGCAGTCCCTGGAGTGGGTTACTATGGCTGGCTGTCATGGCTCACTGATTTGGTCTTACGTTCTACACATATGGGGTTAACCGGCTAATACGTTTTGCAGTTGCCCGCTTGCATAATCGCGAACACGTGTCTTCTGCAAATACTGTTGCAAGCTGGACGCGGTATCTTCTGCCGTGCTCAGGGATAACCAGCGAATACGGTGTCGGCGACACAGGCTGGCCAGGTATTCGCTGCGATCGGCGAATTCCTGGTGGTACTGGTCGCGTAATACTGGATCCGTTGTCCACAGGCTCTGGATCTGCTGCCCATCACTGAAGGCATAGTGACCGGGCGGTGGCAGTTCGGCTTCCAGTGGATCGAAAATGCGAATGGCCATGACGTCGTTATGCTGTGCGAGTGCGCCGAGGTGCTGTTCGGCTGCAGCATCCAGTCCATTGAAGTCGCTAATCAGGATCACCAGGGTTCCGTGGCGCGCCAGGTGACGCAGGCGCAGCAAGGTATCCTGCAACGGCGCGTCTGTTGTGGCCAGGGGCGAGGCCACGCTGGCGGCTGCCAGCATTTGCAGGCAATGCAGCAGTGCACGTTTGCCGCCCGCCGGGCGTAATTCCTGCGCAGCCGAATTAGCGAAAGTCACGGCGCCGATACGATCGTGGTTTTCCAGTGCCGCCCAGCCCAGTAATGCGGCCGCACGGCAGGCCTGAACGGATTTGAAAGCGATGCGGCTGGCGAAACGCATGCTGGTACCGGTATCCACGCATAGCAGGACCGGACGTTCGCGCTCCTCGCGAAACAGTTTGGTGTGCGGGCGATTACTGCGGGCGGTGACACGCCAGTCCATCCGTCGGATATCATCGCCGGGCTGATAGGCACGGACTTCCTCGAAATCCATGCCGCGTCCACGAAAGGCGGAACGGTAACCGCCAGCCAGTTGGGCCCGGGCATGGGCCTGGCCCAGTGACAGCCGGATACCTTCGCGGCGCAGTGCGATTAATGTCTCCAGGCTGACATGAATGCCATTGTCGGGTGGTGCATCCAACATGGCCGTTCTTATGGCACGGCAATGTGCCGCAGGATTTCCTTGATGAAGTGGTCCGGGGTAATGCCTTCGGCCTCGGCCTGGTAGGACAACAGGACGCGATGACGCAGCACATCGGCGGCGACGGCGTGGATGTCCTCGGGCGAGACGTAGTCACGAGCGTGTAACCAGGCATGTGCTCGGGCACAACGATCGAGGGCGAGAGTGGCGCGGGGACTGGCACCGAACTGAATCCACTGTGCCAGCCTGGGATCGTAATGCCCGGGGTCGCGGGTGCAGGTGACAATTTCGATCAGGTAGTCTTCCAGGGCATCAGCCATATGCAGGTCCAGGATTTCCTGGCGCGCGGCAAACAGGGTGTCCTGTGAGACCTTGCGAATACTGGCCGTGGGCCGGGGCAGATGTGCGTGGCGCACCTGGTCGCGGACCAGGTGCAGGATTTTCTTTTCACCCGCCGTGCCGGGATAGCCAATGCGAACATGCATCAGGAAACGATCCAGTTGCGCCTCCGGCAGGGGGTAGGTACCTTCCTGTTCGATTGGATTCTGGGTCGCCATGACCAGGAACAAACGGGGCAGGGGATAAGTCTGGCGACCGATACTGACCTGGCGTTCGGCCATGGCTTCAAGCAGTGCCGATTGCACTTTGGCCGGTGCGCGATTGATTTCATCGGCGAGGACCAGGTTGTGAAAGATGGGGCCATGCTGGAAATGGAAAGAGCCATCCTGTGGCCGGTATATCTCGGTACCGGTGACGTCAGCCGGCAGCAGGTCGGGGGTGAACTGGATTCGATGGAATTCGGCTTCTATACCCTGGGCCAGGGCCTTGATCGCGGTGGTTTTGGCCAGGCCGGGTGCACCTTCTACCAGCAGGTGGCCATCGGCGAGCAGGGCGATTAGCAGCCGCAGGGTCAGGGCTTCCTGATCGATGATTTGTTGGTCAATACTGTGCCGAAGTTGGGTGATCCGCTCGCTTGCGGACGCAGGAGCCTGGGGTGATCGAGCAGTTGCCTCGGTCATGCGTATCTCCTCTGGTCAGGGAATATCCCAAATTAAAACAAAAATGAAATGACCATGCTGTGGGCCTGTTTGTCTGATTTGAGACTTATTCTACGACAGGTGTGCGCTGGCCAAGTTCACTGTTATGGCCCGGAGAGTGAACTGCGATGCGCTTTTTACGGTCACCTTGTGGACATAGCCATGATTTCTGCGAATCGCGATCAAAAAACGCATACGTGCTGGTGCCGCGAAAACAACGACTCAGGATTTATTGATTTCGCGCAAAACACGTCATGCTGCCTGTCATATACTGGAAGCGTCGCCAGCACAATCGAGGCGACATGGCCGCGATAACAACGAGTCAAGCATGACAGACCGAAAGGAGGCGTTATGGACAATATCGCCAGGCTACTCGGCGATGAAGCCGAGTCCCTGCTAACCCATACCTGTGTCGGACTGCCCAGGGACAGATTGCATTTGCCCGGGCCCGACTATATCGAGCGAGTAGTTGCTGAAAAGAACCGTAAACCCGGGGTCTTGCGCAATCTTAACGCGCTATACCAGCACGGTCGTCTTGCCGGCACGGGCTATCTTTCGATTCTGCCGGTGGACCAGGGCGTGGAGCACTCGGCCGGTGCCTCGTTCGCGCCCAACCCCGCCTATTTCGACCCGGCCAATATTGTCGAGCTGGCCATCGAGGGAGGCTGCAATGCCGTGGCCAGTACCCTAGGGGTTCTCAACAGCGTGGCCCGCAAATATGCACACAAAATTCCCTTTATCGCCAAGATCAACCACAACGAATTGCTGACGTATCCGGAACACTATGATCAGACCCTGTTTGCCAGTGTTGAACAGGCTTTCGATATGGGGGCAGTCGCTGTCGGTGCGACGGTCTATTACGGCTCTCCCGAATCGCGACGTCAGATCCAGGAGGTGAGTGAGGCGTTTGAGCGGGCCCATGAACTGGGGATGGTGACGGTCCTCTGGGCTTACCTGCGTAATAGTGCGTTCAAACACCAGGGCAAGGATTACCATGTTTCCGCTGACCTGACCGGCCAGGCTAACCATCTGGCGGCCACGATTGACGCGGACATTATCAAGCAGAAACAGGCGCAGAATAATGGTGGCTATACCGCGATCCAGTTTGGCAAAACGCACCCGAAGGTGTACTCGGAATTGACCAGCGATCACCCGGTGGACCTGGTCCGTTACCAGGTTGCCTGCTGTTACATGGGACGGACTGGCATGATTAATTCCGGTGGCGCCTCCGGGGCGGATGACCTGCACCAGGCGGTACGCACTGCGGTCATTAATAAACGTGCCGGTGGGATGGGCCTGATTTCGGGTCGCAAGGCCTTTCAGAAACCCATGGAAGACGGGGTCAAGCTGTTACACGCAATTCAGGATGTCTACGCATCCGATGAAATCAGTATTGCCTGAACAGGACTGCCGGCTGTCGGTATGAGGCTTTCCCAACATTTCGGACAGCACACGGGAATTGTCTGTCAGTTAGGCCCGGATAGCGTCTTGGACAACATCGAGCAGGGGCTCGTCGTATATTTCTACCTGGCGTTGGCCAGCTGAGCCGGTTCTATCCCCGGGAACGGCTGGTTCGCTTCAACGACTGCTTGAGCTTGGCGAGTTGCTGCTTCTCCCATTGCTCGCCGGCCTGCCACATCATTTTCGCTTTTTGCTGACTGAGTTTGCGCAGCGCCTCTTCGCGTTTTAGCGCCAGCGCCAGTTGTTCCTTTAACACATCAATTTCAGCCTTGGCGGCGGCCCTGGCCAGTTTAAGTTCTGTATTCGCCGCCTTGGTGGTGGTCCTGAGGGCCTTTTTACTGGCCTGCAAATCTCTTTTCAGTTTGCTGACGAGGTCCTTGCGTGCCTTGCTGGCCTTTGCCTTGCGTTTCTCTACACTGGTGCGAGCCCTGCGTTGGCCAGTGCTACGCTGGCCAGTACGACGAGAGCGTGTGCCTGTACTGGAAGTTGCTTTTTTTGCAGCCATCAAATCTCTCCCTATCGAAATATGTTGTGGTCTCGGATTGGCAACGGCGTCAAAGACTCCACTGGTCAGTTCCGAAGTTGTTTTTCGCGGCGTTGTTCCATTTTTACAAGTATAGCCAGTTTTTGTATCTGGTCGGCGAGGACTTCCAGTACATCATCCAGCGTGATGATGCCCTGCAGATTACCTGAGTGATCGATTACCGGCAGGCGGCGGATACCGTGTGTCCGCATAACATCCAGGGTGTCGTCCAGGCTGGTGTTATCGGTGACGCTGACCAGCTGATCGCTCATTACGTCACCGACGGTCACGCTGTCAATATCCACATCCTGTGCCAGGACCTCGATGACCAGGTCACGATCGGTGAGAATACCGACTGGCGTATTGACGCCGTTGGTCTGTTCCACGACGACAATATCACCCACGTGATTTTTGCGCATCAGCTGGATAGTCTCACGCAACGAATCCGTTGCTTCGACAATAACGACATCGCGATTACAATATTTACCGGCAGTCATAGCCACTCTCCCGCATTTTTCGACATCTCAGCACTCTTGCCGAAATTAGAATATTTCGCCGCCTTGGGTATTGATCCCGATCAGGCCGGATATGACTTCTCATCGCCAGCGGGATGATCAGGGCAAGTGGGGCGGTTAGGCTATACTTAATGAACAGGATGGTGCTAAAAGATAAGATTCAGCAGGCAAGGCGTATCGCTGTCACGGGTTTGGTGCTGGTTGTCTGCCTGATCAGTGCCGTTTGGGGCTGGTCGCAGGCTGGTACTGCAACAGGCCGCCGGCAGGACTTGGTGGACGCCCTGCGCGCCCAGATCACCCATCCCGACACCGTGTTACAGGCCATGTTTCCGGACTGGCCTGAGCTGGAACGGTTTTACAGCCTGCGCCGGTATGCGCCGGTGTGGACCACGCCGCGTGGCCCCAATCGGCGTGCCAGCCTCCTGCGTCAGGTATTACACGTGAGCGATGAACAGGGCTTGCCGGATTCGGCCTTTCAACTGAGAACGATTGAGCAAATCTGGCATGCACACTCCGTGTCACAACTGGCGACGCTGGATATGTTGTTGAGCGAGGCTTGCATGCGATATGCCATGGCGGTCCATCACGGCCGTGTATTGCCGCAAGAGGTGGATCCGCAGTGGCATATCCCGCAAACGCCGGGGCAACCGGTCAAACTATTACAGAAACTCCTGGCCAGCGCGGATTTCGAAACCGCATTGCGGACACTGCCGCCCCAGGCATCCGGTTATCAACTCTTGCGTGAGGCCCTGCCGCGCTATCGTCAATTGGCTGCGCGCGGTGGCTGGCCCAGCTTGCCGGCCGGGCCGACGCTGCGTGAAGGGATGCGCCTGCCCGAAGTCGCCGTATTGCGAAAACGACTAATGGCAGAAGGCGATTTGCATGATCAGCAGGCGGCCGATCAGAAGCACTTCGATGCGGCGGTGAAATATGCGGTTGAACGTTTCCAGGTGCGCCATGGCCTGAAGATGGACGGGGTGGTCGGGCCGATGACGCGCAGGGCCATGAACGTGCCGATAGCGGAGCGGATCCACCAGATCGAACTCAATATGGAGCGTTGGCGCTGGTTGCCATCCCGATTGGGGCAACGCTATCTCATCGTCAACAGCGCCGGATTTGACCTGACCGCCTTCGTCCATAGCCAGCCCCGGTTTTCCATGTGGGTGGTGATTGGCAAACTGGACCGCCAGACGCCGGAAATCAACGGGAGCATGCACACAGTGGTGTTCAATCCCTACTGGACCGTGCCGACGACCATTGCGGTGGAAGATCTTATCCCTGCGCAATTGCGCAACCCGCGGTATCTGCAAACCCGGCATATTCGGGTGTTTGCCAACCTGGCCAGACATCAGACCGTCGATCCGGGCAAGGTCCACTGGCGCCAATTCAACAAGGAGAATTTCCCTTATGTGCTGCGTCAGGGCCCGGGTCCCTATAATCCTCTGGGGCATTATAAATTTCTGTTCAGCAACGCGTTTGACGTGTATCTGCACGATACGCCAGCGCGTCGGCTGTTCAGGCGAAAACGCCGGACTTTCAGCTCTGGCTGTATCCGGCTGGAAAATCCGCTGCAACTGGCCCGCTTCCTGCTGGTTGACAACCCCGGCTGGGATGAGGCCCGCATTCGTGCAGCGGTGGCGTCCGGCGACACCCGCGAGGTCAAGCTGGCCAAATCAGTGCCGATATATTTGTTATACCTGACCGCGTGGGCCGCACCGGATACGACCATGCATTTTTATCCGGATGTTTATGCCCGCGACCGGGCACTGGCCAGCTGCCTGTTTTCCCAGGGTGAGACACACTGTCTCCAGTAACCGGACCTGGTCGGCAGCTTTTATCACCAGAACGATTATACTTTTCACAGTCAGTCAGATAGCATTAGTAAGCCTATGATTTCACGTCGTAATTTCCTATTGATGGCCGGCGCTAGTTGCGCTGCCGGCCTTTCCAACAGCGCGCTCGCCGCGTGGTTGCCGCGTCCCGAACGTCACTTGCAACTGTACAACCTGCATACCGGTGAGCGGCTCAAGACAACCTATTGGGTGGAAGGCGAATATATTGCGCAGGAACTGGCAACGGTAAATCATTTCCTGCGCGATTATCGCAATGACGAAATCGAACCCATAGACCCGCGCTTGCTGGATCAAATCTGTTTGTTGCAACACAAACTGGGGCAGCGGGGGGCGTTTCATATCATCTCCGGTTATCGGTCGCCGCAGACCAATGCCTGGTTGCGGCACCATGGAACCGGGGTGGCCAAACACAGCCTGCACATGCAGGGGCGGGCCATCGATCTGCGTCTGCCCGGCGTGGAACTCAAGCACCTGCGTCAGGTCGCATTAGCTATGCACGCCGGCGGGGTCGGCTATTACCCCAAATCCGATTTTGTTCACCTGGATACCGGACGCCCGCGTTTTTGGTAAACGGCTGAATTCAGCTCGGAGGTAACCGAGATGTTAAACAATCCAACCCTGTTGATGTGGTCGATCCTGTTTGGCGCCTTCGGTATGGGCTATTTCATGTATGGCCGGCGCCAGCGCAGTCCGGTGCCGTTCGTGGTGGGTATTGCCCTGATGGTCTATCCGTATTTCATTTCCAACGTGTATATCGTGGTCCTGATCGGCGTGGCCCTGATCGCCACCCCGTATTTCGTGCGCCTGGACTAAAAACGCAGACGACTCCAGGGAAGGAGGAGGTAGAATTGCGTCGGGAACAGCAATCGAGACGCAGAGCTATATGAATTCAAATGAATGAAATGCCTTTGCGTTCTCTGCGTCTTTGCGTCCTTAGTGTTACTGCCAGAGCATGACAAAAGTCAGCGTGTTTGCTTCAGCAGCTTGCGCAACTGCGCCAAACTGCGGGTATTCAAGACATCAGCCTTTTCCAGCCAGCCGCGGCGGGCCTGGCCGATACCGTATTCCAGGTTGCGAAAATCATTGATGCTGTGAGCATCGGAGTCGATACTGATCAGGACACCTTCGTCCCTGGCCATGTGGCAATAGGTATCCAGCAGGTCCAGCCGATCCGGTTGTGCATTGAGTTCCAGGTAACAACCGCGCTGGCGGGCATGGCGGATGATGCGCTGCATGTCCACGTCATAGGCATCGCGGGTTTCCAGCAACCGTCCGCTGGGATGGGCGAGTATGGTGAAGTGGGGGTGATCCATGGCGCGCAGGATGCGCCCGGTCTGTTTGCTGCGGGACAGGTGAAACTTGCTGTGCACTGCCGCCACCACCAGATCCAGTTTGGCTAATAGCTTGTCGGGTAAATCCAGTTGACCGTCCTCCAGGATATCGACCTCGATGCCCTTGAGCAGGCTGATACCCTTTAATGTCTCATTTAACTCATCGATTTCGTCGATCTGTTTGAGCAGACGTTTTTCGTCCAGGCCGTGGGCCACCGTGAGGTGGCGCGAGTGTTCGGTCATGGCCAGGTATTCAAAGCCGAAATCGCGTGCCGCCTGGGCCATCTCCCGGATACTGTTATGACCGTCAGTGGCCGTGCTGTGGGCGTGCAGGTCGCCGCGCAAATCCTTGAGCTCCACCAGTTTGGGTAAGCGGTGATGTTCCGCCGCTGCGATCTCGCCGGTGTTCTCGCGCAGCTCCGGTGGAATGTAGGGCAGGCCAATGGCCTCGAACACCGAGGCCTCGCTGGTCCCGGCGATCTGTTTGTTGCCTTTGAAGACACCATATTCATTGATTTTGAGTTTGCGCTGCTGGGCGCGGCGGCGCACCGCGATATTGTGGGCCTTGGAACCGGTGAAGTAATACAGTGCCGCACCAAAACTCGCCCTGGCCACGACGCGCAGGTCCACCTGCAGCCCGTTGCGCAACAATACAGTACTGCGCGTGGTCCCCTTGGCCTGCACATCCCGCACTTCGTCGTAGTGCACGAAGGCCTCCATGACCTTGTCGCTTTTGCCGGCACAGACCAGGATATCGAGGTCACCGACAGTCTCCTTGCGTCGGCGATAACTGCCCGCCACCACCACCTGGTCGACCCCGGGCACCTTTTGCAGGTATGCCACCAGCGGTTCGGCGTATTGGGCCGCGGTGATCAGTTTGATGCGCTGCTTCTGCCGCACATGGGCCTCGATGTCGGCAATCAGGCTCTGTTCGGTTTTTCTGCCGAAACCGGGCAGTTGCGACACGCGCCCGTCTTTGGCAGCACGTAACAGTTGTTCCGGGGTATGGATGTCCAGTTCGTGGTAGAGGGCGTGGACTTTCTTGGGCCCCAGCCCCGGGATATGCAACAAATCGGTGAGGCCGGCGGGGGTGGCTTTGCGCAATTTTTCCAGGGCCTGGCAGCGGCCGCTGTCGAGGATCTCCTGGATCTTGGCAGCGAGGTCCTGACCGATGCCGGGCAGTTCGGTCAGCGCCTTTTGTTGCTGCAGGTAAGCGCTGACTTCCTGGCCCATGCCCTGCAGGGTGCGGGCGGCGTTGCGGTAGGCGCGGATACGAAACGGATTGGCATTTTCGATCTCCAGCAGATCAGCGATCTCATTGAAGATATTGGCAATGTCGGCGTTATGCACAGGCATGGGCGTTTCCTTCCTCTGCCGGATTCCTGCTTTAAGTATGGTTCATGTCAACCTTTTTGCGCAGGGCCTTGGTCTTGCCACGTCGGGTTTTGCTATCCAGGCGTTGTTTTTGCGCGCTGCGCGGGACCTTGGTTGGGATGCGACGCTTCGGTGTGTATCCGGCCCGCCGTATCAAGTCTGCCAGCCGCTCGAGAGCGGCAGCGCGGTTTTTCTCCTGGCTGCGATATTGTTGTGCCTTGATCGTAATCACTCCGTCCTTACTGATGCGACGGTCAGCAAGCTTTAACAGGCGTTGCTTGTATATAGCGGGCAGGGATGAGGCGTGTATATCGAAGTGCAAATGAATGGCCGTAGCGAGTTTATTGACGTTCTGGCCGCCGGCACCCTGGGCGCGGATCGCATGGATCTCGATCTCCTCATCGGGAATGGCAACTCTGGAAGATATCGTCAGCATGCGCCTTATTTTAAGGAATAACGGTTGAAATGTAATGACCGGGTAACGGCGGATTTGCTAGGATAAGACAAAATAATATGACGGCTAGGCAAATCATATGCACATAGATACAAAGCTGCAGCGAAAGGGGAGACTGCATGAAGCAGGGTTTGCTGGCCTTATTACTCATGGTAGCGTCATTGCCCGCCCTGGCGCAGGACATGTCTGCACGGGAAGCAGAATGTTATGGCCGCATCAAGAATGAAGCGGATTTTATCCTTAGCCGCATCAACCTCATCCATCGCGAGTATGAAAATCAGCTAAAACACAGTGGCCTTGCCCGATTCAAATCCGGCAGTTATTCAACCTCGCAACTGCTGGATAATACGATTCGTAAGTACCATCGCAGGCTGGTACGCCAAATCAGAAATTATCCGATCCGCTATGCCACCCGGCTCAGGCAGGGACAGCATTTGAAACATCCCACCTGCCTGGCCAGTAGCCTGCAGCATGAATCGGTCGGAACCCTTCATAAATTTGAATTGAGCTGGCAAAAAGCACTACGCCAGGCCCGCAATAATGCCCGCTATTTTAAGCAGTTGAATGGTATGCACTGAGGAGTGGCCGTCAGCGTCTTGGGCCCTGAAATAGCCAACGCTATGCGGCGAAATCCGCTATAATACTGCCACCTGATTACCCGCTCGGACCGACCCGTTTGTGCCTGAGCTTTACCTATAGGTCCCGGCATGTCTGATCCGTCTCCACTTATGTTTTCCCAATTGGGGTTATCTGCGCCTGTGTTACAGGCCGTGGTCGAAGTAGGCTATGAAACCCCATCGCCGATCCAGGCCAGGAGCATCCCGCCGCTGTTGGCCGGGCGTGACCTGCTGGGCATGGCCCAGACCGGCACCGGTAAGACTGCCGCCTTCGCCCTGCCATTACTCAGTCGGCTTGACCTTTCACTCAAGCAGCCGCAGCTGCTGGTGCTGACGCCGACCCGGGAACTGGCTATCCAGGTCGCCGAGGCCATGCAGACTTACGCCCGCCACCTCCCGGGCTTTCACATCCTGCCGGTGTACGGCGGGCAAGGTATGGATGTGCAGCTGCGCCAGTTGCGCCGCGGGGTACACGTGGTGGTGGGTACCCCAGGCCGTATCCAGGATCACTTGCGGCGCGCGACCCTCAAGCTGGATCGCTTGCAGGCCCTGGTGCTGGACGAGGCGGATGAGATGTTGCGCATGGGGTTTATCGATGATGTGGAACAAATCCTGGAACATACCCCGGCGCAAAAACAGGTGGCACTGTTTTCTGCCACTATGCCCGAGGCGATCAAGCGGGTCGCCCGCCATCACCTGCGTGACCCGGAGGAAATCCGGATCCAGGCAAAAACCGCGACGGTGGCGACGATCACCCAGCGTTACTGGCAGGTCAGTGGGGTACACAAACTCGATGCCCTGACCCGCATGCTGGAAGTGGAAGACTTCGACGCCATCATTATCTTCGTGCGCACCAAGAACGCGACAGCCGAGCTGGCGGAAAAACTTGAGGCCCGCGGGTACTCGGCAGCGGCTCTCAATGGCGATATGAATCAGCAACTGCGTGAGAAAACCATCGAACGACTTAAGCGCGGCAGCCTGGATATCGTGGTGGCGACCGATGTGGCCGCGCGCGGGCTTGATGTGGAACGCATCAGCCACGTGATCAATTATGACATTCCCTATGACACCGAGGCCTATGTGCATCGCATTGGCCGTACCGGTCGTGCCGGCCGCAAAGGTGAGGCCATCCTGTTTGTGGCCCCGCGCGAACAACGCATGCTGCGCACGATCGAAAAGGCCACAGGCCAGAAAATTGCCGCGATGCAATTGCCCAGTCGGGAAGCCATCGCCGACCGCCGGGTGGCCGCATTCAAGCAATTAATCAGTGATACCCTGGAAGCGCAGGAGCTGAATTACTTTGAAGCGTTGGTGGAAGACTATCAGGCGGAACACAACGTTGGCTTGAGTGAAGTGGCCGCTGCCCTGGCCTATCTGCTGCAGCGGGAACGACCATTGCTTGCGGACAAACATGCGCCAGAGAAGGCCGTACAACAGCCAGTCACGGATAGTGGCAAGCGAGTGGAGCGTGACAGAACGGGCGTGCAGAAGAAGGCAAAACCGGCGGGTAAAAGCAGGATGCCGGATGAGGCCATGGTGCGTTATCGCATCGAGGTTGGACGAGCGCACGGCGTGCAGCCCAGGAACATTGTCGGCGCGATTGCCAATGAGACAGGTATGGACAGCGCCTATATCGGTCATATCAAGTTATATGACGACTACAGTACCGTGGACCTGCCCGAGGGTATGCCACAGGACATCTTCAGGCATCTCAAAAAGGTCTGGGTCAGCAACCGTCAGTTGAATATCAGTGTCTTTGCTGAAGACAAGCCATCGCCTCAAGGCCCGAAGCGGACGGTAAAAAATAAAACCCATAAAGCCAAACAAAAGACATCGACTAAAGCACGGGGTGGTAAGTCAACGGGTAAGCGTAAGACAGCCAGCTAGGTTTTCCGTTGTGATGGATAAATGAGTGGTTGTATTCGATGAAATCCGTGAGATTAATCCGGCTGCGTCAGCACTGGTGAAATGATATCGCGCTCGACATCCTGTTCGATTGTCTCCGTCTTAGGTCGTGTATAGAGCCATAGCAGGCTGAACAGGATAATAGCTAAAGGTATAATGGCGCCCAGGTTCACCGCCTGCCAGCCAAGCAGGTTTTGTAATGCCCCGGCGGAGAGCGATGAAATGGCCACCGTGCTGAAAACAGAAAATTCATTGACGGCCTGGGCCTTGAAGGTTTCCTCCTGTCGATAGGTCTCGGTTAACAACGAGGTGGCTCCGATGAACAGAAAGTTCCAGCTGATACCAAGCAGGCTGAGGGCAATCCAGAAATGGGTGACGCTGGTGCCGGTGAGGTTGATAGCAACACAGGCCAGGCCGGCCAGGGCTCCCAGTAACATAATACGGATACCGCCGAAACGATGAATCAGGTGTCCGGTAAAAAATGAAGGCACGTACATCCCGAGCACGTGCCACTGGATCACGAAAGAAGTGTCAGAAAAGGGATAGGCATGTTGTTGCATGGCCAGTGGTGTGGCGGTCATGACCAGGGCCATCACGCCATAGCCGAGCATGCCGCAAATGACGGCAACGATGTATTTGGGTTGACGCACAATGACAGCAAGCGGTCTGCCGCTGTCCGTTTGCTTTTTGCTGGTGTGACTGTTTTGCGGTAATTTTAGAAAACTGAGGATGCCCAGCGACAGGACATATAAGCCGATGATCGAGGCATAGCTGCCGGCGAAGTTTGCGCTGCCAATCAGGTTACGGGTCAGGTTGGCCAGATTGGGGCCGATGATGGCAGCAATGACGCCGCCGGCCAGTACCAGTGAGATGGCACGGCTCCTGTGTGCCGGATCGACAATATCCGCGGCGGTAAACCGGTAATAATTGCCAAAGCCATTGAACATGCCCAACAGCATGCCACCCAGCGCGAAAATCACAAACTGGCCATGCAGGATGCCCAGGGTGCACAAACTTCCCCCGGACATGCCAAGCACAGTGGCGAGCATAAAGCCACGCTGGCGTCCGGTTTTGCGCATGAGGATGGCGGCCGGGATAGTGGTACACATGGTGGCGATTAACTGCAGGGCAAAAGGCAGGGTTGCATAGACCTTGTTGGAGGCGAGGGCGTAACCAACCAGGGCAGAGGTGGCCACCAGCAGGGTATTGGCGCTCATCATCAGGGCCTGGCATACCGCCAGCAGCGGTACATTGCGCGAAAACACAGTCACGATTCAGTTATCCGGGAGTATCAAGAGCGGTTATTTCAACAACATTGCCCATACTCGGCAAGAACTATTCGCTTGATAGTGGGTGAGATTATTTATTCAGGTAGCGGGCATCGTCAAATGTCAGCACCCATTGCGGATAGAAAACCACGGCGAGGGTCATGAGCATGCCCGTGATGAAAGATTCCGGAAACATCATTAATGGCAGAAACGGGAAATACTCATTGACCAGATAAT
Source organism: Gammaproteobacteria bacterium (assembly GCA_037384645.1). Taxonomy (GTDB): domain Bacteria; phylum Pseudomonadota; class Gammaproteobacteria; order UBA6429; family Thiohalophilaceae; genus RI-92. Next base: position 26,517 of record JARRNT010000033.1, on the reverse strand, counting down.
CAAGATGATAAACACCGGCGGAGGTTAGTAACAGACCGGATACAGTGAACGCGACGCCAATCGTCAGTGCCGCACCAAAAAATGCATTCAGGAACAGGTAGACAAACAGGTGATTGGGTAATTTCGAATCCACCAGGCGATAGATACCATAGCTGACCAGGATCGGGATCAGTCCCATGGTCAGGGCATTGATCGGCAGGGTTTGCCAGTGGCCATCGCCGCTGAGCCACATGCCCACCAACACCAGGTTGACCCCGACGAAGGCCAGTTGCCAACGAAACATCAGCGCCAGCAGGGTTGCCCCCAGATAGTGATAATTCAGCCCCGGCAATTGCTGGGTAGTAATATGCCACAATACCAGTATCAGTACGCAGGTCCCGAGGAACCCGTGGCTCAGTGAGTTATCCAGCAGGCGCTTCCAGGGGCTGGTACGTAACACCACCCACCATGTCAGCAGGTAAATCGCCAGGCCGATGAGCAGCCAGGTGGGCGGGAGCATGCCGTGAGGTATATTCATAAGCTGAATTTTAGCCCGAGTGAGGCCGGGGAAACAGGATAAAAATCACCTTGCAAACCGGAATCCCGGTTGCGGCCATCGCCGTGTTAGCCAGCGCGGTGTGGGTGAATAGATTATTGCATTCGTTTGCAGCATAAAATTTCGCGGTAGACACCTGCCTGTTCTCAGCAAATTTGGCGGCAAACAGGCATTCGTTTTCCATTCAATCAAGGCGAACCGTTGCACTGGTGTCCGCCTTGCCGGCGTGAAATGCCGTCTATGCAACGCATGTGGAAAAGCTCAAGGGCAGAGGCGCCCAGCTGTTGGCCATCAATGTTGGTGAAAGTGCCGACAAGGTGTTCGAGTTCCTGGCATCTTATCCTGTCAGCTTTCCCCTGTTACTGCATATGCACGGTCGGGTGATCAAGCAATACCCGGTGATCGGCCTGCCGACGACCTATATTGTCGATCCGAAAGGCAAGGTCATCCGCCGTGCGGTAGGCAATCGGGACTGGGACGATCCGGCGTTATACAATCAATCGCTGAAACTGCGCAAAGATTAGGATTTTCCGCAAGGTGAAGTTCAGTTTCTGAGTCCCAGCGGGTCATCGGGGTTGATGATCTTTTTGAAAGGCATTTTCCGATCCACGCTGGTGACCTGGTAGACAGCGCCGATCCAGTTATTGATGATGGCCTCGGCGGTATCGTGCCAGGTGTTATCCAGATCCCGGCGGATCAGGGCCTCGGGAAACGCCGGAATTGGTGCCGATTTTTGTCGGGCGCGGATGACGGCAACGCGGTACTCGTCGAGAATGGCCTGCCTTTGCAGGCTGAAATAATTTTCCGGGAAGGGCGGGTACTCACTGATATCGCCATTGATGAATCGTATCACCTCGCGTTTGTATTCCTTGAGCAGGCTGATGCTGTCGTATTCCGGGTGGCCCTGGAAAAAAATCAGGCGGAGCTGATCTGCACTGGTGGCGAGATGTACGCCGGCCGTCTGGCTTTCCACCAGCACCGGCAGCCCTGCAGCATCGAACTGGCTGCGATCGATCTGGTTGAAGCGTGAGTGCGGCACATCAAACCGGGTATTGACGCCGACGATCAGCGGATGCGTGCGCGTCACGACCCGATGTGAATAAACCCCCCAACGCTTGAAACCCAGGGGCCGTCGTTTCTGGCCATAGCGAAATTCCAGTACTGCATGGGTTGCCAGGCAGGAGCATAGTGTCGAGGTGACATTTTCATAGGCCCAGTCGATGACGTCGATCAGGGGTTGCCAGAATGGCTGGGTTGAGAGTTCCGGTCCCAGCACGTTGGCGCCGGTAATGATGAGTGCATCAAGACCGGCCTGTTTGATCTGATCAAAAGTCTCATAGTATTGCTCAATATGCGCACGTCCCTTTTCACTGCGTGGCAGGTTAGTGATGGTAAACGGGTGCATATAGAACTGTGCGATCTGGTTACTTTCACCAACCAGTCGAAAAAACTGGCGCTCGGTCGCCTCCAGTGCGGCATCGGGCATCATGTTGAGCAGGCCGATGTGCAGCTCACGGATATCCTGTTGCAGGGCATGATCCCGCTCCAGGACTGTCTCCCCCTGTTCGCGCAGGCGATGGAAACTGGGTAATGCGGTATGTGCCACCAATGGCATACTTGTTAACCTCCGGCCCTTGTTATTGACCCAGTGCGTTTTCGATCAGGCTTAAAAAGTCCTGTTCGCTTTGGATTTGCCACATGTCTGCCGTGGTGATGGTGTACCCGTAGCGTTTTGCAATATCTTCATAGCGCGGAATACGGGCATTTACCAGGCGAGGGAAGACCCAACGAACAAAATCATCAGGTTCAATCATGGCTACATAGTCGAACTGACGTTCCTGCATGTACGTATCCAGCATTTCATCCAGAAAAGACTCGCGATAGTAAAGGGGCTTGGGATCTTTTTCAGCACGGCGAATCAATTCCTGAACATCCTGGTCACTGGTCTGGATGTATATGATCAGCGTGTGTTCGGCCAGTTGCGCCACCACGTCCGGGTCATCGAGTTCGCAGACACTGCCTCCAGCATCGTTGATAAAGTGCTTATAGCCATAGATCTCGCGAGCCTTGTTGATAAATCCCGGGACATCGCGCATGGCGGCGATTTCGGCGTCATGATGCAGGGCCTGGCGATATTTAAATTCCTCCAGCGGCAAACCGCCGGATTCGGGGTTGCCCAGTTTGCCGAGGAAGCTGGCGACAGGTTGCAGGTTATCAACGGTAATATTGTTGGCTATATATATAGAATCGTTTCGCAACAGGTCGCGCAGGAAAGGGACCTGCATGGCCTTTGACTTGATATTATCCAGTATCGGTTCGTCCAGGTAACGCGTGCCGATCCGGTAATCACCGGAATAGTGAAACCAGTCGTGTTTGCGTAGCATGGCCGCCAGCCGTGTCTTACCGACACCTGACATGCCTAGCAGGGTGATGGATTTGTGTTCCCACTCGCGAAAGGCGTTGACACTCAGTTTCATGGCTGTCGATTATCCTGTTTCATAGTCGGCCTATTGTAGGTGACATTGCCGGTTTGGGCAAAAATAGCATAAGAGCTGACTGGTGGTGAATGGTTTTAATCCTGAAGAGCCAGCTTGCGTTGTTATATGAGGTGAAAGCCAGTAACAACAACACTACACGATAGTACCTGACGTAACGGGTTAACCACCAACACTCTTAGTGAGTGTGGTGAGCGTGTACCCGTCAATCTCTAGTTGTCCTGCTAGAACGATTTTATCGAGAAAATTCGTAAAGGTAATATTGCAGTGTAATGCAGATATTTGTCGTGGTAATGGTAACCGCCGCGATCAACGGAACACTGCCGTGCTCGTTGCCTTCCAACAGGTTTGACTACTGGCAGGATCGGGCGGGCGCCAGGGTAATCAGTCGGTTACCGGGTTTGAGCCAGGCTGCGCTGTTTGAGATTGACGGACAGCGGCAAAGTTTTCATGTGCAGCGTGGTTGCTCAGCTTTTGTGGCATCAGCTTGTCGAGCAGGTGGATGACATGTGGCGAGTCCCACTCGATGGCGGCATTCACGCCATAATGAATTTTGCCATCACTACCGATAACAAACGTCGACGGATAGGCTATGACGTTCCATTTGGCCGAGACCTTGCCATTCATATCGAGTAAGACCGGGTAATCGACCTTCTCGTGCTTGAGAAAGGCCTTTACGGTTTTTGCATTTTCAGCGTAATTAATGGAAATCAGCTGAAAAGGCTTGCCACGCATTTTCTTGCGCAGGCGATTGAGTGAGGGAATCTCTTCGCGGCAGGGGTGGCACCAGCTGGCCCAGAAATTGATGACAGAAACTTTGCCCTTGTAGTCGTCAATATGGAAATGGCGATCATCGGCGCTGACCAGGGAAATACTGCGGGGTCTGGGTTGTGCTCGATAGGGTTTCAGGCGCGAGTCCAGCGGTACGATCTGTTCCGTGCGAAAGGCATATTGCGGCACCTTTTTGGGGGCAGGCAGTCTGTCGAGCATTCGAATTACCCCATGCAATTCTGACGGTAGCTTGCGCAGTAGCCGCATGGTCGGGGCACTGGTATCGCCGGGATACAGCGGGCTGGTCACTGATGGCATGAACCGGAAAAAGACCGAGTGATTGCTCTGGACCAGGGCCTTTAACAGACGGGGAAACTGTCCGGCATTACCACGCTTGCCGGACTGGTAAATCACGATCGGGATGTTGGTCGTGTGCACGATGGGCAGATAATCCGGCGGCAGGCCCAGTGCCGGGATCGATGCGTACAGGTCAGGCGACATCAGAATCACGCCGCGCACCCGATCTCCGGCATTATGTGACTGTTGCCACAGGGTAGCCCCGCGTAAGGCCGGGATTGCGCCATAGGAATGTGAAATCAGTACGATATGTTTATGTGTACGTGTGCGGGCGGCATGGATGAGGTCTACCACGTAATTCGGGTTGAGTTTACGTAAAAAATTACTGCCGCCTACCTTGAACATGGCCTGGGCAAAATCAATTTGCCAGACTTCCACGCCCTGCCGGGCCAGGCCGCTGGCCAGTTGCACGTCCCGGGGAGAGAGGCCATAACCACTCGCGATCCAGATCGCCAGATAGTGACCCTGGGCCGGGAATTGCCGCAGGCTGAGCATGCTGTGGTCTTGCGCCGTGATATCGATTTCGCGGGAGTGTGAAACGGGTGCCGCCATGGCCATACTCAGCGTGAGGGGCAGGGCGAGAAACAGGGTAATGAACAGGCGTGCAGTCAACAACATGGACACTATTATAATGGGTGATGGTCTCGACATCACTAGGACCGGCATTTAGCGGACGGGTTCAGTGGCTGGCGGTTTTGCGCCGAAACAGGATAAATGTCAGGTCATCCGGATGACAGGGCTGGCCGCTTTGCGGCATGTTCATGCGTTCCCGGGTCAGCGCCAGCAATTTTTCGGCCGAAGCCGGCAGATCGCCTTTGCGGACGGTTTCGACAATTTCATCCAGGTACAGGTTATCGAACAGCCCGTCACTGGCCAGGACCAGGGTGTCGCGCTTGGCAATGCGTTGGCTGGCACCGATCTCGATTCGCATATCCGGGGCGCCGACGACATTGGAGACGAGGTGGCGTTCTTCATGGTGGACAGCCTCGTCGACATCCAGCATCCCGGATTCCACGGCATAGCCTACCGGTGAATGCGCAACGGATTGCAGTTTGCGTTTGCCGCGCTGGCCGCATAACAGGATCATCGAATCGCCGACGTGGTAGGGACGCATGCGTTCACCCTGGATTTCGACCAGCGCGATGGTGGTGGCTGCGCCGCTGGACTGGCCGAGGATATCGCGGTTGGCACGCTCAATCCCGTCGAGGATCGCCTCGCGTAAGGGGGTTTGTTCCACTGCCGCCTTTTCGACCGATGCCTTGAGCCGGCGCACGGCAAGATTGGAGGCGGTACTGCCTCCCGGGAGTCCGCCAAGACCATCGGCGATGACCAGGACCGCGTTGTTATCGTCATACGGGATTAACGCGGCACAATCTTCATTAACCGTGTCCTTGTCCGGGGAGCGGTGGGTAAAGACCACGACCTCGCCTGAACCGAGTTGGTATGACTCCGCCGACTGCATGTCGGTTTGCGTAAATAACAGTGACTTGTCCAGAACCTGACTCCTTGGCTGATGCTTACCACTGCATGGTTTCGATATAACGCCGCAATTGTGAGGCGCTGCGAAATTTCTTCAGGATCAGGGTACGTTTCAGGCCGTTACAAATTGCCTTGACCCCGGCAGGTTGTTTTGCATAATGCCTGGCACCGCCAAGGACTTCATGAAAGATGTGAATCATATCAACGGTGTCGCTTTGTATCGCGTCACGTTTCGAGGAAGGGGACTGGAAAAGGTCAACCAGTTTCATGTCAAATTCTAGACCATAGCGCTGCAGGATAATGTTGTCGGTGTGCAGATCACCGTGGTATTCACCGATGCCGTGTACGCATTCCATGCCGCAGGCCAGGGCATGCAATACATGCAGGGCAGCAAACGGTTGCAGGCGTTTGCCGGGCTGGCGGGCAATGAACTGACTAAGCAGTTCGCCTTCGACATATTCAGAGATCAGCACGGTAACCGGCAGGCTCTTCACCGTGATGTGCTCCTGGGCGCCGTACTGGATCACGATGGGACAATTGCGCAGCTTGTGGAGTTTTTTAGCGTAAAATTTTACCGCCTTGTCACGCGGGTTGCGCTGCGGGAAAAACATCTTGGCAGTACGCTCGATGCCGGTGGCCAGTTCCCGGATTAGAAATACCTCGCCTTCCCAGCCGGCGCCCAGCTGAGAAATGACTTCGTACTTGCGTGCCAGTATGCGACCGGGCTTGAGATCGAAGCTGTCGAGATAAATGCGTTTTGCGGCCATGCAGGGATTCTAGTGGTAATCTGGGCCTGCTGCCAAATATCATGCCAGGAACAGGCAGGGGCATGAGCGATTGCACAAGCTCTCGCCAGTTTTGTGGTAACGGCCCGGCTGCAAAATGTGTTTGGAATATCGTGACAAGCCGTTATTTCGCTAGCAGAATGTATTACCGACATCACATGTGGCAGGTCGCGCGTCGGCTATTCCAAACAGACTCGGGAGGCGAGTATGCGTAAATTTATTGCGATCTTGTTGTTCAGTCTGGCACTGCCATCGGTTCATGCCCGGGTAGTGACCAAGGTGGTGCACTATCATGGCGGCGACACCAGGCTCACCGGTTTCCTGGCCTACGATACCAAGTTCAAGGGCAAGCGCCCGGGGGTGCTGGTGGTGCACGAGTGGTGGGGACAAAACGCCTATGCCCGCCATCGCGCGGTGATGCTGGCGAAGCTGGGTTATGTGGCGTTTGCCCTGGATATGTACGGCAACGGCAAGACTGCGACCCATCCCAAGGATGCCGGCAAGTTCGCCGGCATGGTGCGTAATAACATGCCAGTGGCCAAGCAGCGCTTCCTGGCGGCGCTGAAACAGCTGCAGGCCAACCCGCTTACCGAAAAAGACAAGATCGCCGCCATCGGCTACTGCTTCGGTGGTGGTATCGTGCTGCAAATGGCCAGACAGGGCATTGATCTCAAAGGGGTCGCCAGCTTCCATGGCAGCCTGGCGACCAAAGCACCGGCGAAGCCCGGGGTCGTCAAGGCCCGGGTCATGGTGTTCAACGGTGAGGCGGATCCGTTTACCACCCCGGCCCAGATAACCGCGTTCAAACAGGAGATGCAGCACGCCGGCGTGCACTATGAATTCGTGAATTATCCGGGGGCGAAGCACTCCTTTACCAACCCGGATGCCACCGCCCTGGGCAAAAAATTCGATTTGCCGCTGGCTTACAACGCCAGGGCCGACAAGGACTCCTGGGCAAAATTACAGGTATTTCTTCAACAAATATTTAAATAAGGCCGCAACCAGGGGGTGCCCCGACGGGCACCCCTTTGCACAATCTCTGATCAAAAACCTAAAAAAATGTGACGAACCCCACATTTTTTGATCGTCTGGCTGATCTATGCTCGTTTTCCCCTCAATAAAAAACGTGATGAGTTGCAAAACGACAGAGGGTGGGAGGAGAGATATGCCTGCGCTGATTCAATTTGCCAGCGGTGCGCCGGGTATCAAATATCGGATCGATCAACGTTACCTGTCTATCGGCCGGGATACGGCGGAGAACGATATTTGTCTGCCCTGTGCCTTTGTCAGTAAGCACCATGCCATCATTGAGATCGTCGAGGAAGAAGAGGGGCTGGCGTTTTATTTACAGGACCTGGCCAGTACCAATCATACCTATGTCAATGATCGCGCGATTGTCCGGACCCGACTGCATGACGGGGACATGATCCGTATCGGCAAGAACAGTTTTAAATTCGATGCCAGCGGACCGCTACCCCTGCTGGATGCGGTTGAACTGGATTTCGAACTGCCGGGTGCAGGTGAGACCCCGTCCAGGACCTGGAATTTCAGCCGTCGTCTGAGACTGATCGCGACAGAATAACCGCAACTGCGTGATCCCGGGCACTGCGGGCAGACATCGGGCTCGCAGTCGGCGCCGTTGACCACTATAATCTTCTGCGTTGCCTTACCAATGCAGATTGCCATGGCTTTATTGATTTTACTTCAGGATGCCGACGCCGGTGTCCGCTTTCGAATTGACAAACCCCGTTTCACCATCGGTCGCAGCAGCGACAACGACATTTGCCTGGATGACGAACTGGTCAGCAAACAGCATGCCGTCATCGAGGCCATTCCCCAGGAGCAGGCGCAGCTGCAATTTGAGTATTACCTGCAGGACCAGGACAGTACCAACCATTGTTTCGTCAATGAGGAGCAGGTCAGGCTCAGGAAACTTCAGCACGATGACGTGATTCGTATCGGGAAAAGTAGCTTCCATTTCGTGGATGACAGTAACGATAACCTGGATGAGACCACCCAGTTGCACAAGACCTGGTTCCCGGGCGTGTATATCACCAAGAAAAAGGCAAAGAAAAAGAAGTCAAAGAAATAGGTCTGTTTCAGCGCGGGCCTGCTGAAGGCTCGGCCGGGTTCTCGTATTTGATATGTTCCGGCGCCACCGCACCCCCGGAGATGATAAACGTCATGGCCTCATCCATCGTCCAGTCAGTGGCGACCAGGCTTTCAATGGGTACGATTTCGATATAACCCGAGGTCGGGTTTGGCGTCGTCGGTACGTACACGGCCGCCAGCTGTTTGCCGGTGTGTTTATCCGTCATGACCCGGGTGACAAAACCAACAGTTTTCATTTCCGGCGAGGGAAAGGCGATCAGGACGACGCGCTGGACTTCATCGGGTTTCGTCTGCAGCACCGAGATAAATTTCTTAATGGCACCGTAGACGGACTGCACCAGCGGGATACGGTGAATGACGAATTCAAACAAATCGATAATACGGCGGCCGATGACGCGGGTGGCGATCCAGCCGAGCAGGTACAGGGCCAGGACGGTCAGCACGACAGCGAGGCTGCTCTGAAACCAGTCTGTCAGGATCCAGTTGGCTACCTGTGGCCAGCTTTGTTCGATTCGGCGTGACAGGGCGCGAGCCCAGGGCAGGCCAATGCGTGACAGGTTACGCAGGAAGAATTCGAACACGGCATAGGTAAACCACAAGGGGATCACGGTCAGCACGCCCGTGAGGATATAGCGCTGTGCCTTGCCTAGAAATGAAGGTTTAACCGGGGTGGCCATGTTGGGGTTATCAATTGTCCGGGATCATCTGGCGTAACTGATCGCGGTCGAACCACCAGCGCTCGCCGACGATAATATCCAGTACCTTGGCCAGACGTGGCAGGAACACCGCCGGCTCTTTCAGTTCCAGACGTTCCAGCCAGAACTCCAGCATATCCTGATCGTTAACCTGGCTGTGGCGTTTGGCGACCTGGGCGATAATCTGTGTCGTCAGAAACATCAGGCTGTCGCGCTTGTCCTCGCTGGCGCGCAGGTCGGCAATATAGTGTGCGCTGATTGCGGCGACAGCAGCGCCATCCGAATCAGGCGGGGTTTCATCGACAATGTGTTGCAACATGGCGACCGTGGTTTCCGGGGCAACAGGGAAAGTGACTGCCAGCCAGACGCCATGGGCCAGGGCCAGCACGGAATCATCCTGTTCGCATTGGTAGAGGACATCACAGGTTTCCACCGCCTGTTGCCAGGCCTGGGCATCGAGGAAAACCGGCAGGCAGGCCCGCGCCTGGTGCCAGGCCTGTTCCTTTTGCTCCAGCGCCAGCAGGTCAGAGGCAATTTCCAGTTTCAGCCGGGTGCGGTCGAGTTCGGAGGCATCGTCCGGCAGTTCGGCCAGTTCGGTCTGATGTTGCGCCAGCAGGTTGCGGGTGGCCTCTGGATCGAGAATGTTAAAGGCCTGTTCAGCTGCGACCCCCTGTGGTGTATCCGATTGACTCATGCTTTTTTCCAGTGTTGCGGACAAAGGCGCATTTTACTGGTGAAGCCTGCGCTCTCACAAGTTTATCCACAGATGCCTGAAAAACGACAGGGTTATGTCGACTCGGGCTTTTGTGCCTGGGGCTAATGGAGCTCCACAGCGAGTATCCACGCGCCCGGCATGGGGTTGGCCAGGCGTATCCTAATCCACGGAAAAGGGAAAAACCGCAGGGCCGGCTGCGTCAGTCATGCGAGCGAACAAAGTTATGTGTAAAGCCGACTATGATAAGCCGAAATGCGCCGAACATTGCGGGTTGATGGGCGTCAAATTAATAGATAGCAGGATACGCAGTTGCTTCACCGCAGAGATTCTCGCTACCCACTACGCCTGAGAAGCAACTGCGTAGATAGAAACCCCGTGGCAATGTCCGGATCATGTTGCCTTCGTTATCTGTTGTCATGCGCAGGGCGGTATGGTCTGCGGCCTTGGGTCGTACCTGCAGGTAAGTTCCCTGATGGGCGCTGATTTCATCCACACGCCCAAGCAGGATCAGATCCATGTGTTCCTCCCAGTCCTGCTGCAGGATCGCCTGTTGCCGGGAGTCAGGTTGCCACAATAGCGCTGAGCCAACCCGCCGTTGCCCCGGGGCAATGGCGGGATCAGCCTCAATCGGCAGCCACAGGATGCATTGTAACTTGCGTCGGACCCAGGATTGCTGCCAGCTGCTTTGGCCGTCACTTTGCAGTGGAACAGTGCAGACGTAGGTGGATTCCTTGGGCTGACCATTGGCCAGAACCGGGAGTGTTTTCAGTTCAACGCCGAGGGCGCGAAAATCAGGCTGTGCCAGGGACGCGGCGTCTGCACCCAGGACCTGTTCCAGCAACTGTCCGGTCCAGCCTTTGGCATGCCGCATATCCTCGGGCACACGCTGTTGCTGTTGTTGTGCCAGTTCCTGCAGACTGCAGCCGGCGATCGCACGGGTACGGTGAAGGAGTTCCTCGAGTGTTTGTGGCGGCGCAACGGGCGACATGGCGGCATTTTAGTGCAGGTTCCTGTGTGAATACACGTAAAACCCGTATGAATAAACGTAAAATGTGATTCAGCACCGGTCCCCATAGCCTATTCTTGCTAGATTACAAGAAAATGGAATTCACTGGGAACTAGAGAAAGAGATGACGACTATGAACACGCTGACGGATATTTTCGGCAGTTTACCTGTAGTCCTCGGTATCGCCCTATTTATCGGCATTGTGGTGTTGGTGCGTTTGTTGCTCTCACCTAACAGTCTGGAACGACGCCGTTCCTGGCGCGACAGGCGCCGCGGCCAGACGATGCCGGATTTACCTTTCTATGATAGCGATCGGGTTCTGGTCACTGAGGACCGGCGTGTTAACCCCGACCGGCGCAAACGTGCCTTCATGGTGATCACAGAGCACCGTCGCGTCTGAATCCAGACACTCATTCATCGCAATACTTATTTCGCCCGCGTGAAAGTGTCCGTCATGTTGTTGTCTTTTACGCAGACAAGCTGATTGACGGATTTTAACTCGCAGCGCAGCGTGTGGGTGACCGACTGTTTGCCCAGCGGGATATTCGGTGGTCGCCGCGTTGTGGTGCTGCCGTCGAGCTGATGGCGAACGACCGGTTTCACCTTGAGTACCGTATTCACATACGACACTTCAAAGGTGTCCGCATTTTTAAAGCCTGACAGGGTCGCATTGGTGGAGTAGCGAACCACGGCATCATAAGTTTTGCGCTCCTGTACACCGGATTTGCAGGTTACGGCCCGATTGTGTTGTCGCCGGCAATGGGTACTGGCGGAGGGCAGGAAGCTGCTAGGTCGGCCGGCTTTTTGCCATTTAGCCTGCAACACGGTGCGCATGAGCACCATGGCCGGTGAGTCGGTTTTCGCTGCCCGGGAACGGAGTTTACTGCTCGCGACAGATTGGCGGTGCCTGGATTTTTCCTTCGCGCGCGCCAGCAGCTTAAGCCTGTCGATCGCCAGATAATGCCCGCTTTTGGCCGCCTGCCGGTACCAGTATTCCGCCTGACCCAGATCGTGGCGCACCCCCTTGCCCTGTTCATACATCTGGCCGAGATAATATTGCGCCGTGGCATTGCCTGTTTCCGCGACAGGTTTGAGCAGGTGCAAGGCCTTTTGTAAGCTGCGTTTTACCCCGTTGCCTTCCAGGTACAACACCCCCAGTTGCGCACTGGCGTCAGCCTGTCCTTTGGCGCTCGCGCGTTCAAACCACTGCACAGCCTGGTGGATATCGGGCGGAGTGCCACGACCGCGTTCATACATATGCGCGACCTCATACATGGCGTTAGGGTTGCCGGCCTGGGCACGCTTGAGCTGGGCTTTAAAACGTTCCACCAGTACCCAGTCGTCACCGTTGCGGGCCAGACTCAGACATGGCTGGAACAGCAGGATGCTGACTACGATATACAAAAGTGCACGCAGAAAAGGCGAATGCGAAGGAGTCATGTTTGACCTTCAGGGCAGTGACCAGTGGGAAATATATCGGCAGTTTGTCTGATAGTTTAGAGTTGGTCGCCCAAAATCCGGTTTTAGGGAATATGTTAGCGTTGCCAGTGTCCGGATTTCCCGCCGGATTTGAAAGTTGCACCGCGGTCAGTGCCTCCATTTCCACGCCGGTCTTACCGTCCGTTTCTGCTGTTGCCCGGCATTCGACGAGTTGAGCCTGCGGGTCGAGGCTGAATTCGATGCTGATGTGTGTGAGGCTCAGCGGATGACATAAGGGGATGAGATCGGCCGTCTTTTTGGCTGCCATGATGCCGGCAATGCGCGCCACGCCCAGTACATCGCCTTTCTTGTGTCCTCCCTCAGCAATGAGCTGCAGGGTCTGTGCCTGCATCCGGATCTGGCCTCGGGCAACGGCGCGGCGGTGGGTGATGTCCTTGGCGGCAATATCCACCATGTGGGCATCGCCTTTGTGATCGAAGTGGGTCAGTTTGCTCATGTCATCATCGGTCCAATAAAGCTAAAATGTTAGTATACCTGTTTGAAATGATGACCGAATCAAGCGATGACGATTGAAGTGAAATTCTTTGCCAGTTTGCGTGAACGTGTCGGCCACAGTGACTTGCAGCTCGAACCGGCCGGGATCACTACGGTGACCGATGTCTGGCAGCAGTGTACCCGTGAAGCCATGCCGGCCAATGTGTTGATGGCGGTTAACCTGGAATACGTTCAGTCCGGGCATCCCGTGCATGACGGGGATGAAGTGGCATTTTTTCCGCCGGTGACCGGGGGCTGAGCGCGATGCAGATCGAGATTACTACTGATCCTATATCGCCCTGGCAACGGCTTGATAGCTACCAGCAACAGATGCCGGGCCTGGTTGGCAAGGTGGGTGCGTCGGCGGTATTTGTTGGCAGCATGCGTGATTTCAACGAAGATGAAAGTATTAGCGCAATGCGCCTGGAGCATTATCCCGCGATGACGCTAAAGTACCTGCAGGACCTCGTCAACCAGACGATGCAGCAATGGTCCTTGCTGGACGTGTTGCTCCTGCACCGGGTTGGCGAGGTGACACCCGGCGATACTATCGTGCTGGTCGCGGTCTGGTCCGCCCATCGTGCGGAAGCCTTCGCTGCCTGCCGTCACTTGATGGAAGAACTCAAATCCCGTGCGCCATTCTGGAAACAGGAAACCCTGCGCGAAGGCGGGCGCCGCTGGGTTGGGAAAAACACGCCAGGTTGATGCTGGCGGCAAGTGGTGTTGCGACCTAACGGTGGGGGGTGACCGAGTCGGTATTCTGAATCACCAGTTGCTCCACCGGTACTGGCAGCACGCTGAATTCCATGCTGGCCATGTCGCCCAGGATATAAGTGGGTGGTTTGCCGATACCGCCAACGGTCCCGGGATTGAGCAGGGTCGTATGACTGCCCTTGATGTTGGGGATATCCTCGATCAGAAAGCGATGATCATGGCCGCAACAGACCAGGTCATAGTCGCCGGTCAGGGCCATGGCCCGGGCGTAATGGGGATAGTGCACCAGAAAGATGTGCCGGCCAGCCAGCTCCAGTGAGGCATCCATCCCGTGATAATGAATGATCTCCGGATATTGCTGCATCATGTCGTGCATGGCGACCAGGTCGCCGGTGTTGTTGCCATGGATGACATGGACCGGCAGTTCCAGAGGCGGCAGGCTACGTAATGTCGTTGGTGCGATCACGTCACCACAGTGCAGCACCAGTTCGGCACCGTGCTGTTTGGCGTCGTGAACGGCCGTCGCCAGCTGGGCACGGTTGTCGTGACTGTCGGAGACGATGCAGACTTTCATGCAATCAGAAAAATGGCTTTTCGGGGGCGTCGTTGAAGCGTTTCACCGCGGAATTGATTTCCACTTCGGCGGCCTCTGAATTTGCCCAGCCCTCGACTTTGACCCACTTGCCTTCTTCCAGATCCTTGTAGTGTTCGAAAAAATGCCTGATCTGGGCTAGCAGTAAATCCGGCAGGTCCTGCGGCGTTCTGACCTTGCGGTACAACTTGCACAGCTTGTCGATCGGCACGGCGATGACCTTGGCATCCGGGCCGGATTCATCGGTCATCTTGAGGACGCCGACTGCACGACAACGGATCACCGAACCGCTGATGAGCGGGATCGGCGTTACCACGAGGACATCCACCGGGTCACCGTCTTCTGACAGGGTCTTGGGGATATAGCCGTAGTTACAGGGATAGTGCATGGCGGTATTCATGAAGCGGTCCACGAACATGGCACCGGTCTCCTTGTCGACCTCGTATTTCACCGGGTCGGCGTGGGATGGGATCTCGATAATAACGTTGAAATCGTTAGGAATGTCCTTGCCGGGACCGACGCGATCCAGATTCATAAATGTACCTTTAGATATGTTGCTGTGGAGGAGATTGACCGAGAAGGCGGGTATTGTAGCAGCAGGTTCCCGTCTGTAAATCTCGTAAATGGGGTAATTTTGCCCGATTTTGCCTGTTCCGGACTATCCTCCGGATTGTTCTCACACCCTCATCTAGTGGCAGTCAGAGGCTGAGGCCTTCGCTTTGTCCACATTGTCATGTACCGGTGCTGTTTGCCTGGATTTGAACGGTTGTGTCAGCGTGCAGGTTGTTTGCAGAAGGTGATCAAGTCTAACTGGCAGACATGTGAGGTTCGTTATGCCTGCGTCATTCGCCATCGTTGAGTTGAATCACATATTTCAAATGTGCGTCAAAAAACGCTGTTTCCAGGAATAATTGTCGACACGGTTTCACAACTTAAACACATATTTTGCATTGACTTGACTGTGCTGAACGTCTAGTTTTATGCGACGATAGTTGGTCATAAGTGAAAATTCACAGACCTCATAAGAATTCGTGGACATCAATAAATAACCTGGATATGGAGCAAAACTAAAATGAGAATTGTATTGATTGGTGCCCCTGGCGGGGGCAAAGGCACACAAGCCAAAATGCTGATTGAGAAATACGGCATACCCCAGGTGTCCACCGGAGATTTGTTGCGTGAAGCCGTTGCTGCTGGCACACCCTTAGGCATGCGTGCCAAGGCTGCAATGGATGCTGGGCAACTGGTCTCCGATGACATCGTGCTGGGTATGATTCAGGAACGCCTGTCCAAGCCGGATGCACAAAAAGGGTTCATCCTGGATGGTTTTCCGCGCAATATTCCCCAGGCTGAAGCACTGGACAAAATGCTGGATACACTCGGCAAGCCGTTACAGGCATCTGTTCTGATTGATGTGGATTTCGACGTCCTGATGCAGCGCCTGACCGGTCGTCGTACCTGCCAGTCCTGCGGCCAGATGTACAATGTCTATACCAATCCCCCGCGTCAGGAAGGTATCTGCGACAAGTGCGGTGGAACTGTAGTGCAGCGTTCTGATGACAATGAGGCCACCATCAGCAACCGCCTGAAGGTCTACGAGGCCCAGACTGCACCCCTGGTTGATTACTATCGTCAACAGGGCAAACTGCGGACGGTGCAGGGCATCGGTGAAATCCAGGATATTTTCAAGAATATCACCCAGATCCTGGACAGTCTGCCTGCCGGTGGCGCGGCCAAACCCAAGGCCAAACCTGCTGCGGCTACTTCTGCCAAGAAAGCCAGTAAGAAAAAGGCCGCGGGCAAGAAGAAGGTGACCAAGAAGAAAGCTGCTGCCAAGAAGAAGGCGGCGAGCAAGAAGAAGGCGGCGAGCAAGAAGAAAACCACAAAGAAAAAGGCCACCAAGAAGAAAACCGCAGCCAAGAAGACCACGAAGAAAAAGGTAACCAAAAAGAAGGCGGCCAAGAAAAAGGCCACCAAGAAGAAGGTAGCCAAAAAGAAGGCGGCCAAGAAAAAGGCCACCAAGAAGAAAGTAGCCAAAAAGAAGGCGACCAAGAAAAAGGCCGCCAAGAAGAAGGTAGGCAAAAAGAAGGCGACCAAGAAAAAGGCCGCCAAGAAGAAAGTAGGCAAAAAGAAGGCGACCAAGAAAAAGGCCGCCAAGAAGAAAGCCAAAAAGAAAACCACCCGGCGTCATCGCTAGGAGCAGGTTTTCGGCTATCTGACAAAAGCGGGCCATTGGCCCGCTTTTTTTATGCCAGCAAGCCGGGAGCAATAGCAAGGGGGCGTCAGTGCGGGCCTTTATGCCGACGGCTAATCACATAATTAAACCATTGCAACAGGCTGGCATAAAAGCCGAAATAGCGTTCTTTCAGACGCTGCCAGCGGGAACGTTGTTCCCAGTCTTCATGGGTGATGAGCTGACTTTGGGCAAAGTCGTTTTCAAACATCGTCTCTACCTGTTGGCTGAATTGTCCATCCAGCACGGCCTGATTGGCATCCAGGTTCCAGCGCTGATTCCAGCGATCGAGGTTGCTTGAGCCAATGGATGCCCAGTCATCGCAAAGCATAACCTTGGCGTGTATGAATCGCGGCTGGTATTCGAATATCTTTACTCCGCTTTGCAGTAATTTCTGATAGTAACGTCGCCCGACCTGGCTTATCCATGGATGGTCGCTGATCGGACCGGGTAACAATAACCGCACATCGATTCCGTTGCGTGCCGCCCGACGCAGTGCCCGGCGCAATTTGCGGTTGGTGACAAAATAGGGCGTGGCCAGCCAGACGCGCTGGCTGCTCCTGTGAATATGCGAGATCACACTACGAATGATGTCGTTGCGTAACAGGCCGCGGGACAGGTAAACGCGCCCGGTCTGGTTGCCGGCGTTAACACGGTCATAATCTGCAACTAGCGGCATGGTATCTGTGGTATGGTTCCAGACCCACATAAACGACTGGATCCAGTCTTCGACGTTTTCACCCCTGATCTGTAACATGACGTCATGCCAGTTCATGACCTTCGGGTTGCCCTCGGCATAGGTATCACTGATACCAGCACCACCGACAAAGGCGACATGATTGTCAACGATCAGCAATTTGCGATGGTCGCGGCGTAAACTACGATAGAGCGACCGCCAGGAGAAGGGATTGTAAAAACGCAAATCGATACCGTGATTGCTCAGTCGTTGTTGATCGCTGCGCGAGACACCGCTGCTGCCAAAGTCGTCCAGCAACAGGTAGACCAAAACCCCGCGTTCCCGGGCATCGATCAGATGCTGGATAAATTGATCCAGGATTTCACCGCTTTGCACCAGGTACTGTTCAAACAGGATAAAGTGTCTGGCGTTATCGATGGCATTCAGCATGGCGGGAAAAAAATGCTGCGCATCGACGAGCAGGGAAAATTGGTTGTTAGCGCGCCAGGGAAAGAGGTAGGACTTGACCATAGTCGTCAGTCGTTGTCGACAGTCGTTAATACGCCTTGTTCGGTCACAGCCAAATGTGTTTTGCCTTGTAAAAATTTCAGGACCTGGTCACCGGCGATGCCGCGACGCCAGCCCTGTAATAATGGTATATCACGATCACCGGTTAGCAGTGCCTCGAGGTCATGCCGTGATGTGAGAGCACTTTGATTAATCTGGTGTCTGGCAGCCTGTAACTTGACGATTGCCATCAGGGTATCGAGTACCGCTTCCTGATTCGGTTCCAGAGCCTTACGTTGTTTCAGGATCGGCCATTCGTCTTTGGGCATGGCCCTGGCGCTGGCGACCATCCCCAGCAAAGTCCTGCCATGGCGTTGTATCAGGCTGGCGTTGAGACCTCGTATGCGTTCCAGTTGCTCAGGTTTATGCGGTGCCTGCATGGCAATGGTCAGTAAACTGTCGTCGGCCAGGATCCACTTACGTGGTTTGTTCTGTTGTTGTGCCAGTTGTTCACGCCAGGTGGCCAACTGCTGCAGGATCGCCAGTTGTACACCCTTGAGTTTTTGCAGACCACTGACGCGTTGCCATTGTTGTTTCGGATCGTTGTCATACAGCTGAGGATTACCCAGAGCAGTAAAGTCATCCTCAAGCCATGCCAGTCGCCCAAGTTCGTCGAGTGTGTCGACCATCATGGGATAGACTGTAACCAGGTAGCGCACGTCATCGGCAGCATATTCGAGTTGTTCGTGGCTTAGTGGGCGGCGCTGCCAGTCGGTGCGGGCATGGCCCTTGGCAAGCTGCGTTTTTGTGAAATGTTTGACCAGGTTGGCATAGCTAATCTGATCGCCCAGGCCCAGCAAGGTCGCCGCAATCTGGGTATCAAAAACCGGTGCAGGAAGCTGGCCAAAAGTTTGTTGTAAAATTTCCAGGTCCTGGCGCGCAGCGTGAAACACTTTGGTGGTTTGCGTGTCCTGTAACAGGGATGCCAGTGGCGACAGATCCTGGATCGCCAGGGGATCGATACAGAAACAGTACTGCGGACTGGCTATCTGGATCAGGCACAATATCGGGTAATAAGTCTTTTCGCGAACAAATTCGGTATCAATCGCAAGATAGGGCTGATGCAGAAGTTTGTCACAGGCCTGTTGCAGTGCTTCGGCGCTGTCGATATATGTGAGGTCAAGCTTTGTTGCTGGCTGAGCGGACATGGGCAGGCTATCAGGATTGACAGGATAAATTTGATTAGGATGATGCCGGATATCGTAATACAATTGCAAGTTCAGTTAGGTTAAGTTGGTCTATGTCAGCACTGATTCGTTTATTCTGGGATATCTGTATCTTCCAGCGCGGCCCGCAGGATGTGCCGTACTCGCCTTTCCTGCTTGCCATATTGCTGGTGATTAAACTGTCATTCGAATTTGCCACCTTTTTGATTCCTGATGCCAAGGGTGGCACATTACCACTGGGGACGGTGATCCCCTATTTACTGGTCGATGCCGGTGCCAGTATTTTGTTTGTCTACTTTATCTTATGGATTCACGGGCGAGCCGTGCGCGGTGTCCAGACTATCACCACGACATTGGGTATTGATATCATCATCGGACTGGCGCAGTTGCCATTGCAATACCTTGCAAGCAGCGCCGGCAACCAGCCTAATATGCTTGGTTTGTTTTATCTTGGCACCATGGCTGTATTTGTCTGGGAACTCGCTATCTATACCCATGTCATTCGTCATGCACTCTCTACTTCAATTTTTCGCGCGGGAGGCTATGCCTTGTTGTTATTTATACTTGGCTTTGTGGTGAATTATCAGATGATACCGGTGTCCGGCTGATGCATTTGCACATCCTCGGTATCTGCGGCACGTTCATGGGAGGGATTGCCCAACTGGCGAAAGCCATGGGGCATCATGTGACTGGCGCCGATGCCAATGTGTATCCGCCCATGAGCAGCCAGCTGGAAGCCGCCGGCATTACCCTTTACCACGGTTACGATACCAAACAGTTCAAACCTGAGCCGGACGTGGTGGTAATCGGAAATGCCCTGTCGCGTGGCAATCCGGCGGTGGAATATGTCCTGTCGCGTGGTCTGCGTTATAGCTCCGGACCGCAATGGCTGGCTGAACATGTGCTGCATGATCGCTGGGTGCTGGCGGTTTCCGGTACGCATGGCAAGACGACTACCTCCAGTTTACTGGCCTGGATCCTGGAACATAACAAGCTTAAACCGGGATTTCTTATCGGTGGAGTGCCCGCTAATTTCGGCATCTCAGCGCGCCTGGGCGAATCGCCGTTTTTCGTTGTGGAAGCCGATGAATACGATACCGCGTTTTTCGACAAGCGTTCAAAGTTCGTTCACTATCACCCGCGTACGCTGGTGATTAATAATCTCGAGTTTGATCATGCGGACATCTTTGCCAACCTCGAGGCAATCCAGACCCAGTTCCACCACCTGATACGCACGGTGCCCGGTAATGGCCTGATCATCAAGCCTCAACACGATGAGGCCGTGGAACAAACGCTCGCGCGTGGTTGCTGGACGCCAGTGCAGAGCTTTGGCGATGAAGGCGACTGGCAGGCGCGTCTGTGCCAGGATGATGGCAGCGAGTTTGAACTGATGTACGCTGGTCAAACCCAGCTGCCTATTAAGTGGGACATGCTGGGTGAACACAATGTCTCTAATGCCCTGGCCGCGGTGGCTGCAGCGCATCACGCCGGTGTGCCGGTCGCCAATGCCTGTGAAAGTCTTGCTGCCTTCAAGGGTATCAAGCGCCGGATGGAAGTGCGCGCCACGATTAGCGGCATCACCGTTTATGACGATTTTGCCCATCACCCCACGGCGATCCAGCAGACCCTGCAGGGGCTACGTAACAAGGTGGGCAAGGCGAGGATTATTGCGATCCTGGAGCCGCGCTCAAACACCATGCGCATGGGCGTGCACGCCGACAGCCTGGCGCAATCGCTGGCCATGGCGGACGAGGTTTACCTGTTTGAACCGGCAGACCTGGGTTGGTCGCTGGACAAGGTACAACAGCAGCTGGGCCACAGGGCTCATCTGGCCAGAACGACACAGGACATTATTCAGCAGGTCAGTGAGCTTGCCGATAGCGGCGATCAGATCCTGATCATGAGCAACGGCGGATTCGAAGGCCTGCACCAGCGCCTGATTGATCAATTGCAGTTGAAGTATTCGAATTGATGGTTGTCTTTCATATTGTAAATATTTGGCTCACGCCTTCCGGTGCTGTAACGCTGGAAAATCGCTAAAACACGCAAGCGTCGATCAAGTACAATTATCTATATGCCACAGGAAAACCATATCATCCTCGCTCTCACCGGGGCCTCCGGCGCGCCTTACGCGTTGCGCCTGCTGGAGTTGTTGCTCAAGGCGGGAGTCCGAGTGGACCTGATCTTTTCCAAGGCGGCGCAGATGGTGCTGGCAATGGAGGCGGAACTGGAGGTGCCGGCCCGCGCCGCGGAGATAGCGGCCCTGTTTCAGTCCCGTTATGGCGTGAGCCCGGACCAGTTACGAGTCTATGGCCGCGATGACTGGATGGCGCCGGCTGCCAGTGGTTCGCACACCGCCCGGGCCATGGTGGTCTGCCCCTGTACCATGGGCAGCCTGGCCGCGATCGCGACGGGGATGAGCGATAACCTCATTGAACGGGCGGCCGATGTCATGATCAAGGAACGTCGGCAACTGGTCCTGGTGCCGCGGGAGACGCCGTTTTCCGCCATTCACCTGGAGAACATGCTCAAATTGGCACAACAGGGGGTCACGATCCTGCCGGCCAACCCCGGTTTTTATTACAAACCCCGCGATATCAGCGATCTGGTGGATTTCGTGGTGGCGCGCCTGCTGGATCACTTGCAGGTGGAGCATGAGCTGTTGCCGCGCTGGGGCCAGGAACCCAACTGACAACACCTCGAAATCCATCAAATGTGGGTCTATTTCGTGACAACTGGCTCAGTTTGATTGCATTTTCAGCTATCAGGGTCTACAAATAATCTTACCTCTAAGCCACATTCAGATCACAACTCGAATAGAAAATCAGTAGTATTTTTATGGTTATGCGTGTTCCCTTATTTCCGCTTAACACGGTGATGTTTCCCGGTGGCGTACTGCCATTACGGATTTTTGAGCCTCGCTACCTGGATATGGTGAGTGATTGCCTGCGCCACGATACGCCCATCGGCGTAGTCCTGATTCGCGACGGCCAGGAAGTTGGCCAGGCGGCCGCAACGTATGAAACCGGCACCTTGAGCGTGATTTCCTACTGGAACCGGCGTAAGGATGGCCTGCTCGGGATTACACTACGCGGTACCCAGCGTTTTCGCATGTTGTCCAACGAGGTGATGCCTGACCAATTGATCGTGGCCGAGGTGGAACCACTGCCGGCACCGCAACCGATCCAGGTGCACAACAAGTACCTGCCCATGTCCAACCTGCTGCGTAAGATCATTGCCCAGCTCGAACCGCCTTATACGACCATGGCGGCACACTACGATGATCTCGAATGGGTTAGCGCACGTCTGTGTGAATTCCTGCCGATGCCGCTGGACTACAAGCAACAGCTTCTGGAGTTCGATGACGTGATTTCCCGCATCGAACAGCTGTATGCCATGATGCAGCAGGCCGAAGTTGGCTAAGAAAACTCTGATTGAGTTCCTGAAGCGGCTCTGGCATCCTGCTTCGCTCTAACTCCTCCATCCCTGGAGTCGTCCGCTTTTTCATTCCTTTTTGCCTTGCCATCATTCGCTTGATGAACTCAAGCAGAGCCTTCTTGCGTGCTGGTTATAGTTGATTAAAGACTTTTTCTGCCGTCGCAATCGTTTGTGCGATGTCCTGCTCGCTGTGCATGCTGGAGACAAAGCCGGCTTCATAGGCCGAGGGGGCCAGGTAGATCCCCTGGTCGAGCATGCCGTGGTAAAACACCTTGAAGCGTTCAATATCGCACTGGCTGACCTGCTGGAAACGGCTGATCGGTTTGTCCTCGCTGAAGAAAAAGCCGAACATGGCACCGACCTGGTTGGTGGTAAACGGGATGCCCGCTTGATCGGCCGCAGCCTGCAGGCCCTGCAGTAACTGGGCGGTCCGCTGGGTAAGCGATTCATAAAAACCGGGCTGGCTGATCAGTTCCAGTGTCTTCAGACCCGCGGCCATTGCTACCGGGTTACCGGACAGGGTACCGGCCTGGTAGACCGGGCCGGTGGGCGCAATCTGTTCCATGATTTCGCGTTTGCCGCCGAAGGCGCCGACCGGCATACCGCCACCGATGACCTTGCCCAGGGTGGTCAGGTCGGGGCGGATGTTATAGATCTGCTGCGCACCGCCGAGGGCGACCCGAAAACCGGTCATGACCTCGTCGAAGATCAGGACGCTGCCATGCTGGTCGCAGACTTCGCGCAGGGTTTCGTGGAAGCCGGGCACGGGCGGGACACAGTTCATATTGCCGGCTACTGGCTCGACAATGATGCAGGCGATCTGGTCACCGAGTTTGGCAAAGGTCTCGCGTACCATGTCACTGTCGTTGTATTGCAGGGTCAGAGTGTGTTGCGCCAGGTCCGCCGGTACCCCGGGGGAGGTGGGAACACCGAGGGTCAGGGCACCGGAACCGGCCTTGACCAGTAAGGAATCGGCGTGGCCATGGTAACAACCTTCAAACTTCACGATCTTGTCGCGTCCGGTGTAACCGCGCGCCAGCCGAATCGCACTCATGGTGGCCTCGGTCCCGGAGCTGACCATGCGCACCAGGTCCATGGACGGCACCAGTTCACACACCCGTTTGGCCATTTCCACTTCCAGTGCGGTGGGCGCGCCGAATGTCAGACCGTTTTGCATGGTGGTCTGTACCGCGGCGAGGACCTCGGGATGGGCATGGCCGACGATGCAGGGGCCCCAGGAAGCAACGTAATCGATATATTTCTGCTCGTCTTCGTCGAATAAATAGGCGCCGGCCCCGCGTTTAAAAAAGACCGGGTCGCCACCGACCCCGCGAAAGGCGCGGACCGGCGAATTCACGCCACCGGGAATATAGTGTTGGGCTTGGGTAAACAGGTCGTGAGAGCGGCTCATGCAACTATCCTATTGTTATCGGTTGGTTCTGATTGAATGACATCGGCGCCAGCCGTTGCACGAGTTTACGCTTGCGTGTCAACGCTCTGGCTGGTGTGCGGGGATTGTAACGTGAACAGGCGGACATATTCATCTGCAGCGGTCGCAATGTCAGGGGCCGCGAAGACGCCATGGATCACCGCCAGCATATCGGCGCCACAGCGAAGCAAGCTGGCGGCATTGGCCGGCGTGATGCCGCCGATGGCAACGACAGGTATGTCTAATTCCATCCTGGCCTGACACAACACAGCGATCTCCGCCGGTGGTGCCTCGGGCTTGGTCCGGGAGGGGAAAAAGCGTCCGAAAGCGACGTAATCCGCTCCGCCTGCCTGCGCACTGCGGGCCAGCGCCAGTTGCGCATGACAGGTGACTCCAATAATACGCTCCGGTCCCAGTTGGGCCCGGGCCAGACTGAGTCCGGTATCGCCCTGACCCAGGTGTACACCGTCTGCAGCAACTGCCTGCGCCAGGGCGACGTCATCGTTGACCAGGAACAGCACATCATTTGCGTGGCACAGGCGGGCCAGGGCGGTGGCTTCTTTCGCCTGCACATCAGGTGGGGCGTCCTTATTGCGATACTGAACCAACCTGGCGCCACCCTGAATGGCCGCCTCGACCATGTCCACCACTGACAGCTGGCGTTGCCGGGCCAGCGCAGCATCCGTGATGACATACAGTCCGTGCAGGGGATTAGGAGGTTTCGTCATACTCGCGCGCCCAGAACAGGCGGTTGGGTATCCACTGGCCCATACCGGTGCGATAGGCCTGGCGCAGGGCCTCCCAGGTGAAGGTTTGGGCTTCGTGGATGGCGGCAAACGGTTCCAGTCCCTGGGCCAGTAAACCCGCGATGCCCGCGGCCAGGGTGCAACCTGAGCCGTGATACTGATGGGGCAGTCGGGCATAGTGGAATTTTTCCAGCTCGCGATGATTGCCGTAGAGTGTATTGATGACTTCGTCTCCCGCTTCATGGCCGCCGGTGATCAGGACAAATTCACAGCCCATGTCCTGCAGCGCCTCGGCACAGGCGGTGAGGGTGTCGGCCGCCGGGGCCAGGACCTTGGCCTCGGGACTGTTGGGCGTGAGCACAGAAGTCTGGGGTAACAACAGGCTGCACAGGCTCTCGATGGCATCGTCATCGATCAGGGCGCCACCGGCGCCGGCACTGAGTACCGGGTCAACTACCACGGGGATATCCGGATAGTCGATCAGGACGCTGTGTATCGCCTGAATGATTTCACTGCTGCCCAGCATCCCGAGTTTAAAGGCCTGTACCGGCATATCCTCGAGGATGGCTCGGGCCTGTTCCACCAGCAACAGGGGATCAACACTCTCGTAGCGAGTGAATTGCTGTGTATCCTGCACGGTCAACGCCGTGATGACAGGCGCGGGATGGCAACCCATGCTGGTAATAGCCTCGATATCGGCCTGGATACCGGCGCCGCCGGTAGGGTCAAGTCCGGAAAAACAAAGTACAACCGGAATGCGGGAGACGGTGTTGTCCATGTCAGATTGTGACAGCGCTTGGCTCCAGGTCGTACTGGCGGGTTTCATCCGCAGACAGGATGCGCTCCTCCACGAGTCGCCATTGGCCGTCATCCTCTTTTTCCAGGAT
The DNA here is from genome assembly GCA_037384645.1 of Gammaproteobacteria bacterium. Taxonomy (GTDB): domain Bacteria; phylum Pseudomonadota; class Gammaproteobacteria; order UBA6429; family Thiohalophilaceae; genus RI-92. The sequence goes on along the minus strand of JARRNT010000033.1, from coordinate 1,145 downwards.
GCACTCGATACCCTGGGCGGTCACGTTGCCGTCCTTGTCGACCAGTGATTCGTAAGTCTTGAATACCAGGCGTTTCTCGGTCACGACACGGATCCTGATATTGCCATAGTTGACCTGACGGATCAGCCGTTGATTGAATTCATATTCACACTGTTTTGACCAGTCAGCAAAGCCGATACTGTCAAAGCCGGGAACCCCGATGAGCGAGACATTACGGGAAATCAGTTGCATGTGTGCTGCATGATCGTGTGCGGCCACCGTGCGACTGATTTCTGCCAACCAGTTTCGTATTACTGTTTCGCTCATAGATACCTCTTTATTACTAAAAATATATATTTTACTGTGAATTCAAAGTCAACACACCACGCCATGTCGCGAAATCAGCGAAAAACGTGATATCTGCACAATAAGACAACTCCAGTCTGGAAAATTTCCGCTGTGCCTGCTTTTACAGGTCTGCTCACTGGAAACCGGTGTGCGCAGGGCGCCGCAACTCCACCTATAATCTAGGCATGACGCAATCCATTCCCAGCCTGGTCGCTCATCGTGGTTATGCGCGGCGTTATCCTGAAAACACCTTACTGGCGTTACAGGCGGCGGTGGATGCCGGTGCAACCTATCTCGAATTCGATGTGTTATTGACGCAGGATCGGGTTCCCGTCCTGTTTCATGATCGCAATTTGCAGCGGATGTGCGGGCAGCAGGGTGCCGTGCATGATTATACGCTGGCGCAGTTAAAGCAGTTTTCTGTCTCGGAGTTCGATCGTTTTGGTTATCGCTTTGTCGGGAATCCCATCAGCACCTTGCAGGAGACGGTGGCTTACCTGGCCGGACAGCCGGCGGTGCAGGCCTTTGTCGAACTCAAACGCCAGAGTATTGAACAGTTCGGCGTGGAAGCGGTTATCGACGCGGTGTTGCCATTGCTGGAACCTGTCAGGCATCAGGTGATTATTATTTCGTATTCACTCGAGGCCCTGCGGGCGGTACGCGAACACTCCAGCTATCATCTTGGTGCTGTGTTTGATCACTGGCATGAGCGTAAACAAACCCTGATTCATAGTCTGCGGCCTGAATTTTTGTTTACCGATATCGAACAGCTACCACACTTTGGCAAATTGAAACACCCTCAGTGCAAGCTGGCAGTA
>JARRNT010000032.1:0-21843 GCA_037384645.1 Gammaproteobacteria bacterium | reverse complement strand
CGTGAAAATAAAAGCCATCATCACGGCAACCGTGAGAGCACCGGCAAAATTACCGACAAAGACCAGGCCCCAGTTGCGCAGGACACCGCCCGTCGTCACCCCTGGTCGCTTATCGATCAGCGCCAGCGGCGTTAACATGAATACACCCGTTAACAGGTCGAAACCCATCAGGTACAACATGCAAAATCCGACGGGGAACAATACTGCGCCGATGATCGGTGAACCGGTTTTGACCGAAACAAATATCGCGAACGCGGCCGCGAGGGCCAGGATGGCACCCGCCATGAAGGCTCGGATCAAGGTATCCCTTGTCGACATAAAAATCTTGGATTCACCCGCATCCACCATCTTTGTCACAAATTCAGAAGGCATTAAGTAGGCCATATGATCTCCCATTTAATCATTCAGGTTAGAACCGTTAATAAAATATCCGGACTCTCCCCAAAATCTCCGAGTCCAGCAGATTACAAGGCAAGAGCCGGGCCACTTTTGTGGGAACCATATAAGCCGCTGTTTTGCCGTTTATTTTTATAATTCCATGATCTGACCTGCACCTTACTGCCCGTTGCGAGTCTGCACAGGCACTGTTTAAATGCAGGCGAATCAAATTGCTGATTCATGCTGGTGCAGATAAAGTGCACTCTGGATGCACAACAAGGGGGCTTTTGCATGATCGCTGTCATCTTTGAGGTCTGGCCCAACGACGAACGCGCCAGTGAATATTTCGATCTGGCCGCCGAGTTACGGCCGCAACTGGCACAGATCGACGGGTTTATTTCCATAGAACGTTTCGAAAGCCTGGCCACTCCTGGCAAGTTTTTATCGCTCTCGTACTGGCGCGACGAAGACGCTATCGCAGCCTGGCGCAACCTGAAACAACACCGAGCCGCCCAGGCCAAAGGCCGTCATGCTATTTTCAGGGACTACCGCATACGCGTGGCATCGGTGTTACGCGATTACGGCATGCACGAGCGCAGCGAAGTGCCACAGGACAGTCAGCTGGCACACCAGACACCTTAAGCTGAACCCTAAGGCTGCATTGGTCACGGTAGACAAGCAGTGGCAAATACCCCCAACCCACTTTGCCACGTTTGACAACGAGGTCATGACCACCTCTCCCGGCCTGATAACCCATCTACCAGATGTGTTTATCCGCTGCTGACAGGTTCTGTGTTTGCCGCTGGTTTAACCGGCTTTGACAAAGTTCGCTGCGGTTGGGCGTACATCCGGTAACGAAGCAATGAAAATACCGCCCAGCAGGACATACACCGCCAGCACCGCGATCGCCACCTGATACCCCCGCACACCCTCACCCAGAACCGTCAACACTAGTGACCAGGTCGCATCACCGAGGACACTGGCACTGCGGCCGGACAGGTTATACAGGCCCCAGAACTCGCCGGATTTTTCCGCCGGGGTCAGCGCGGTTAACAGGACCCTGCTGGTCGACCACACCCCGGCCAGGCCCAGGCCCGTCAGGGGCGCAGCGATGACGGCAAACAGCGTCTTGCCCGAAAACAACCAGCCCGCCACATTAAAGTGGCTATCGGGCCGCAACAGTAACACCGCGGCGAATAACAACAACCAGATCGCCAGATCGATCAGTACCGCGCGTTTCGGTCCGAGTTTGCGCACCAGCGGCCCGAACACAAACCAGGCCGACAACATCGCGACGATGATCGCCGGCCCGAAAAGTGCCGCCAGCTCGTGCGCCTGAAAGTGCATCACGTTGCGTGCGTATAACCCCATAAGCGTGATAATCGAAGCCACCGCGTTTTCATACAGGAAGTCACCGATCAAAAACCGGAACAGGTAACGGTACCGACGTGCCTCGTGGAAAGTTGCATGGATGCGCCGGTAAGCCGTCCTGAAATCCAGGCGTGCGGTATGCCGGCGTTTAAAATCCGGCGACAGAAACATCGCGGGCAGCGCCAGCACCAGGTAAATGACAGCCATGGGCAGAAACACCCGTCCGGCCTGGGCATCATTCTGAACCAGCTGGCTTAATGACATCATGCAAATAAAGGCACCGGCATAACCAAGACCGACGGTCATACTGACAATTGTCGAGACATTGTCTTTATTACTAACCGCGGGAATCATCGCGGTAAAAAAGGCGAAGGCGCCATTCACACACACATAGGCGAGCACAAACAATACCAGCGCCGTTTCAAAATGCCGCGTCCAGCCCAGCGCGGCCGTACAGAGCACCACTGCGAGCACGAATACGCGCAGATAGGGCTGGCGCCGGCCACTGTCATCGGCGGCCGCGCCTAACAGGGGCGAGATAACAGCGATGATCAGCGCACCGAGGGTGACCGCCCAGCCAAAATCCGCACCTGGCTCCTTGAGTACAACCTGCAGGAAAGTACCGAAGTACGTGGAGACAATGATCAGCGACCAGGCAGAATCACCCGCCTCGAACACGGAATATTTATACAGTACCTGCCACCACGGCAGTGTGGATGAGTGGTTCATGGCTGGCTATCCCGGCTTGTTATTATTCGTGAGGAATATAAACATCAGTGTGAAAATGCTGGCTTGTCTGGCTGTTTCAGCAGCATAGTATTCGACACGATACTTTCACGCTGACTGATTATATCTGACATTTTCACTCACTTATGCTATTTGCCGCTTTACGCGAAACCATTGCCGTCGGTCTGGTGCTCGCCTCGTTCATATTTATCCGGCGCATGATCGAATTGAGTGGCAGTTCCCTGGTAGACCACCGCCACAAAGCACATGAATTCTCCGAATACCCGGATGTCGTGGTCTATGACGTCGACGGCCCTCTCTTTTTTGGTGCCGCGCACAAGGCCCTGCAGGCCCTGACCAGCGTGGACAAAAACGTCAGGGCGGTCGTGCTCGATATGCAGGATGTTGGAATGCTGGATGTCACGGCCATGACTGCCCTGGAATCCAGTGCGGAAAGTATGTGCAAACGCAATATTCAACTACTCCTGTGTCATGTTAAGCCGCGAATGATTGATAAGTTGAGACGATACGGGATCAGTGAGCAACAGTCAGTCCTGACATTTGCAGACAACATGTAGCATGCAAAGCAGATTCTAATGGATAAATTTGCCCTGAAACCGACCCGCGGACGCCGGACAGGTAAACGACCAGGGCGACAAGTTGTACCGCCCCATATCCGAATCCGGGCATTAACCTGGCAATGCCGCGACCACTTTCCTGCAGCATATGCCTGCTCCTCCTGTTATAACTCCCATAATTACAGTTTCGGCTCCTGGTAAGCAGGGTTTTCAGCTGGATAATACCTGTACAAATGTAAAGCTTTTAGCCCTTGCAGTCGCTATAAATTGGGCACTGTCACTTACCAGGCAGCACACAGACTGCCTCAAAATAAAAACACTAATAGGTAACCGATTGAATTATCTGACTATTTATGGTCTCGTGATGTTGAGCGGCGTGTGCTTTTACGCCGTCATTAACCACCTGAACATTGGGCTGCGACGTCCGGTCAACCTAATGCACCTGTGTTTTGCCGGCCTGTGCCTGTCTGCCGTCTTTGCCATATTTGGCCGAATATTCTCCTACCAGGCACAAACCGTTGCGGATTTTGTTGCGGCCCTACGCTGGAATTTGGGCTGTATCTTCCTTTGTATGATGCTATTTCACTGGGTCATTGCCGAGTTTACCGGCCTGCGACCACGTCGGTTTCTGATTGGCATGACCGTGCTGTTTATCTGCATGTTCGTCTGGAACCTGTTAACGCCTTACACGCTGCAATACAGCCACATCGAACGGCTTACCTTTCTGCGCTTACCATGGGATGAACTGGTGACAATGCCAGTGGGAGAGCACAACCGCGCTTTCCTCCTCGCCTCACTGGCCTTACTGGTTGACTTCGGCTTTGCTGTATATGCCTTATCCCGCAACTGGCGGTTAAAACACGAACGAATGACCCTGGCACTGCTGGTGGCCATCGTGTTTTTCCTGATGACAGTCGTGGAAGGTACCGCCGCGCGCGCCTCGATCATTGATTTCGTGCCATTGGGGTGGCTCGGTTTTCTCGCGATGGTCACAACCATGAGCTTCATCCTCAGCCATGATACCCATAAACGACTACTCGACTCTGAACAACGTTTTCGCTCACTACTGGAACAATCGCCCTTTAGCATGCAAGTGTTTTCTCCTGATGGCCACACGATTCAGGTTAACCCGGCATTCGTTCAATTGTGGAATAACAAACCCGAACTAAAGATGCCCCAATATAATATTTTGCATGATGAAGAACTCGTGGCGAATGGCGTAATGCCATATATCACCAGGGGCTTTAGTGGCACCGCCATGGATATCCCGCCCGCATTATTCAAGTTATCTGATGCAGCGGATAAAGATAACTGCCGCTGGCTACGCAGCTATATCTACCCGATTAAGAATAATCGTGGTGCAGTACGTGACGTTATTCTCATGCATGAGGATGTCACCGATAAAAAACGTATCGAAGACGCGGTCCGTCTAATCGCTGCAGGCGTCTCGTCTGCAGTGGGTGAGCAATTTTTTGAACAACTGGTATTGAATCTGGCTGAAGTCTTTGGGGCCGACTATGCATTCATTGCCCTGCAAGACAAACAGGAATGGCATAAACTGAATATGCTGGCTGCCTGTGCCAGGGGTCAAATCACCAATGAACTGAATTTTTCACTGGCCTGCGTCCCGTTCATGAAGATCCTGAAGGAAGGGACCTGCGTCTACCCCGAAGAACTTCAGCGTTTTTTTCCCGAGGAATGTGCACTGACGAATACCGGTGTACAGGCCTTGATCGGTACTCCTATTTATACCGACGATCACCAGCGTGGGCTGCTGGTAGTTATGCATAGCGGGCGGATAGAGTATATCGAACAGGCAAGTGAAATTCTCGATATTTTCTCCGTCCGTGTCGCCACAGAATTAAAACATCAACAAGCAGAACGACATATCCGCAAGCTTGCTTACCAGGATTATCTCACGGGACTCGCAAATCGTGCGCAACTGCATGATCACATGAGTGCCATGTTAAAACGGGTCAAGCAATTTAATCATGATGGTGCATTGCTGCTAATCGACCTGGATCACTTCAAGACTATTAATGACGCACTTGGTCACGATGTCGGTGATGAAGTTCTGCGCGTCGTCGCCAGACGTATCTCCGATTGCTGTAGCCAGGATATATTCCTGGCTAGATTCGGGGGTGATGAGTTTATAGCACTTATGGAGAGAACCGGGCAGGTCGATCAGGATGATTTTAAGCGTAGCATTGCCGAGCAGGCACAAACTCTGCTGTCACAACTGGCCAGGCCAGTGTATGTCGATGAGCGCGCCTACACACTTGGCGCCAGCATCGGCATCGTCTGTTTCCCCGAAGATGGTAATACTGATCTCGATATTCTGCGTCATGCAGACATGGCGCTCTATCATGCCAAAAATAAGGGCAGAGGCATTATCCAGTTCTATATCCCCGAGCTGGAAAGCGCCGCCACCAAACGCCTGCAAGTGGAAGTGGGCTTGCGCACAGCTATCGATAAAAATGAACTGGAAATCTATTTTCAACCGTTGCTGGATGTTAATAATACAACTATTGGTGCCGAGGCATTGTTACGCTGGCATCACGAAGAACTGGACGAAATCCTGCCCTCTCTTTTTATCCCTATCGCTGAAGAGACCGGTTTAATTCATAGCATCGGTGCCTGGGTACTGGATCAAGCTTGTGTCAAACTCACACAATGGATGCGTGCCAGTGTACCGTTCCAGGGCTATATTTCGGTAAATGTCTGCCCATGGCAATTTGCCCGTCCCGACTTTATTAGCGAGGTAAGCACCTGTTTGCAAAAACATAACATCGATCCCAGACGCCTGATGCTGGAATTGACCGAATCTGCACTACTCTATGATGTTAATGAGACTATCGATAAACTTGCGGCCCTGCGTAAACTCGGTTTACGTATTGCCCTGGATGATTTTGGCACAGGTTATTCATCGCTGGCTTACCTGCGCGATCTACCGCTGGACTTGCTCAAGATTGATAAAGATTTTGTCACTGAGCTCACCAGTACCATAGAACACCCCCTTGTTGGTTCAATGATCACGATTGGAAAAAACATGGAACTCGCCGTGCTTGCAGAGGGTGTTGAAACCGAATTCCAGCACCAAAAACTGTCTGCATTGGGCTGTGAATGCTTCCAGGGATTCTATTTCTGCCCACCACTGCCCGAGCTGGATTTTTTAGACTGGTTAAATAACAACAAGCAATTGCCTAAGCAAACCACATTAAAGGGTTAAATCACCTGGCATTGTGCACCTGACGCAAAATTTTCTCGCATAGTTTTAGTTTTGCATATACTGATGTGGTTCCTGCTGCGTACCACCAAACCAGAAATTTATGTTCTTATTAAGAAACTCATCATAAGACATATAGTGCGATCCGTCACAAGAAAAAGTCAGGCTAATCATGCCATTGAGAAGGTTGATCGAGGCCTGGCGCAAATAGATATTTTCATCAGCCAGGCGCAGACTGCCAAAATTTTCCAGGATCGATGCAATACTTTCCTGCGGTATTCGTGTCCCAATGGGATAACACTGTAATGGATACACCAGGCAGATATCCGGGTCGGTGAGTGCCTCGTGATCGAGTATGCGGTAACGAAACGGATCATCCATCATCCAGATCATTGCCTGGCTACTGGCAAACTGAATTTGACACTGGAATACGCCGCGCTGGGTCAGCAACTCTTCAAGTATCGAAAATGCCTGAGCCAAATCCCTATCCATGGGGCTTTCTATGCGGGTTTGCTGAAACAAAAGACTTCGTATTGCGGGGTCACCCTTGACCTGCCGCCAGGTTTGTGGCTCCTGATACAACTCGGCCGTCACGGGCAAATCCCGCAGGTCAAAGTCTGCTCCGAGGTAGCCACGGACCGTTCTACCATCACGAATGATCTGCAAGGCAGTCAGGGAAGGTCGATGCCCGTGTAAACTAATATAGGCATCGGACAACAGAAACCCCCAGGCAGGGACTACCTCATTCATATAAGGACGGCGTGAACGATCACGTAGATAGTGGCCGGGGGCAATACCAAAGCGGTTAATGCTTTCTGTTAACTGGATACCATTGGTGTCAAGCACATAGAGATAGGCGCAATTTGGAATACTGGCAAAATTGTCGACTAGTACCTGCTCAAGTCTTTCACGATCTCCCCATTCAGGGATACATTGTTCCGCTACTTTGTCGATTGGCTCCCGAAGCAGACGAGCAAGTTCTTCTCTCTGCCGGTAAATACTGTCTTTCCATGATGCGTTCATCATACTTGCTCCATATGGACAACGACCATCCAGTCTTAACACTCAGAAAGCCAATGGCATTTTTCATGTCTATCGGTCCTTGCCCCGAAATATTTAATCTATCGCCCATCCAGCGCCTGTCGCGGCTGCCTGAATGACGCTCCATGATCACTTGATGTCATGTATAGCTGAATATTGCTAACATTTCATTAACCTGATCTACAATTCTGTTGTGAATGTAATCACTGTTTTGCCAATTTCAGGTGCAATGCCATCATTTTTGCACAGCTATGTAGCATGTAACTTGTATACGGGATCCGCTTGCACGGATTTATCCAGTAACGATTACCCAGGCCACAATCTGGTGCACTTCTGCAGTGCTGACACTGCTACGTCATATAACACCTTCTAACATGAACGAAAGATGAATGACTCCAACGAGAGCCATGCTTTATTACCAAGATATGACACTGTAAGATTTTTTACCTGCATCGCCGGCCTGCCGTGTACGGACAGATTGCACATTTTTTACCGACAACGTAATACATTCCCAGACAGGTCAGTAATACGCAGTTTTGCAACGCAGGCACGATGCAGTTCTGGCACCTTGCTTATTCAATATTTATCACTAAGAGCCCATCAGGCTAGCTGAAGTTCATTGTTCAGAACTGGAACTCTGACAGGATTGCGCAGTCGTATTCTATTTGTCGCCCAGCCTCAGTTGCGAGCTGGTATCAGACGTGCCAGGTCTGAAAATACTTTATCATTATCATTTGCTCGCAATGCAGACTGCCCGTACCGGGGCTGGGTAACCTTCTACTGTTTTTGTTCTATCCTGCGGATCGAGATAATCCGCTAGTGACTGGAATTGCATCCAGTCGGTTCGGCGCTGCTCCCGGGTAGTGGTGACCGTCACATCGACACAGCGGATGTCGTAAAACCCTGCTTCTTCCAGCCACTCGACCAGCATTGGAACACTGGGGATGTTCCAGACATTCCGCATCCTGGCATAACGACCGTCCGGAATAAGAACTTCGCGCGATGCTAAATCCAGTACCAGGGTTTCAAGCACCAGCTCACCGCCGTTACGCAAACAGGCTTTCAGCTCTGCCAGATGCTGTCGTGGATCACGACGGTGGTATAACAGGCCCATGGAAAATACCGTATCAAAACACGCGGGGTCCTGCGGCAGGTCCTCCATGGCCAGCGGCAATACCTGTACCTGTGGATCACGTATATAGTATTGCAGGGCATTAAATTGCATAACAAACAGCAACGTTGGATCGATACCCAGCACAAAGTTGGCACCCGCACCCCGCATACGCCAGCAGTGATAACCGCTACCACAACCAATATCCAGTACGTTACGTCCGGCCAGCGGCTTTATGTCATGCTTTATACGTTCCCATTTCCAGTCAGAGCGCCACTCCGTGTCAATTTTCAATCCAAAAATTTCGAATGGACCTTTGCGCCATGGATGTAACTGTCGCAATGACTGTTCCAGCGTATCCATCTGGTCTTTTGTTAATTCCCCAACATCCCCGACTCGCACGCTTGCCTCATCAAGACCAATGGAGCTGGCTACAACATCTGGTAATTGTTGCAGAGCCAGCTGCCACCTGGCGTAATCGCCGTGAAACTCAGGAGAAAACCTCTCACGCAATATGCCATGCAGCTCTGGTGTCCAGGTCCTCAGCCCCAGTAGCGACAGATTCTGATCGAGCTGAGACTCAAACAAGGTTTATTTGATGGCGCAAAGCGCGGCGAAGTTGAAACATTGAAGCCAGGGGTAGGCCTCGCTGAATCCTGCCTGTCGAGCCCGGGCAAGATGAGCTTCCAGGGTCTCGGGAACGAGGACCTTCTCAAGTGCGGTGCGTTTCTGGCTAATTTCAAGATCGCTGTATCCATTGGCACGCTTGAATGCCAGGTGCATGTCTTCTTCAAAGCACTGCTGGCCCTGGTCGCCGAACACGACTTTTTCCGCCATGACGAGGGCACCTCCATCCTGCATACCATGATAGATCCTGTCCATTAGCGGCTGTCGCTGTGACGGCTCAATAAACTGCATGGTAAAGTTAATTATTACTAATGAAGCATTGCTTATTTCCACATCACGTATGTCGGCGCATTCCAGGGATATGGTCACATTGGAATCGTCAGCCGCAAGGTTTTGGCGACACTGGTTAATCATCGCCTCAGAATTGTCCACTGCGATAATCGTACATCCCGGTAACGTAATGTATCGGCGCATCGCCAGGCTTGCGGCACCCAGCGAACAACCCAGGTCATAGACATTCGATCCTGCACGGACATAACGCTCGGCGAATAGTCCAAGTAGCGGAATAATCGTATCGTAGCCCGGAACCGATCGCCGAATCATATCTGGAAATACTGCAGCGACCTGATTATCAAAACGAAAATCGACAATCATGTCATGTTGGCTGGCGTAAATCTGATCCCGATTCTTACTCATCTCTTTGCGCTTACCGAAACAGGTTAAAGTATATGTCGTAAGTCGTGATGCTCAAATCCCGGAACAGGCTGCTCAACCGCCTTCGTGCAAGCCAGTACCTTGAACTGCTCACCCATTTCCGATTCCAGTGTCAGGCGCTTGATTTCAGAATTAATCATCAGACGTTCGCGCTCATTCATATTTTCCATCGTTGCCAGTTCGAGCATGCCCAGGTTTAACAAAAAATGGGCCTGCGTAGTAAAGCCGGCAATGTTCAACCCCGCTTCCAATGCAGCATCTGCCATGGCCGTGAAGTCAATATGTGAAGTAATATCCTGTAAGCCAGGTAGTATCAGGGGATCGGGATGTGCGTGGTGCTGATAATGGCACATCAGTGTCCCGCTACTTCGTTGCGCGTGGTAATAGGCGCTGCGCGGATAACCATAATCGATTAGCAACAAGACACCTTTGCGGAGTTTACCTCCAAGGGTACGAATCCAGTCCTCAGCCAGGAAATTGACCTCGGATAAATATTCTTCCACTTCGCCTATGCTGGTTTGTTCACGCAGACTGGCAACACGATCAATCAGGCGGACATCGCGCAGGGGCTCGTCCCGGTAACACAACACACCATCACACCAGGCCACGTACTGTTCAAACAGTTTCTGACCGCGCATCCTGAAACGTCGCACTGGCATTGCATCGAGCAGCTCGTTAGCAATCACAACTCCGGCAAACCCGTCCGGAATATCATCCAGCCACTGCACATGCTCCAGCATCGCCGGGCAGCGCGCCTCGATCGTTTTATACTGACGTTGGCGTAATTCGCCACTCAACTCCAGAATATTGTAGCGAACCGGCCCGGTTCCATGCCGTGCAAAGAGGTCAAGGATATTTGCCGCCAGCCGGCCACTGCCGGCCCCAACCTCCAGAATCGTGTTATCCATTTCAAGCCGCGACACAAATGTCGCCAGGCAATGTGCAAACAGGGGAGAAATCTCAGGCGCCGTAATGAAATCGCCATGAACCCCAAATTTCTGGCTGCCGCAACGATAATACCCCAGTTCCGGCTGATACAGCACCGTCTGCATAAACTGCTCGAAACTGATAGCACCACCCATTGCGGCTATCTGGGTCCGCAATCTTTCCAACAGGCGTAAACTATGGGCATTGGCCTCGCTGCCGGGGGCTGGCAAATTAGCCGGTCTTGGAAGAATGGCTGCCCTTGGCGGGTTAGGACGCGACATACAGGCGGTGTTTTGGCTTGAAAATTAGGTTACAGTTGCGCTTGTTTCCATCAAGGCTTGCAAGGATATCACAGAATGACAGACCACAAAGTTGTTCTCATCACTGGCGCGGCACACCGCATCGGGGCGACGACCGCCAGGTATTTGCATGCCGCGGGCTGCAACATTATTTTGCATTACCTCAGCTCGCGCTCGCCGGCCCAGGCACTCCAGCAGGAACTCAATGCACAGCGCGAAAATTCCGTCGTGCTGGTCCAGGCCGACCTGCTGGCCAATAATGCCCTGAACGCCCTGGTCAAGGAAGCCCATAATGCCTGGCAGCGGCTGGATGTGCTGGTGAATAACGCCTCGACCTTTTACCGCACTCCCATCGGCAGCGCCAATGACCAACACTGGAATGACCTGTTTGGCACCAACGTCAAGGCCCCGTTCTTTCTGGCCCAGGCTGCTGCGCCGTTTCTGCGTAAGCACCATGGCTGTATCATCAATATGGTTGATATCCACGCCCGCCGCCCGCTCAAGGAGTATTCTATATATAGTATGGCCAAGGCCGCGCTGGAAACCATGACCAAGGCCCTGGCCCGTGAACTCGGCCCCGAGATTCGCGTCAACGGCGTTGCCCCCGGGGCAATCCTGTGGCCGGACGATATCGACGAAGTCACCAAGCAGCGTATCGTGTCCAAGACCTTCCTCAAACGCAAGGGTGAACCGGAAGACATCGCCAAGGCCATTCGTTTCATCATCGAGGATGCACCGTACATGACGGGGCAGATTCTTTCGATAGACGGGGGAAGATCATTAAGTGGTTAAAGTATTTTATTTTTTAATTTGAATGATATTTTAAATGGATTTCTTCGCTTTCGCTGAGAGTTAACTACTCCACCTTCCAGATTTTCTGCTTCCCTTTATCAAATTGTTGCCACAACTGGGCCATACTTTGCCGCTCAGTAGGGTGAATAAGATCAGGGGCGAGTTCCGCAAGGGGATAGAGCACAAAGGCGTTATACAAAATCTCTTCGCGGGGGACATGAATGCCATCGGTTTTGCAGGTAACATCATCGTACAGCAACAGATCCAGATCGAGTGTCCGTGAGGAAAATTTTGGTCCATGACGGTCGCGGCCGTGACTGGCTTCGATCGCGTGCAGACTGTCCACCACCTGGTGGATAGGCATGTCCGTATCAGCCTTTACTACCAGGTTGATGAAATTGTCACCATCGAATCCGACAGACTGACTTTCATACAAAGATGACTGTTGTACATTATCAAAGCACTGGCGCAGCTCTGCCATGGCCTGCTCAACATGGCGGCGTGGATCAATATTACTGCCGACACTTATATATAAGGTGTGCATCAGAACGAATACGGGTTTAGGTACTCATGCCGTGGGCGTACCCCGCTCGATGACAATACCGACATCACGGGCATAGCGCACCGCGCCAACCTTGTTTAATTTCAGCCGCAACCAGGGGACGTCAAATTCATCCAGGATGAGCTGCGCCACCCGCTCAGCCAGAGTCTCCACCAGCTGGAACTCGCTGGTTTCGACGAACTCGATCACGCGCTTGGCTACCGCCTTGTAATTCAGGGTATCGTCGATATGGTCGCTGGCCGCAGCCTTGCGGATGTCGGTACCCATTTCGAAATCAAAGATAACCGTTTGCTTGATCCGGCGCTCCCAGTCGTAAATACCGATAACCGTATCGACCCGCAAGTCATTGAGAAAAATAATATCCATACTAGTCCGATAGGCGATAACGTAAACTGGGACTATACCCCACTTGTATACCAGATAACATCCACATAGACTTCAAACCTGCGTCGACTGCCCACGAGTTACAACATGACCGCCGTTGAAATCACTGTCATCATTTGTGCCTATCTGATTGGCTCGATCTCGTCAGCCATTATTGTATGCCGATTAATGCGTCTGCCAGACCCCCGTAGCGCCGGATCCGGTAATCCCGGCGCCACCAACGTCCTGCGCGTTGGCGGCAAAAAGGCCGCCGCGATCACCCTGTTTGGCGATATGCTCAAGGGACTAATACCGGTGCTGGCCGCAAAATACCTGGCAAGCAGCGAACTGGCCCTGGCCCTCACCGGCTTTGCCGCCTTTATCGGCCATCTCTATCCTGTTTTCTTTGGCTTTAAGGGTGGCAAAGGTGTAGCAACCATGCTGGGCGTATTGTTTGGCCTGCATTGGGCCGTTGGTCTTGCCACCGCGTTGACCTGGCTCATCGTTGCCAAAGTATTCAGAATCTCATCCTTGTCAGCACTTATTGCTACCTTGCTCGCGCCATTTTATGTGTTACTCATTATTGGCAGCGTTAAACCACTTATCATCGCTACGGCACTCATGACCCTGATCCTGTTCTGGCGTCACCGCAGCAATATCCAGAATCTGCTGACCGGCAAGGAGGGCCGCATAGGTAAATCTTCCTGACACATCCCTGTTCATATCAGTTTGTCCGAATCTGCCCTCCCGTATCTGGCTGATAATTGATCCAGATCAAACAGCATTCTTCATAATCATTACCCAGATCAATAGAACTCCGCTAAGCCCAATTACAATTTCCCTTAATGGTGCCGGTAGAAGACGTTGCTTTGCCAGGGCATGTCGGCTACGCATCATGCATATAAAGACAGTTTTTAATCATAAAACACAAGTATTCGGCTATGACGTTATGACTACCCCGTTAAATATCCCCTTTCAGGGTAAAGGGGTTCCGGTGAAACACAAGGGCAGGCAACATCACGCAACTGACTTGTACGGCGCCACTATTCAGGTCTGGGAGGAAATTTCTGCATGACGCCATTATCGTTATCCGGAAATAGTGCAGCCGCCTGGGCTGTACGTCTGGCAATGGTGAACTATATTCCGACTTTTCCAATGACACCGCCGATTGAAATCATTGAGACTCTTGCCAGTTGGATTGCACAAGGCGAACTGAAAAGTGAGCTCACTATCCAGGATACCGAAAACGCGATGTTTAGTGCGGCAGCAAGCGCCGCAGCTAAAGGTGAACGGGTATTTGCCGCAACCTCTGGAAAAAACCTGTTACAGGCAATTGAATTATTGTATGTTGTCAGTGGCTGGCGTGTGCCCATGGTCCTGTTCAATGTTCCGCGCATGATCATAGCACCAGATGGACCTGAACCTGAGCACAACGATGTCCTTGCAGCACGCGACAGTGGCTTTATTCAAATCCATTGCGCAACAAGCCAGGAGGTTCTTGACTCTATTCTGCTTGCCTATCGGTTGTCCGAAGATGACGAAGTTCGTATGCCTGTCCTGATCAACCATGAAGGCGCTTTCCTCTCCGACCCAAATGAAATAGTAGATATACCTAACAGCACGGCTGCCAAACAATTTATCGGTACTAAAATCCAGCATCAGCCCGCAGCAGATATTCACAGATTTTCTGAACATTGCGATATTTTTAATGAGCCACGGGCAGGTGCATGCTTCCGTTATGCGATGCACCTTGCCTCGCAGCAGACGCTTGCAATCTATGACGAAGTAGCTGATGAGTTTTGCGATTTTTTCGGACGACACTATCCCGCCATCATGAGTTATCGCTGCGATGATGCTGATTATGTTTTCATACTGATGGGTTCATTTACCATCAGTGCCGAGACAGCTATCGATCAGTTACGCGCAAATGGCTGGAAAGTCGGACTACTACGTCCCCGCCTGTTACGTCCCTTTCCAAAGGATATGCTGGTGAAACTGCTGCAGGGTAAACGTGCCGTCGCCGTACTCGACAAGCACCTTTCTCCTGGCATGGGTGGAATATTACATTGCGAGGTCCTGTGTGCACTGTATGGACACCAGAATGTTCCGACCATTGCTGCCAGTTTTATCGTGAGCCCGGGTGTTTACCATATCAACGCCCATAATTTTTTTGAAATGACGACAATTCTGCACAAGGCTGCAGAAACCGGTGAAACCCCGCCTCCCCGGCCCCTGCTGAGCCAGCAGACAAACGGCAAATTCACCGTGCAATAAGGACATATCAGCGCGTTTCCCCTGACTTTACCCCTGTGTTTTGCACGGGTTTCGTGCAACAGGAGTGTCCGGTCTTCGGTCCTGACCAGCCTCATGCCCAAACCCAGATTAACGCGATAGACCGCTTCCCACAGGCTCGACGCAAACCCTGCCCTGGCTTGGCTATACTATCAGGAGCCTGGCGGCGTGATATCTACGTGATAATTATTATTTACACTTGGGGACATGATGCCGAACAAACACGTACTGGTCATTGAAGATCACAGCGATATTGCCAACCTGATCCAGCTCCACCTCACCGATCTCGATTGCCAGGTAGAACTGGCGGGCGACGGCCTGAGTGGTTTGCGCAAGGCCGAACAACAGCAATACGATCTGATTATCCTCGACCTGATGTTGCCCGGTATAGATGGTCTGGAGATCTGTCGACGCATCCGTCGCCACGCCCATTACACCCCTATCCTGATGCTGACCTCCAAGACCTCGGAGCTGGATCGCGTGCTGGGCCTGGAAGTCGGCGCCGATGACTATGTCAGCAAGCCGTTCAGCATACGCGAGCTGGTGGCGCGGGTGAAAGCGCAATTCCGCCGCGGTGAAGCGCTGCAGGAACCGGGGGAACAAGCCGCGACTCGCTGCGAAGCAGGCGAGCTGGTGCTGGATATCGACAAACGCCGAGTCACCCTGGCGAACAAACAGGTCGATCTCACGGCCAAGGAATTCGACCTGTTGCTGCAATTCGTCAATCACCCGGGACGCGTGTATTCGCGCATGCAACTGCTGGACTCGGTCTGGGGTTACGGGCATGAAGGTTACGAGCACACGGTCAATTCCCATATCAACCGTCTGCGCGGCAAGATCGAAAAAGACCCCACCCATCCACGTTACATCCTCACCGTGTGGGGCGTCGGCTATAAGTTCAACGACGAGCTGGGCGCATAAACACATGTTCCGGCATTTATCCAACAAGCTGATCGTCATCCTGTTTGGTTTGCTGCTGATGTTATCGCTGGCCTTTATCGGCTTTGCGGTGTGGAGTACACCGATGTTTCTGCAGGAGCTCAATCAGAAACTCAACCTGACGCTGGCACAGAATATCGTTAAAGAGAAAAACCTGCTGTCCAATCACAAGGTCAATCGCCAGGCCCTGCAATCGGTGTTCATGGGGCTGATGGTCGTCAATCCCCTGATCGAAGTCTACCTGGTGGATAACACGGGCAAGCTACTGGCTTACTCCGCACCAGCCGGAGCCATCAAGCGTGACCGGATCAACCTGGCACCGGTAAAAAGTTTTCTTACCGGTAATCGCCATTTACCAATCCTGGGCAATGACCCGCGCGATGCGAAACGGGACAAGGTTTTTTCCGCTGCCGCCATTCGCGATAGCAACGGTAACCTGCAGGGCTATCTTTACGTCGTGCTCGGCGGCCAGGCCTATGATTCGGTCGTGGACATGCTGCAATCGAGCTATATGCTACGCCTGTGGATCGGCGCCATCGTCGTGAGCCTGTTGATCGCCGGTCTCGCCGGTTTTGTCCTGTTCCGCCACCTCACTCGGCGGGTACAAACCCTGGCACTGGGCATGGAACAGTTCAAGCAAAGTGATTTTCAGCAGAGTATTCACCTGCCGGCACGTTTTGACGGTCGCCCCGGTGACGAGATCGATCAACTGGGTGTGACCTTCCGTGAAATGTCGGAACGCATTATCCAGCAGGTGAAGCAATTGCAACACAGCGATACCTCGCGGCGTGAACTGGTGGCCAACGTCTCCCATGACCTGCGTACCCCGTTGGCCTCCTTGCAGGGTTATCTGGAAACCCTGGCCTTAAAAGCTGAACAGCTGAGCGAGGAAGAAAAGCAGCGTTACATCAATATTGCCTACCAGCACAGCGAACGCCTGCGCAAACTCATCTCTGAATTATTCGAGCTCTCGACCCTGGAAAATCAGGACGCCCGCCTGCACTTCGAACCATTCTCCATGAGCGAATTGATCCAGGACGTCAGCCAGAAATTCCAGCTGCACGCACAGGAGAAAAACCTGGTACTCACCACCCATATCCCGGCGCAACCGGCTTTTGTCTCCGCCGATATCGGCCTGATCCAGCGCGTGCTGGAAAACCTGATCGAAAACGCCATCAAGTACACGCCGGCCGGCGGCCAGATCGGAATCAGCCTGGTGCACGGCAATAACGGTGTCGCGACCAGCATCAGTGATACCGGCCAGGGCATTCCCGAAAGCGATCTGCCACACATCTTCGAACGTTTCTATCGCGTCGACAAACATCGCGATGAAGACGGCACCGGTCTCGGCCTCGCCATTGCCAAACGCATCATCCAGCTGCACAACAGTTCGATCGATGTGGCTTCACGCCCGGACAGCGGCACGACGTTTTCATTTCGCCTGCCCAGTGCCGATCTGACGCAACAACATGCATGAATTCGTGATAAAACGTGTAGTTTTCGTGATGCTGGCGTCATCACCAGCACCCATGCTCAAGTCTCCGTTACTACCAACAAGGAATGGAGACGTCACATGTTTACCCGCACTGTTTTATTAAGCCTGTGCCTGGTCTTTACGGCCAGCGCTTACGCCGGTGACTGGGCTGACTATCGCATCACCATCCGCAATGCCACCGCCGGGCAGGTCCTGACACCGCCACTGATCGTAGTGCATCGCCCGGGCTTCAGCCTGTTCACTGTCGGGACGACAGCCAGTCCCGGCCTGGTCAGCCTGGCCGAGACCGGAAATAACAGCAATCTGAACGCTGAAGTCAGCGGGACCGATGGTGTCATCAGCACTCTCGCCGCCACCGACGTGATCCCCTTTGGACACATGGCCAGCTTCACCTTCAGTGCACCCAACAAGGCGCACATCAGTCTGGCCGCGATGCTCGCCACGACCAACGACGGATTTGCCGGGCTGAAGGACGTGGCCCTGCCCAAACGCAGTGCGCATTAGTTTGCCTACGCCTATGACGCCGGTTCCGAACTGAATAACGAGAGTTGTAGCTACATCCCCGGACCACCGTGCCCGTCCGACTCCGGTAACCTGCGGACCGATCACGGTGAAGGCTTTATCAGTATCCATAACGGCATCCATGGCGGCAGTGACCTGAATCCCAAGTAACTGGACTGGCGCGGCCCGGTCGCCGTGATCAGGCTCGAACGTCTTCGCAATTAAGGGGACCTCCTCGCTACCCACGGGTGGCCTCGGCCGTCCATTTTTTCAGGATAGTTTTCGTTTCTGAAACATGTTGTAGGCAGTATTGAGCGTAAAAGTCACTACGATGGCAAGCAGTAACAGTAACAAGGTCGCAAACACATTTTGTAACAAATCCGGCACCAGCAATAACACCAGCCCCAGGCCCAACATCATTGTGCCCGACAGCAATTTGAGTACACGACCTTCCCCTTGCTGTAATTTGCGCACACCCATGCTGATCACAAACACGATCACGATCAGAAACAACGGGATCACATAGACCAGGTTGTACAGCAGCAGGTAAGCGTAGTACTCCACATCTGACAAATGACTGAGAGTCAGAATCCGGGTGTACACCATGGGGAAACCGGCGGTGCACAGAAACTCGTAGAGGTTGGCAAACAGGGCCAGGCCACTGGCCGCCAACAGCATTGTCGGTAAAGAGCGCGCCTGTAACAGCCTGCGCATGCGCTGAAACAATCTGGGTTTGGCCTGTTCGCTGATCGTCAGTGACAGGCCGCGTCTGAACCAGAAGTAATCCTTGATATTGATCATACCCACCAGCAGGGCCACCAGCCCGGCAGCGAGGGTAATGGCATCAAGGTGACCAATCGCGCGAAACAGGTTAAGCCAGGCGCTCATGAACAGGAAATACAACAGCCCGGAGGCAAACACAAAGATCCCACCGACCAGCAACATGCGCCGGCGTCCGCCACTGTGCAACATCAGGCTGAGTAAAAATAACAGGACAAAAAAGGCGCAGGGATTGAAGGCATCGACGCCGGCAATCAGGACCGTGATCAGCGGCAGGCTGCTGACCCCGGCCTCGATCGCACCGAAATACGGCAGATGCATCACAATGGGCGATGGCTGCATACCGTTGAATCCCGCCAGACTGGTATGTGTCGTTATATGCTGCTTGCAGCGATCGAACAGGGATTCCAGCTGCCGCGGTGTGACCTGCGGATCAAACCCGGTCAGCATGGTATTGCACAGGAAAAACGCCGGCACCGAGCGCGCCTCCTCGCCCAGGGCACTGGCCATGACCTGGTAACGCGCCACGTT
The DNA here is from genome assembly GCA_037384645.1 of Gammaproteobacteria bacterium. Classification (GTDB taxonomy): domain Bacteria; phylum Pseudomonadota; class Gammaproteobacteria; order UBA6429; family Thiohalophilaceae; genus RI-92. The sequence goes on along the minus strand of JARRNT010000032.1, from coordinate 2,590 downwards.
ATCCGGTTGCCCCACCAGCTGATAGCTATGCAGGGACAGGTCCGGGTGCAACACTGCCAGGTCGTGCACCACGGGCAATGCCGCGGCACAATGCGGACACTGGTTGGACCAGTAGAAATAGAAGGAGATGATCGGCTTGCCGGCGCTGTCGCGCTGAAACCAGGTCTGCTCGCCCAGCGCCGTGGTCGCGGCCTGCGCCACACCCGCAATCAACAATAACCCTAATACCAGCAGTTTGCGCATGCCTGCCTTCCTTGCGCCTAGAGGCTGACCACCGGCAATTCCTCCATCGACCAGCGTGCCCGTGCGCGGAAACCGAGGTCTTCGTGTTGCCCGGCAAGTAAACGCTGACAGCCGGTGAAGGCAATCATGGCGGCGTTGTCGGTACAAAAGTCCGGGCGCGGGTAATAGACCAGGTAGCCACGCTGCTTGGCCAACTCGTCCAGCCGCGCCCGCAGGCGGCGGTTAGCGCTCACCCCACCGGCCATGATTAAAGTACGCAGCCCGGTTTGTTCCAGGGCGCGACGGCACTTAATATACAGGGTCTCTACCACGGCGGTTTCAAAGGCCAGGGCAATGTCGGCCCGGGTCTGTTCGTCATCACCTTCCCGTTGCACGGTGTTAAGCGCAAAGGTCTTGAGTCCGCTGAAACTGAAGTCCAGGCCCGGGCGGTCGGTCATGGGCCGGGGAAATTGAAACCGCGCCGGATTGCCCTGCTGCGCGAGTTTGGCCAGGGCCGGGCCGCCGGGATAAGACAGGCCCAGCAGCTTGGCGGTCTTGTCGAAGGCCTCGCCGGCGGCATCGTCCAGGGACTCGCCCAGCAACTGGTAACGGCCAATCCCGTCGACCCGTACCAGCTGGGTATGGCCCCCGGACACCAGCAAGGCCACGAAAGGGAATTGCGGCGGACTGGGCTCCAGCATCGGTGCCAGCAGGTGGCCCTCCATGTGGTGCACCGCCACCGCGGGCTTGTCCAGGGCGAAGGCCAGGCTGCGACCAATGGCGACCCCCACCAGCAGGGCCCCCATCAGCCCCGGGCCGGCCGTATAAGCAATGCCATCCACGTCAGTAAGTGTGTACTTACTTTCTGCCAGCACCTGCTGGATCAGTGGCAACGTCTTGCGAATATGGTCACGGGAGGCCAGTTCCGGCACCACCCCGCCATACTCGGCATGCAGGGCAATCTGGCTGTAAACCTGGTGCCCCAGCAGGCCCCGCTCACTGTCGTACAGCGCTACCGCGGTCTCGTCGCAGGAGGTCTCGATCCCTAAAACTCGCATGAAAATCTCCGATATTCTGTTCGCTTGTCTTTGCAAAAGCCGGCGCAGATCAGTAGAATTGCGCGCCCTTGAACCAAATTTTATTAGGAAGTGATCAAATCTATGCCTTCTGTGAAAGTCAGAGAAAACGAGCCGTTTGACATCGCACTGCGCCGCTTCAAGCGCTCCTGCGAAAAGGCCGGTGTCCTCTCCGAAGTCCGTCGTCGTGAATTCTACGAGAAACCGACCGCCGTGCGTAAGCGTAAACTGGCCGCCGCGGTCAAACGCCACCAGAAGAAGTCATCTCGCGATCGTTCTCGTCGCCCCCGTCTCTACTAATTTCCCGCGCCCTGGCCATGGCTGATTCGACCCTGAAAGTCCGTATTCAGGACGATGTAAAAGCGGCCATGCGCAGCAAGGACAAGGACCGTCTGGGCACCCTGCGGCTGATTACCGCGGCGATCAAGCAAAAAGAAGTCGATGAGCGCATCGACATGGACGATGCTGCCATCATCAGCGTGCTCGAAAAGATGGTCAAGCAGCGCAAGGACTCCATCAGCCAGTACACCCAGGCCGGCCGCGACGACCTCGCCGCCAAAGAGCAGATCGAGCTCGAGCTGATCCAGACCTACCTCCCCGAACAGATGTCCGAAGCCGAGATCACAGCCGTGATCGACAAGGCCATTGCCGACACCGGGGCCAACAGCATGAAGGACATGGGTAAGCTCATGGGTATCATCAAGCCACAGGTGGCCGGGAAGGCGGACATGGGGTTGGTGAGTAAGCTTGTGAAATCCAAGTTGTCCTGATTTTTTCCCGCCTCCCTTCTTTTTAGATTTTTCAATTTAGTTTTGATTAAAAGGAAGGATTTCGCTCTCGCTGAGAGCGAGTCACTTTCTTTGTACAGACAAAGAAAGTGACCAAAGAAAACTGCCCCCTGTCGCAAACCACAGTCTCGCTTATGAAACTGCTCGGGCGGTCTGCATACAGGACGTCCCTGTCCTGTATGCAGACTGGCGGCGTGGCCCAGGCCAGTCTCTCGACCTCCGGTCTCACCTTCTCCTTGCCGCCACCCTGCGGGCGCAACCTGCGCTGTTTCAACGCGAGCCTGTTGCGCCAGCATGGGGATGAAAACCATTCAGAATGAATAAACTACCAATATAAATTGATTTGTCTCTGTCCTTGTTAATTGGGGTTTACCCCCATTGCGATTGCTGTGAGTGGATTTTGGCTGAACGCAAGGGAGCGCCCGAAGGGGCGAGGCACGGATGCCGAGCCTGTGATATGAGGCAAGGAGGCCGAATATCACAGCGCCCCTGAGTACAGCCAAA
>JARRNT010000031.1:35842-46854 GCA_037384645.1 Gammaproteobacteria bacterium | reverse complement strand
GTCCACTGCAACGACTGGCAGACCGGGCTGGTGCCTGCCCTGCTGGAACAGGAAGCGCAGCGCCCGGCGACACTGTTTACCATCCACAATCTTGCCTACCAGGGCGTATTTGATCGTGCCACCTTCGAATTCCTGCAACTGGACGAGTCGCTCTGGCATTACGAACGGCTCGAATACCATAACCATTTTTCATTTATCAAAGGCGGACTGGTCTACGCGGATCGGATCAACACGGTCAGCCCGACCTATGCGCAGGAGATCCAGACACCGGGATTTGGCTACGGCCTGCAGGGGGTGTTGCAACACCGCGCCGATCGACTCAGCGGTATACTCAATGGCATTGATATCGAGACCTGGAATCCAGGGACCGACAACCATATTCCGCACAAGTACAATCACCAGAGCCTGGCCGGCAAAGCGCTAAATAAACAGGCACTGCAAAAGCAATTCGGCCTCGCAGAAGATCAAGATGTGCTCCTGCTGGGACTGGTCAGCCGCCTCGCGCAGCAAAAAGGCATCGATATGTTGCTGGCGATCCTGCCCGAGCTGCAACAGCGGCCGATTCAACTGGTGTTGCTCGGCAGCGGCGACAAGAACTATGAACAGGCCCTGCTGGACGCTGCCACGCAGCACCCGCAAAAGCTGGCAATCCATCTGGGTTATGATGAAAACCTCGCCCACCTGATCGAGGCCGGTTCAGATGTATTCCTGATGCCCTCACGTTTCGAGCCCTGCGGGCTGAACCAGATGTACAGCCAGCGTTATGGCACCCTGCCACTGGTTAGCCCGGTGGGTGGATTAGCGGATACCGTGGTGGATGCAAACAGAGAAAATTGCGCGCAAATGACGGCGAACGGATTTGTCATGGAACAGATCAATGACACCGCGTTGCTGCACGGAATCGATCGCGCCATCGCCTTGTTCAGTGATCAGGCACTCTGGAAAAAGCTGATGCGAGGCGCAATGCGGCTGGATCGCAGCTGGAAGCATAGCGCCCAGGAATATGGCCGGCTGTATAGCAGGGCTTTGCGCGATAACCCGAGACCCTTATACGACCCCATCAGCTGAAGCGGCCCGGTTAGTGTGGTAAATACACCGAGCTCACAGACTGAACTGACAGACTAGTTAGCCTTTTTCTTGGCCGCTTCGAAACAATCATCGCGCCATACACATGTCATCTGGTCGCACTCGCCATTCACCGCTGTTGCAAAGCAACTGAAATTACCCTCCGCCACCTGGATCGAGCGGACCAGGTCAACTTTGTTCTGGCGGGATGTTTTGATCCCAAAGTTTTTGGCAATGGTACGAATGTCTTGCATCTGCATACATGATCTCCTGCGTAATACTGTGTGAAATCCATGGTTTACACAAACCTCCGGCCGCCCATAGCTGACAGTCCGGGCCACGGTGACTGAGAGGTGGATCAAGTATAGAACACCGTTCCAAGTTGACCACGCCCCCTTTGCATAGTTCAAATAGCATGCCAATGAGTTATTATCCCGTCAGCACATGACAACTTGTTGAAACTATAGTGGAAAATAAAAACAATGATGGTGATTTAACAGTTCTTTGCAATGCCTTGCACCTCTTCCGTTCATAACCCGACGGGATAGATACGAACCTGGTGCATACAACAGGCATCCTGATATGACAGAATCCCGTCCTGGTATTTCCCGTGTGGTTAAAAAACTTATAAGGATTCAGGTCATGCACAAGCAACTTGACCACGCCGAGTCTCGCGGCATTGCCGATCACGACTGGCTTTACTCCCGGCACACCTTTTCTTTTGCCGATTATCACAATCCGGAGCGGATGGGCTTTGGCAAGCTACGGGTGATCAACGATGATATTGTCGCGCCGGGCGAGGGTTTCGCCACCCATGGCCACAGCAACATGGAAATCGTTTCCATTCCGCTGAGCGGCAGCCTGCGCCACGAAGACAGCATGGGCAACACCCATATCATTCATAGCGGGGATGTCCAGGTCATGTCGGCCGGGACGGGCATCACCCACTCCGAGTACAACAACTCGGACGATGAATCCGTCAACTTTTTACAAATCTGGGTCTTACCCCAAAAGCACAACATCACGCCACGCTATGCGCAAAAGACCTTCGATCCCGCCGGCCGGCATAATGATTTCCAGTGCGTGCTCTCGCCAGACAAAGACGATAGCGAGGCACTCTGGATCAACCAGGATGCCCGCTTCCTGCTCGCGGACTTTGACCAGGAGCACCACGATATCTACTCCGTGCAAACACCCGGACACGGCGTATATCTTTTCGTGATCAGCGGCCGAATGATCGTCAGCGGGGAAATGTTGTCGGATCGCGATGGTATTGGTCTGACCGGACTCAACACCATCAGCCTGCGCGCCATTAGCCCCAGCCGGCTGTTACTCATCGAGGTGCCGGTCCAGGCAAATCTCAACAAGGCCGACTGAACGACAAAACAGCCACGAGTTTGGTTACGGATAACTGTCTGGGATTATTTGGACTGGTAGTTTTGTGCAGCTTCTTCCACGGAACTGACGCTTACTTTCAGGTCCTTGATGATGCCGTTGGTCAGGCTGTAACACCAGCCGTGTACCGATAATTCCTGTTCCCGCCTCCAGGCATTCTGCACGATGGTTGTGTGGCAGACATTACCAACCTGCTCGATCACATTTAGTTCACACAGCATGTCCTGGCGTTCCTTCAGATCCGTAATGGCCTGGAACTTTTCCTGGTGATAGCGATAAACATCGCGAATATGGCGTAACCAGTTGTCAATCAAACCATGATCAACCGGTTCAAGGGCGGCACTGACACCACCACAACCATAGTGACCGCAAACAATGATATGCCTGACCTTCAGCACCTCAACGGCATACTGAATCACCGAGAGACAATTCAGGTCGGTGTGTACCACTATGTTGGCGATATTGCGATGAACAAATACATCCCCCGGCAGCAAACCGACAATTTCGTTTGCGGGTACACGACTATCGGCACAGCCTATCCAGAGATATTCCGGTTTCTGTCGATTTGATAGCGTGGTAAAAAAATCGGGATTGGCCTGGATCATTTGCTTAGACCAGGCCTTGTTATTCTCTAATAATTTCTTCCAGCGATACATTTAATCGTCATGCTTATGCTGATTCATATTTCATTAGCTTATTCAACGGTCACGGATTTCGCAAGATTGCGTGGCTGGTCTACGTCGGTACCCTTGAGGATTGCAACATGATAGGAAAGCAGTTGCAGCGGAATCGTATGGATGATCGGTGAGGTTTCATCCTCACACGATACGATATTCATCACTTTGGTGGTTTCGTCTGCCTCGAAATTCAGGGATTCGTCGGCAAACACGTAGAGCACGCCGCCACGGGCACGAACTTCCTGCATGTTTGAGCGTAGCTTATCCAGCAATTCATTATTCGGTGCCACCACGATGACCGGCATATCGGCATCCACCAGCGCCAGCGGTCCGTGTTTCAGCTCGCCTGCTGCGTAGGCCTCGGCATGGATATAGGAAATCTCCTTGAGCTTGAGCGCTCCCTCCATGGCAATGGGATAATGCAGTCCGCGACCCAGAAACAGCGCATGTTCCTTGTCGGCAAAGTCTTCCGCCAGTTTTTTAATTGCCGGATCGAGTTCAAGGACCTTCTCCACCTTACCGGGCAGCGCTTTGAGCTGACGGACCAGGCGTTTCTCGGTTTCTTCGCTCATGCCATTGCGACGGCCCAGGGCGATAACCAGTAACATCAGGCAGGTTAGCTGTGTAGTAAAAGCCTTAGTCGAGGCCACACCGATTTCAGGGCCGGCGCGGGTCATCAGGGATAAGTCAGATTCCCGCGTCAATGAACTCTCCGGCACGTTACAGATCGTCAGGGAATGACCGAATCCCAGGCGCCGCGCCTCCTGCAAACCGGCCAGTGTATCGGCCGTCTCGCCGGATTGCGAAATAGTCACGATCAGGGAATTATTGCGCACCACCGGTTTGCGATAACGGAATTCACTGGCAATTTCCACGGTACACGGCACCTGCGCCAGTGTTTCGAGCCAGTGCCTGGCAACCATACCTGCGTGATAACTGGTACCACACGCGATGATGTGCACCCCTTTAACGTTATCAAATATTTCCGGGGCGCGCGGGCCAAATGCCTGTTCCAGTATACGATCATCAGTCAAACGCCCTTCCAGTGCGTCGGCAAGGGAACGGGTCTGCTCATAAATCTCCTTGAGCATGTAATGCCGATAGGTCCCGCGCTCGACCGCGTCGGCCGTCAGCTCGCTGTCCTTGACAGGGCGTTCCACCTGCTTCCCGTTTTCATCGTAGATAGTGATACTGTCACGACGAATATCGGCGACATCACCTTCGTGTAAAAAGATAAAGCGTTGCGTCACCGGCAATAAAGCGGCAACATCGGAAGCGATAAAGTATTCACCGATTCCCACGCCGATCACCAGCGGGCTGCCACGGCGTGCGGCAATTAGCCGTCCCGGTTCACGGTTACTGATGACACCGAGCGCATAGGCGCCTTCGAATTCCTTGAGACTGTCCTGTACCGCCGCCAGTAAATCCTGCTTTGCCTCGATATGATGGTCATAGACCTGGTGTGCGATCACCTCGGTATCGGTCTGGGAGGTAAATTCGTAGCCTTTGAGTTTCTGCTGCGCGCGCAATGCCTCGTGGTTTTCGATGATACCATTGTGTACTACCGCCACGGTTTTGCGGCAGACATGGGGATGGGCATTGTTCTGGGTTGGTTGACCATGTGTTGCCCAGCGGGTATGGGCAATGCCCATGTCCGCAGTAAGCTGGCTTTCCTTGACTGCGCCCTCGAGCTCCACCACCTTGCCCGGCATGCGCACCCTGTCAATGCAGTTGTCCTTGTTTATGATGGCCACACCGGCTGAATCATAGCCTCGATATTCCAGCCGCTTCAGGCCCTCAATGAGAATCGGCACTACATCCCGTTGTGCTACTGCACCGACAATCCCGCACATGATCTACTTACTCCACTAGACGTGTCAGGCAAAATCCCGTAATGGATTCTGCCTGGTTTATTGTTTAGGTTTTTTTACTGGCCGTTGCCATCCGTTTATGGTCACCTGTCTGGCACGTGCCAGCGTCAGCTTACCGTCAGGCGCATCCTGATTGATCACCGATCCTGCACCGATAGTCGCGCCTGCACCAATCGTGACAGGGGCTACCAGCACGATGTTTGAACCGGTTGACGCATTATCGCCAATGACGGTTTTATGCTTGTTAGCACCATCATAATTAGCAGTAATTGTGCCAGCGCCGATATTTACGCCTGCACCCATTTGCGTATCTCCGATATAGGTCAAATGGTTGACCTTGGAACCCTGGCCAATCACGCTGTTTTTGATTTCAACGAAATTACCAATATGATTATCACCGGTCAGCCTGGCACCGGGTCGCAGACGCGAATACGGGCCGACCAGGCTACCTGCCCCGATATGTGCATCATCGGCCACACACATGGCCTGCATTTGCACGCCATCTTCAACTGCTGTATTGCGCAACACACAGTTCGGGCCGATGTAGACATCATTACCGAGCGTCACCTTGCCTTCCAGCACCACGTTGACGTCGAGGGTCACGTCCTGTCCCACCTGGACCTCACCGCGGATATCAATCCGCGCGGGATCCATGATCGTCACTCCCTGCAACATCAGCTCTTCGGCACGCTGGCGTTGGTATACCCGTTCCAGATAGGCCAGCTGGCTGCGACTGTTGACGCCAAGGACCTCATCTTCACTGGCCGGGTGGGCAGCGACCACCTCAACCTGGTCGGCTACCGCCATGGCAATGATATCGGTGAGGTAGTATTCGCCCTGTGCATTCCTGTTATCCAGGCGGGCCAACCAGTTCTTAAGCAACTTGCCGTTAACCGCCAGGATCCCGGTATTCACTTCATTAATTTTTTTCTCCGCATCGCTGGCATCCTTTTGTTCCACGATGCGCTGAATCCGCCCGTGTTGATCGCGCACGATACGACCATAACCATGTGGATCATCCAGGTGCACGGTCAGGATCGCCAGCCTGTCATTGCCGGCCTGGTAGATCAGGTCGGTCAGGGTCGTGGTGCGGGTAAGGGGCACATCCCCATATAACACCAGCACACAATGATCATCCGCCAGTTGCGGCACGGCCTGAGCAACCGCATGTCCCGTGCCCAGCTGTTGCGCCTGCTCCACCCAGGTGACTGCCTCAGAGGCCAGGGTTTGTCGTACGATTTCACCGCCATGGCCATAAACAACAACACACTGCGAGGCCTTGAGATTACTTGCCGTATGGATCACATGGGCCAGCAGGGGTTTGCTGCCAACAGGATGCAGCACTTTGGGTAGTTTGGATTTCATGCGGGTACCCTGGCCCGCTGCCAGGATCACTACGCTCACTTTATCAGGTTCAGACATGCTTCTACGTTATTGAAGTGTTAGGGGCCCTTGCCCATCGATTGCCTCGCCAGCGCCGATTTCTTCTGGTGTCGCCGCACGCAAATCCACCACGGTGATTCTGAATACTGCCGTTATGCCAGCAAAAGGGTGGTTGGCATCCAGTGTAATTTCATCATTTTCAATTTTTGTGACTTTCATGGTGATTGTTTCACCTTCGTCATTTTCGAACACGGCCTCGACACCAATTTGCTGATAATCCGGCGGCACATTTTCAATATTTTCCACGAATACCAGGCCGGGATCCGCATCACCAAAGCCTTCCTCTGGTGGCAGTTCAATCTCGATTTCGTCGCCGATGCCGGCGCCGGCCATTGCACTCTCCACTTTCGGGTACATCTTACCGTCCACACCGTGGATATAGGATATGGGCAAATCAGACTGCTCCAGTATGTTGCCCTCGGTATCCAGGATCACATAGGTAAAGGTGACAACGGTCTGCGGAGTGATACTTTGCGGGCGTTGTTGTGGGCTCATGGGTATTCGACTCAGACAAAATAGAGGGCTGTAAACGACTGCCCGCTTAGACAATTTATAAGTAAAATCAAACAGTTATGATAGAACTTTTGTTTCGGCTTGGCAAGCCGGCTGCAACCATTGTCTAATCGAATGATTTTGTTCAGATTTTCTTTACGCGCTAAATCTCTACCTGCTCGCCGGGCCGGGCGATGTGAGCCTGGTGGTCATAGTGGGTCTTTATCGCGGACTGCAAGGCTGTCAATGCTGTCTCTTCACCGTGCACCAGGTAGGTCGGTGGTAGAGGCTTGAAGTGGCCCAGCCACTGCAACAAATCCCTTTGATCCGCGTGGGCGGACAGACCGCCAATGGTGTGAACCTGCGCCTCTACCTTGATCGTCTCCCCCCACAGGCGGATATAGCGGGCACCATCGACCAGGGCGCGCCCGGTCGTGCCGCGGGCCTGGAAACCAACCATCATGATATGCGTTTGTTTGCGCCAGACGTTGTGCTTGAGGTGATGCCGGATGCGCCCACCGGTACACATGCCGCTGCCCGCAATAATAATGGCGCCGGCGTGGATCTGATTCAGCCGGATCGACTCTTCCGCTGTCCGTACGTAGCGTAAGTTAGGTAACACGTCACGAAAGCCTTCGTGCTTATACAGTGCCGCAGCCTCCTTGTCATAAACGCGATGATGCTTCTCATAGATTTCAGTGGCGCTGATGGCCAGGGGACTGTCCAGAAAGATCTGCCAGTTTTGCATACCCCATTCCCGGTGGTGACGCGCAAACAGATATAACAACTCCTGGGTGCGCCCGACCGCAAAGGCCGGGATCAGAATCTTGCCCTGACGTGCGTTAGCTTCTGTCAGGACCTGACCAATCTCCGCGTAGGTTGCCGCCTGGTCCTTATGACAACGATCGCCATAGGTGCTTTCCAGTAATAACAGATCTGCATTGTGAATGATCGCCGGGTCGCGCAGAATCGGCACACCACTCTGACCCAGGTCACCACTGAATACCAGGCGTTTCTGCTTGCCCTTCTCGCTGACAGTAATGTCGACGATGGAAGAACCCAGGATATGGCCCGCGTCGTGCAGGCACACTTCGATATTCGAAACTACCTGCGTGGGTTTGCCGTATTCAAGTGCCACGAAGGAATCGATGGCGATCTCGGCATCCTTTGCCGTGTATAAAGGCTGAACTAATTTCAGCCCCTTGCGTTCACGCTTGCGATTTTCCCATTCGGCATCCTTTTCCTGCAGATAGCCTGAATCGCGCAGCATGACCTGGCACAGGTCCACACTGGCGCCGTGGGTAAATATCTTTCCGCGAAAACCCGACTTGATCAGCAGCGGTATTCGCCCTGAATGATCGATATGCGCATGACTCAAAATGACAGCATCTATCGATGCCGGATCAAACGCAAACGGCTCGGAGTTCCGCGCCTCGTCTTTCGGGCCGCCCTGGATGAGACCGCAATCCAGTAACACACGTGAGCCCGCGGCTTCGAGCAGGTAACACGAGCCGGTCACCTCGCCGGCGGCGCCATGAAAGGTAAGATGCATGGGTGGAGTTTCTCTGCTTTATGTATTCAGCAAATTATACTTTTGCTGACCTTTTCACACAGTTGAGCAATATCAGCTAAATGCGTTTATACGCAAACAAAAAAGGCAGCCAGGGCTGCCTTTCGTTTAATACATACTCTGTGGAACTTACTTGATCTTGCCCTTGCGCAGTTTCTGCGCCAGCCGGATTTGGGCAATGGATTCGGCGATGGTGCGCAAGGCCTCGGCCTCTTCCATGTCGCCGGTCTTGTCGGCCAGGGCCTGCTTGGCGCGCTCCATGGCCTCGGTGGCAGCGGCTTCATCCAGGTCGGTACCGCGCACCGCGGTATCGGACAGGATGGTCACCATGTGGGGCTGGACTTCCAGGATGCCACCGGAGACGTAGATGGATTCCTCGTCCCCGCCCTGTTTGGTGATACGCACCTCACCCGGTTTGAGGGTGGTCAGCATCTGGGTGTGACGCGGATGGATCCCCACTTCACCCTGGGACGCGGGTGCGACAACGACTTCAGCAGTACCCGAGAACAACGAAGTCTCGGCGCTGACGATGTTGACATGCATGGTCATGGCCATAGTTTAGATCCGCCTCTGAATAATTTACAGGTTCTTGGCCTTTTCCACAGCCTCGTCGATGGTACCGACCATGTAGAAGGCCTGCTCCGGCAGGTGGTCAAATTCGCCTTCGACGATCCCCTTGAAGCCGGCAATAGTGTCTTTCAGCGACACGTATTTACCCGGCGAACCGGTGAAGACTTCGGCCACGAAGAACGGCTGAGACAGGAAGCGCTGAATTTTACGCGCGCGGGACACCACCAGCTTGTCTTCTTCCGACAGCTCATCCATACCCAGGATCGCGATGATATCCTTCAGTTCCTTGTATTTCTGCAGGTTACCCTGCACCGCGCGAGCGATGTTGTAGTGTTCTTCACCAATGACGTTGGGGTCAAGCTGGCGGGAAGTGGAGTCCAGCGGGTCCACCGCCGGGTAAATCCCCAGCTCGGCGACCTGGCGGGACAGTACCAGGGTCGCGTCCAGGTGCGAGAAGGTGGTGGCCGGTGACGGGTCGGTCAGGTCGTCGGCGGGTACGTATACGGCCTGGAACGAGGTAATGGAACCGGTCTTGGTGGAGGTGATCCGCTCCTGCAGGATACCCATCTCCAGGGCCAGGGTCGGCTGGTAGCCTACCGCGGACGGCATCCGCCCCAACAGCGCGGATACCTCGGTACCGGCCAGGGTATAACGATAAATGTTATCGATGAACATCAACACGTCGCGACCTTCGTCGCGGAAGAACTCGGCCATGGTCAGGCCGGTCAGGGCCACACGCAGACGGTTGCCGGGTGGTTCGTTCATCTGGCCGTAGACCAGGGATACCTTGTCGATAACCCCGCCTTCCTTCATTTCGTGGTAGAAGTCGTTACCTTCACGGGTCCGCTCACCGACACCGGCGAACACGGAATAGCCGGAGTGCTCGACGGCGATGTTACGAATCAGTTCCATCAGGGTCACGGTCTTGCCCACACCGGCACCCCCGAACAGGCCAATCTTACCGCCCTTGGCGATAGGCATGATGAGGTCGATGACCTTGATACCGGTTTCGAGAATCTCCACCGAGGTGGCCTGGTCGGCATACTCGGGCGGCTTACGGTGGATGGGCATGCGCGTTTCTTCACCGATGGGACCGGCTTCATCTACCGGGTTGCCCAGGACATCCATGATCCGGCCCAGGGTCTGTTTGCCAACCGGGACCATGATCGGCGCGCCGGTATTGGTCACCGGCAATTCGCGGCGCAGGCCATCAGTGGAACCCATGGCGATGGTGCGGACCACGCCGTCACCCAGCTGCTGCTGTACTTCCAGGGTCAGGCCGGTTTCGTCGACGGTCAGGGCGTCGAAAACCTTGGGCATGTGATCACGCGGAAACTCCGCGTCGATCACCGCACCGATGATTTGTACAATTTTTCCAGCACTCATTTTGCCGTTCCTCTTAAACTAAATATTTAAATTTTTTCACGGTACGCGTTGTTAACGCTGAGTTCGCAGAGGCGCAAAGGTCGCCAAGCATTATTTGTAATTTTTTTCCTTTGCGATCTTTGCGTCATATACTCCGCACTCTAAACTGCCGCCGCGCCGCTGACGATTTCGGAAATCTCCTGGGTAATGGCGGCCTGGCGCGCCTTGTTGTAGGCCAGCTGCAAATCATTGATCAGGCTGCCGGCATTATCTGATGCCGCCTTCATGGCAATCATGCGCGCCGCCATCTCGCAGGCAATGTTCTCGATCACGCCCTGGTAAACCAGTGACTCGATATAACGCACCATCAGGCTGTCCAGCACTTCCTTGGCATCCGGTTCGTAAATATAGTCCCAGTGATGCCTGAGCATGTCTTCTTCCTTGATGGAAGTCACGGGCAACAACTGTTCCACCGTCGCTGACTGGGTCATGGTGCTCACGAACTCGTTGGAAACCAGATATAAACGATCCAGCTCGCCCTCATTGTAGGCATCGAGCATAACC
>JARRNT010000031.1:0-35784 GCA_037384645.1 Gammaproteobacteria bacterium | reverse complement strand
ATTGACTGAAGGCGCATCGCCCAGGTGCGTCACCTGGGAACGTATCGTCCCCTTGAGTCGCTTGAAAAAATTCAGCGCCTTCTGGCCGATGGTGCAGTACTCCACATCAGCCCCCTGTTCGCGCCACTGTTTCATATCGGTCAACACGGATTTGAACAGGTTGTTATTGAGGCCGCCGCACAAACCGCGATCGGTGGAGACGATGATATAGCCGACTCGCTTGACCTCGGGACGGTCCAGCAGATACGGGTGTTTGTATTCGGTATGGGCAAAGGCAAGATGATGGATGACCTCACGCATCTTTTCCGCATACGGACGCGAGGCTGCCATGCGGTCCTGCGCCTTGCGCATCTTGGACGCCGCCACCATCTGCATCGCACTGGTGATCTTCTGCGTGTTCTGAATGCTCTTGATCTTGGTGCGTATTTCTTTGCCGCTTGCCATATCTATTCACTCTTTTCCTTCTCCCCCTCTCCCGGAGGGAGAGGGGGAGGGGTGAGGGGATCGAAATTTAATAAGTCCCGGTCTGCTTGAAGCCATCCAGCGCCTTACGCATTTTGCCGGCAACGTCTTCGTTGTAATCGCCGCTGTCGTTGATGCTTTCCAGCAGTTCCTTGTGGCTGGACTTGAGGTAGGACTGCATAGCCGCTTCGAAGTCCACGACCTTTTTCACCTCGACATCGTCCAGGTAGCCTTCGTTGGCCGCGAACAGTGAGAAGGCCTGTTCCGCAACCGACATCGGCGCATACTGTTTCTGCTTCATGAGTTCGGTAATGCGCTGACCGCGATCGATCTGCTTGCGAGTGGTCTCGTCGAGATCAGAAGCGAACTGGGCGAAGGCCGCCAGTTCACGATACTGGGCCAGGGCCAGACGTACACCACCACCGAGTTTTTTCATGATGGTGGTTTGCGCCGCACCGCCTACCCGCGATACCGACAGGCCGGCGTTAATCGCAGGACGAATACCGGCATTGAACAGGTCGGTTTCCAGGAAGATCTGGCCGTCAGTAATGGAGATCACGTTGGTCGGGACAAAGGCGGACACGTCACCGGCCTGGGTTTCGATAATCGGCAACGCGGTCAGCGAACCGGTCTTACCCTTGACCTTGCCGCCAGTCATTTTCTCGACGTAGTCAGCATTTACCCGTGCCGCACGCTCCAGCAGACGGGAATGCAGGTAGAACACGTCACCCGGATAGGCTTCACGACCCGGCGGACGCCGCAGCAACAGCGACACCTGACGATAGGCCCAGGCCTGTTTGGTCAGGTCGTCATAAATGATCAGGGCGTCCTCACCCTTGTCGCGGAAATACTCACCCATGGAGCAACCGGCGTATGGGGCGATGTACTGCATGGCGGCGGATTCGGAGGCGGTGGCCGCAACCACGATGGTGTGGTCCATGGCACCGTGTTCTTCCAGCTTGCGCACCACGTTGGCAATGGAAGAGGCCTTCTGGCCTATCGCAACGTAGATACATTTTACCCCGGTGCCTTTCTGGTTGATGATGGCATCCACCGCGACCGCGGTCTTGCCGGTCTGGCGATCACCGATGATCAATTCGCGCTGACCGCGACCAATGGGCACCATGGTGTCGACAGATTTCAAGCCCAGCTGTACCGGCTGGTCGACGGACTTACGTTCAATTACACCCGGCGCCACTTTTTCAATCGGCGAGGAACCCGCCGCTTCAATCGGGCCTTTACCGTCAATCGGTTGACCCAGGGAATTGACCACGCGACCCAGCAGGTTTTCACCGACGGGCACTTCAAGAATGCGGCCGGTACACTTAACCTTGTCACCTTCGGAAATGTGCTCATAGTCACCCAGGACCACCGCACCGACTGAATCCTGTTCCAGGTTCAGCGCCATGCCGAAGGTATTGTTCGGAAACTCGATCATTTCGCCGTACATCACGTCGGCGAGACCGTGGATACGCACCACGCCGTCGGCGAGCGACACCACCGTGCCTTCGTTGCGCGCCTCACTGACGACCTCGAAACTCTCGACGCGTTTCTTGATGAGTTCGCTAATTTCTGATGGATTCAGTTGCATGGTTATATTCCTCTAAAGAAACCTTTCGCTAGTGCATTAATGTCTGCGCCAGTTTGTCTATTTGGCCGTTGACCGAACCGTCGATCACCAGGTCACCGGCGCGCACAATGGCGCCGCCCAGCAGATTGCTGTCGACCTTTGCTACCAGGTTGACACTGCGACCCAGGCGCTGTTTGAGTTTTTCCGCCAGCAGGCTCTGTTGTGCCTCGCTTAATGGGAACGCGGAGATCACTTCCGCCTCGACTGTGCGCTCGGCCTCGGCCCGGTGTTGTTCGTACAGCAGGGCAATCTCGGGCAACACATCCAGACGCCGATTCTCGATCAGGACCTTGATGAAGTTGCTGCCCATATCGGTCAGCTGACCTTCACAAATACCCAAAAACAGTTTGCTCAATGCGTCGCGGCTGACGTGCGGGTTACCGATGTACTCCTGCATCGCGTCATCAGTGGCCACCATCGCGGCGAACTGCAGCATCTCGGACCACCTGGCCAGTTCATCTTTTTCTTTTGCCAGACCAAACGCAGCAAGGGCGTAAGGACGGGCGACGGTACTTTTCTCTGCCATGGAAGATACCGTCCCTTACAGTTGCCCGGCCAGGTCCTGGATCAGGTCGGCGTTGGCGGCCTCATCGATCTCTTTCTTCAGGACCTTGCGCGCGCCGGCCACGGCCAGCGACGCCACCTGGCCACGCAGTTCTTCACGGGCACGGTTGATGTTTTGCTCGATCTCCGCCTGGGCAGCCTGGATCAGACGCTCACCCTCGGTCTTGGCAGCCTGCTTGGCCTCTTCCACGATTTCGGCACCACGCTTCTCCGCCTGGCGAATGATTTCCTGGGCCTGGGTCTTGGCATCCTTGAGCACTTCGGCGGCGCGTTGCTTGGCCAGCTCTTCATCGTGCTTGCCCTTTTCCGCGGCGGCCAGGCCATCGGCGATCTTGGCCTTGCGCTCGTTCAGCGCGGTCATGATCGGCGGCCAGATAAACTTCAGGCAGAACCAGACAAAAAACACAAACGAGATGCTTTGCCCGATTAACGTGAGATTAATATTCATACGTCAATCCTGTATTGGATGGATTACGCCGAAAAACAATGTTTATCCGGCAACGGCAAACAACACGTAGAAGGCCACACCCACGGCGATCATCGGGACCGCGTCGGTCAGACCCATCATGATGAAGAACTGGGTACGCAGCAGCGGGATCAGTTCAGGCTGGCGCGCAGCACCCTCGAGAAAACGACCGCCCAGTACGCCAATACCGATAGCCGCACCCAGTGCGCCCAGGCCCATCATCAATGCGCCTGCGATGTAGATTAAAGCTGTTGCTTCATTCATGGAGATCTCCTGTTTCCTAAAATATTAGTCAAATTGTTGAATAGCAAAAACCGTTAATGATGCTCCGGCACAGTATGCGCCATATCCATGTACACAATGGTTAGTACCATGAAAATAAATGCTTGCAAGGTAATGATCAGCACGTGGAAGATGGCCCAGCCCAGTTGCAGGATGCCGCCGAAGAAACCCAGGGTCCAGCCAGCGGGATACATCAGCGCGATCAGGATAAAGATCATTTCACCGGCATACATGTTGCCATAGAGTCGCAAGGACAGTGACAAGGGCTTGGCCAGCAGGGAGACGGTTTCCAGGACAAAGTTAAACGGGATAAAGATTAGCTGGATGAATTTATTCTTGGAACTGAATGGATGCAGGGTCAGCTCACCGACAAAGCCACCAAGCCCCTTGACCTTGACGCTGTAGAACAGCATCAGGGCAAACACAGTCAGCGACATGCCGAAGGTGGCATTGGGGTCATTGGACACCACCACTTTATCAAACACATGGTGTGGACTCACGCCGAAGGCGTACTCGCCAATTAACTGTGTCGCGCGCGGAATCCAGTCGACGGGGATCAGGTCCATGAAGTTCTGTAGAAAGACCCAGATGAAAATGGTCAGGGCCATGGGCGCGACCAGATTATTCTTTCCAGTAAAAGAACCGCGCACTGAGCCATCGATGAACTCGCAGATCCATTCGATGAAGTTCAGCAAACCGCCGGGCACACCGGCGGTCGCCCGTTTCGCCGCCCGGCGAAATACCAGGATGAAGATCAGGCCGAGGATGATGGACCACAGCATGGTGTCCACGTTGATGGACATGAACCCCATTTCGGCCGCCTCTTTGGCGCTATGGGCAAAACCCCAGTGGCCGTCAGGCAGCTTTCCGAATGTCCAGTAAGTTAAGTGGTGTTTGATGTATCCTGCAGAGGTAAGTGCTTCGCTCGCCATGGTCGTTGTAAACTCAATTTTTAAAACTGTTCATTTGCCGGGCTTCGAGCGCGGCGCGTATCCGCGCGCTGACAGGAACCCCAAATAGGCAATGATGAATCCGATTAAGACAGCTAAAGGATTAAGCTTAAACGTCCCCATCCCCAATGCAAGTAGTACGACCATTGCGCCCAACTTGAGTATTGTCCCCTTAAAGACCTCTGCGCCCACCTGGGCCGGGTCTATCTCCCTATTTGTGGCGGATATCTTGAGTAACCGCCAGGCATGTAACCAGGTTCCTGCGATAGTCACGGCCCCACCGTAGACTAACGCCAGCGCAAATTGATCACCCTTGGTGAACAGCGCTACGACGGCAGCGACTAACGTCAATACTGCCTGAACCATTAACGTCTTGTGCAAGGTCTGTTTCAGGCTGTCTTTGGCTTGAAACTGCATATTATTAATGTCTTATAAAGACGCCCAGACTCACAAGCTCTTAGGGTGGCGCAGTATATAAGTTCAGCCCCTAGACGGTCAACGCAATGACAAGCCCAGGCAGCGGAAAATTGGGTAAATTTTTGCCGGATCACGCAAATCGGTTGATCCACTATAACTTATTGTTATTATTGCGAAATATTCAGTCTATTATCAGCCCGAGAGCACCCTTGTCAGCGCCCCGGGAGTGCTCCTGGCATGGGGCCCCGACCGGCGTAATTTCACGCCTGATTTTTCCGAATCTTGGCGTAGTAAATTTTCTGGTACACCGCCCCGATGGCCAGGTATTTTTTATCTGGCTCAGCATACGCGGTTTCTTTTTGCTCCAGCGCCTGCTGTAGCTGAACAACCTGGTCTGCCGCGGTGCTCCCTGCTGTCCGCTTTCTCACCTCCATGGCCTGTACCAGTTGCCAGCACCCACTAAGCTGTCGTAACCATCAGATAAATTGTCCTGGTTTCAACCACATCTACCCCATCTTAACCTACAGGGTTTGTCGCCCGAGGCAGGCTGATATTGAGAGGAGAGGGTGTACAGGTTCGCAAGCCGTTGCAATGCCAGCGTTGACGCCACGGCCTTATTTGATATGGCCCAGGATACCGTCCAGCTCGTCCAGGGAGTTGTACTGAATGACCAGTTTGCCCTTACCGCCACGCCCCGTCTGAAAGCTCACTTTTGCGCCCAGTCGCTCGGACAACTCTTCCTGCAGGCGCTGGGTGTCGGGATCCAGTTTGCTAGCTGGCTGGCTGGCCTGCGCACGCGGCTCACCCTGTTTCTTAACCAGCCGTTCGGTTTCGCGCACGGACAGGCCGCGGTCGATTACGTGGCGCGCGGTCCGAATCTGGGCCGACCCGCTCAACGCCAGCAAGGCACGGGCATGGCCCATTTCCAGTTCACCCTGCTCGACCGATGCCTTGACCTCCGCCTCCAGGTTGAGCAGGCGTAGCATATTGCTGACCGCCGCCCGTGAACGCCCAACGGCTTCGGCGGTTTGCTCGTGAGTGAGCCCAAACTCACCGATCAGGCGATTGAGCGCGATCGCCTCTTCGATGGGATTCAGTGCCTGGCGCTGGATATTCTCGATGAGGGCCATGGCCATGGCGGCCTGGTCATCGACCTCGCGAATGACGGCGGGTATTTCGTGCAGGCCGGCCAGCTGGGCCGCGCGCCAGCGACGCTCACCGGCGATAAGTTCATAACGGCTGGACTGGCCTTCGAGAGGGCGCACCACCACCGGCTGGATCACGCCCTGGGCGCGAATCGAGTCGGCCAGCTCCTGCAGGGCCTCCTCGTTAAAGTCGGCACGTGGCTGATAGCGGCTACGCTCAATCAAATCCACCGGCAATTCGCGCAAGCCAGTCAGTTCACGGGTCTGTGGGGATTGTTCCGGGATGCCGGCGTTGCCCAGCAGGGCATCGAGACCGCGTCCAAGTCCTCGTTTCTTCATGTGTTAATTCCCTCAGGCAAGCGGACTGAGCAGGCTGGCATTTTCGTGCTTGCGCAGGATCTCACCCGCCAGGGCCAGATAAGCAAGTGAACCACGCGAACTCTTATCGTACTGAATCACCGGTTTGCCGTGGCTGGGCGCCTCCGCCAGGCGCACGTTTCGCGGAATGATCGTGCGATAGACTTTCTGCGGGAAGTGAATGAGTAATTGCCCCGAGACATCGTTGGCGAGGTTATTACGCGGATCAAACATGGTGCGCAGCAAACCCTCGACACTGAGTTCCGGATTCACACTGGCCTGGATCTTGTTGACCGTCTCCAGCAGGGCGGTGAGACCTTCCAGGGCGTAATACTCGCACTGCATGGGGATCATGACCGACTGGGCCGCGACCATGGCGTTGAGGGTGAGCATATTCAGTGACGGCGGACAATCGATCAGAATGTAATGGTACTGATCCTTGATCAGGGCCAGGGCATTGCGCAGACGGCTCTGCCGGTCCTGGAACTCGATCAGCGACACCTCGGCGGCAGTGAGGTCACTGTTGGAGGGGAGGATGTCGAAGCTGCCTTCTCCGGCCCGGACAATCGCCTGTTCTGCCGAACATTCGCCCAGCAGTACATCACACACGTTCAGCTCCAGCTGGTTCTTGTTGATGCCACTGCCCATGGTGGCATTGCCCTGGGGATCGATATCGACCAGCAGGACCTTGCGCTTGGTCGCCGCCAGTGACGCCGCCAGATTGATGCAGGTCGTGGTCTTGCCGACCCCGCCTTTCTGGTTGGCTACCGCGATAATCTTGGCCATCTTGCTCTCCCTAACAGGCTGCCGCGTAAATGCCGGCACTTTTACAATACTATTTAATTAATATGGTTTGACAAGCAATCGGACAAGTTGTCGCTTGCCGGTCACGCCGGGTAATTCGACGTCGATCACGTCCGCTACCCGGGCAAATTCTGTTACACCCTGCAATTCCGCCGCCTCCAGCTCACCCTTCCAGGTCAGCCATTCACCCGTGGGCGCCAGCAGATGCCGGGTCAGGCGGATGAATTCTTCCATTGAAGCAAAAGCGCGCGATACGATCAGGGCAAAGGGCTCAGTTGCCTGAAATGTTTCCACCCGGGACTGTACCACATCCACGTTCGTCAGCTGTAGCGTGATCGCTACCTGTTTGATAAATCTGACCTTTTTCCCGTTACTGTCGAGCAGGCAGAAATGCAGATCCGGCCGCACGATAGCCAGCGGAAGGCCGGGCAGGCCAGCACCACTACCCACATCCAGTACCGGCCCCCGTTTGATGTAGGGCAGGGCAACCAGGGCGTCAAGCAGGTGCTGATTCACCATATCGCGGGGATCGCGAATGGCGGTGAGATTGAAACTTTTATTCCAGCTGACCAGGAGATCGATGTAGGCCAGCAGCGCCTGTTGCGACGCTGCCGGCACATCGAGCTTCAGCGTGTGCAAACCTGTCTGAAGGGTCGTCTCCAGCTCACGGTTTGTCACGTGCTTACTTGATACCTGCAGCCATGTGAGTCATCGTCGCCAGTGCATGGCTGATCTTTTTAATCACTTTCGCACGATCTTTGATGTGATGACGCTTGGCGATGTACTGCGGGCTGTTGTAACCCAGCCAGACCTGACCCTTGGCGTCTTTCCAGGCAATCGCCTTCAGCGGCATATCGATGGCGGCGGTCTGTTCCGCGGTCATCATATAACTGCCGAGTTTCGGGTTACCGAATACCAGCAACTCCGTCGGGCGCATCGGAATACCGATCTTGTTGGCCTTGGCGCTATGGTTCCAGCGCAGGGCAACGGTAATGCCTTTCTTCTTAACAATATTGGCAAGCCGATCGATGGTTTCAGATACCGAGTACTTGCTTTTCATTTTGATCATTCCGTCAACATGCTGCGCCATCGCGTTGGTTGTAAACAGAGCAGTCAGAGCGGCAACGATTAACAACTGTTTCTTCATTATTTTTCCTCCGTGTTTGAAATAGTAGTCACAACCGTTTAGCCATGACCATCCTGGTGTGACCATATACACCAGATTGCACTCCCTTGACCAGAACCGGTTTCAAATTGTCGCATGTACACTTCAGATCATGCCCGAGAAAGTGAGGCGGTTTAGGCATGCACAGCTGATTATCGGTTGCGCGCAGTAATGCAGATAAACACTAAATATGTGGTTATAACCAGGACAAAAGCGATGACAAACTCATTCACCAGGGAGAGGAGAATAGATGCGCTGACGTTTATGAAGCCTGTTGTCGCTCCGCCAGTAACTTACGCTTTTTGAGATGCACCAGGATGATGGAGATCGCTGCCGGTGTAACCCCCGGGATACGTGCAGCCTGGCCCACGGTTTGCGGCTTGATGCGCACAAGTTTTTCACGCACCTCCGCGGATAGTCCACTCACGTGTTTATACTCCAGATCGTCAGGCAGGACCGTTTCTTCATGGCGCTGATGTTTGGCGATCTCTTCGTGCTGGCGCGCGATATAGCCGGCATATTTTGCCTGGATCTCCAGCTGCTCGATCACCTGGGGATCGGTCATCGTGTCTGGCAGCTCAGCCAGTGCCACCACATCGACATAGCGCAGTTGTGGCCGGCGCAACAATTCCCACAAACGATATTCGCGCGTTATCGGTTTGCCCAGTACCTGTTCGACCTGACGCTGATCCACCTTGTCCGGATGCACAAAATGCTGTTGCAGCCGCTGTTGCTCCCGCTCGACGGCCTCCTGCTTTTCGCAAAATGCCCGCCAGCGCAACTCATCCACCAGACCCAGCTCATGAGCCCTGGCGGTGAGACGCAGATCCGCATTGTCTTCACGCAGCAGCAGACGGTATTCGGCGCGCGAGGTAAACATGCGATAGGGCTCGCTGGTTCCGCGCGTAATCAGGTCATCAATTAACACACCCACGTAAGCTTCATCCCGGCGTGGACACCAGCTCTCTTTACCCTGTACCTGTAAGGCGGCATTCATGCCAGCGATCAAGCCTTGCGCCGCGGCTTCTTCATAACCGGTGGTGCCATTAATCTGCCCGGCAAAGAACAGACCCTGCACATGCCTGGTCTCCAGCGACGGTTTCAAATCACGCGGGTCAAAGAAATCATATTCAATGGCATATCCCGGACGGGTAATGTGTGCATGCGCAAAACCCCTGATGCTGCGCACGAAATCCTGCTGGACATCAAAGGGCAGGCTGGTCGAAATCCCGTTAGGGTACACTTCATTGGTAGTCAGGCCTTCGGGCTCAACGAAAATCTGGTGCGAATCGCGTTCGGCAAAACGTACGACCTTGTCTTCAATCGAAGGACAGTAACGCGGACCCACCCCCTCGATCACGCCGCTGTACATGGGCGAACGATCCAGCCCGGCGCGGATGATGTCGTGGGTCTGCGCCGTGGTGTGAGTGATGTGACATGCGACCTGTTGTGGATGCTCTTCTGCATGTCCCAGATAGGAAAATACCGGCACGGGATCATCACCCGGTTGCGCCGTCATCAGCGAGAAATCAATCGTCTTGCCATCGATGCGGGGCGGGGTGCCGGTCTTCAACCGCTCAACATTGAACGGCAACTCACGCAAACGACGCGACAGGGCATTGGACGGCGGATCGCCGGCGCGCCCGCCTTCATAATTGGACATTCCGATATGGATGCGCCCGCCAAGAAAGGTCCCCACGGTCAGGACGACGGCGCGGGCATAAAAGCGCAGCCCCATTTGCGTGACCACGCCGGTGACGCGCTCACCCTCGACGATCAGGTCATCGACGGCCTGTTGAAACAGGGTCAGGTTAGGCGTGTTTTCCAGGACCGTGCGCACGGCCTGTTTATAAAGGACGCGATCAGCCTGGGCGCGGGTGGCACGCACCGCCGGCCCCTTGCTGGCGTTGAGAATACGAAACTGAATGCCGGCGCGATCAATTGCATGGGCCATCAAGCCGCCCATGGCATCGATTTCCTTGACCAGGTGTCCCTTGCCGATACCACCAATGGCCGGGTTGCAGCTCATCTGGCCCAGGGTCTCGATATTGTGGGTCAACAACAATGTCGTGGCGCCCATGCGTGCGGCCGCCAGCGCGGCTTCGGTGCCGGCATGGCCGCCACCGACGACGATGAGGTCATACTGCTGGTTATGGGTCATGTTGCTGAAATCCCTTGGAAATTGGGCGCGCTATTGTACGCCTTGCTGCAATCATCGCCAATTCCCTGGCCGATGACACGCTAACGAGCACCGCTTAACCCGGAAATTCGCCTGTTCATCATGTGGCATTACGCGCCAAACGGTGTCCATAATATATTACTATTTAGCGCGCATACTATTATTCACCATAAAAACAAACAGATAGCCAGGTTTCGCTGATTCGCTACGGGTTTTGTCGGGGTATATACGTGACAATTTGTAACGTTTTTATGCTGGCTTAAACACTGTCAGTCCTCTAGTCTGTGTACTAAAATGTGAGTTATATCACATTATAATATTTGCGGTTTTTAAATTTCAGGAACACCAGCAGCCGGTGTGGATACCCATGCAGCACAATAAGCAGACCCAGGGATACCCCCACCACGGCACCCCTCCCACCACCGCGCGGCCCCAGGCTCACCCGAGCCACGATCATTACCCGGAAAACAAACAATAAATGGCTCCCATTGACATACAACGCGATTTCGACACACGCCCGCGCGCCGTAAAACACTGGCTCGACACCCTGCCTATTGCCCACATTGGCGAGACCGCGCGCAAGCTCTATACCGCGCTCAGGATCGTCAACCAGCAGGAAGATATCCCGGTCAAACACTTATTTAATTTACTGGAAGGCATCGCCGAACCGCTGAACATGATCCTGCCGGAACTGCACCGGCATTACGTGGGCAAACCGCTCCCCCTGTCCAGGAAGCGGCGCAAGGTCGCCGATCTCTATACCCAGCTATTGCACCAGGCCATCCAGGCTTATCAACAGGTCAGTGCCCGGGCGATTGAACTGAATCGATTTGGCTGGAAACGCCTGGTGACGACATCGCTTCACCGGGTCTTCCATTATTCCGGCCTGATGCTGCTCAACCATAAGCTGCTTTATCTGCCATTACCAAAGGGCTGGTGGCAACAACAGTACTGGCTGTACCAGATGGCGGAGAATTACAAACTCCTCAATATCAAAATACTCAGCCGCCAGTTTCCCGGCAGCAAAACGACCATTCAGGCAGAATTTACCAGGCTACTGCTCCAGTCACTGCTGGCACCCAATCTGTTCAAGCCCCGCGAACTGGAAGAAGTCCTCGACAACATGGACAACTGGATTAAGCAGGTTCGTATCTCGCATATGCGCAACGGTGAACAGGACCAGATTTATGCCTTCACGCTGGACACCGATATTGCCCCCGGCCTGATGGCAAATAAGATTAACATCGGGGAAAACCCTGCCATTGAAGTACGTTACCTGAGCCTTTCTCCCCTGCTGGCGTATCTGAACCGGCAGCTGGAGGATGCCAGACCCGGCACCGAAACCATATCGCTTACGCGCCAGCATAACGTGTCACGCCGCAGCTTGATTCTGTTGCTGAACAACTGGGGCCGCCCACCCAGCCGCGACGGTGAACGCCGCCTGATCCAGGGCCAGGCAGAAGTGGCGATTGGCATCAGCGCAATCCATTACGTCATCTCAGAAGGCCGCCATGCGCAACCGCAACCCGCCAGGCCACAACATCCCGCTGTGATCGAAACACCGGACTCCTTTTTCACCCTGCAAAGCGATACACAAACGGCAGGTGAGTCGCTGGCTTCACTGGGTTTCACCACAGACCGGGAAGTTCAGACAGATATCTGGGAAAGCGTGTACTTTGAACCGGAACCTGCCGCACCCGCCTGGACCGAAAGCATCCGGATGAAGGTCTATAGCTACCTGAATGCAAAGGTGCTGAATATCAGCAAAGGTGGATTCTGTATCGCCCTGCCACAAGACGGGGTGGAACACATCCAGACCAGCGAACTGGTTGCGATTCGCGGCAAACGCGGAGAATGGCTACTGGGCGAAATCCGCTGGTTATTGTGCCCGGAAAACGCGCCAATCCGTGCGGGCATACAAAAGCATAGTCAGGCAATTCGTCCCGCCCTGTTGCATGTACAATCGAAAGATAATCAGGCCCAGCCGATTAAATGTCTGGTTGGCCGGAACGACTCAGGCAAGATCCTGTTTTTACCTAACCTGCCGTTTAGTCTGAAAGGCAAGAAAACGGTGCTGGAGATCAGCGGCAACAAGCGCCGGTTCGATTTGCTGGAGCAGTACTTTGTCACGACGGTCGGCAGAGCCAGTTATTTCGAATGGTATAACAAACCGCAAGCTGCCACTGACAAAGTGGGTACCCGTTCCAGTGGTTTCGAATCCATCTGGGCGAAACTCTGAACAAGCCCTCATTTTTGCCATAACCTGGTTAATATCGGCGTCACGACACCGCACAGAACTGCAACGGGGCAAGGAATTGATAGCCATCCGTGGCCGTTTGCGTAAGTTGCTACGCGTCCTAACCCAAATCCCCCATGTCTCGGGATATTATTGGGCAGTCGCAGACGCGTCTGTCGGATAATCCTGATTATCCTGTAAGAGATTTCCTACAGCTAAATCGATCGCCTGACTACCGATCGCTTGTACGTCAAATCAGGCGGTTTTATGCATAAAGTAATTCGCGGCGACGGGGCTGGCGAGATACCCGCGCATACCAATGGCATAGAAGACCACAATGAGATCCATCACCAGGGTAAGGGCGGCACCGCTCATGAGGTATTTGAGCATCAACAGGAATTGCAAACCCAGCACCAGGATCAGGGCATAGGCCAATACCCGCGCAAAGCCGATCAGGCGACCCTGCCGTAATAACACGATCAGGGCTATCAGGATCAGCGCGCTGGCGCTGACCAGGTTCACGAAAAGCAGGAAGAGCGCAGCCTGGCTGACATGATAGTGCATATACACCAGGTTCCCAATAAACAGGCTGGCGAACAGGGTGTTCAGGATCAATATGACTTTTATTCCGGTTGGCATGTCGTTGTGATTCTCATGGTACCCGGTTTCCAGTGCACGCCCATGACACTAATCGGGGTCGCGCTTGTTCAATTCATCTTCTTCGCGCATGGCCGCATCCAGTTCCGCATCGCCATCCAGTTCTTCATCTTCTTCTGCATCCTGTGCCTCCGCTTCTGCCTCTTCACGCTCGCGCTCTGCGAGACGTTTCTTCAGCGCAATCTTGGCAAAGAAGATACCGCTTTCAAACAGGAACCACATGGGGATAGCCAGCATGACCTGGGAAAGGATATCCGGCGGCGTCAGTAACATACCCAGCGTAAAGGCAATAACAATGACATAAGGTCGCATGCGCGAGAGTTTTTTCGGTGTGGTCACCCCCAACCAGATCAACAGGAAGACAGCAATCGGAATTTCAAACGAAACGCCGAAGGCAAAAAATAGTTTCAATACGAAATTCAGATAGTGCGTAATATCCGGTTGCATGACCACGTTGCTGGGCAGGACGTGGTAAAGGAATCGGAACATTAAGGGAAACATGACGTAATAGGCAAATGCCATCCCGGTATAAAACAGCAATACGCTGGAGACCAGTAACGGCATCGCCAGGCGTTTCTCATGCTTGTACAGGCCTGGTGCAATAAAGCCCCAGATCTGATGCAGTATGTAGGGCACACCGATATAGAATGACACCATCAGCGCCAGTTTCATCGGCGTGAAGATAGGTCCGATGACATCGACCGACTGCATCTTCCCGTCCGGCAGATATTTCAGTAGTGGATGGGAAATAAATTCGTAGAGATAATTATCAAAATAAAATAACACCACGAAAATCAGCCCGACCACGATGACGATACGAATCAGGCGATCGCGCAGCTCGAACAGGTGCGACAGAAACGGCAGCTCGTCGTCTGCTGAATCAGATTTCTGATTTTTCGTTGTGTCCGTCATCTTGCTCGTTATTGTCTGTGGCTGATGCTTTTGCCTGGGTGCGCCTGGCTTTTGTTTTTGTTTTGCTCGGCGTCGTTGCCGCAGTCTCGGTCTGCGTTTCCGCCGAATCCTGCTCGTTATTGTCCGCGCCTGAAGCTTTTGTCCGAGTGCGCCTGGCTTTTGATTTCGTTTTGCTCGGCGTCGTTGCCGCAGTCTCGGTCTGCGTTTCCGCCGTTTCGGTTACCGCTTCGTCAGCAGCATGATCATGGTGATCGGTCAGGCCGTAATCCTCGTTCTCAAATTCCTCGCCCTGTTCTTCCAGCAGATCCTTCTGGGAAAAATCACCGCGCGGGTCGTCGTCCCGGGCCTTGACCACATGCTGCCTGGTTTCCTCGACTTCATTTTCGATGGTGTAGCGCGAGTCGCTAATGATTTTCTTGATGTCATCGAGGTCAGCGTGACGTTTGAGTTCCTCACGCAGTTCTTCCTGGTTGATTTCGCTCTCGATATCGTCTCGCACCTTGTTGACGAAACGGCGCATACGGCCGATATACTTGCCGGCTGTACGCGCCACTTCAGGCAGGCGCTCCGGCCCGATCACAATCAACGCGATCACGCCAATCAGCACCAGTTCTGAAAAACCGATGTCAAACATGCTATGAACTCACACCAGGCTGGAACAAGCGATGCGGGCTAGGTCTTGCTTTTGTCTTTAGTAGTCGCTTCGCCTTCGATGATCGTGCTTTTGCTCTCAAGCTTTTCCTTCGGCTGTTCTTCCTCGCTTTCCTCGCCGTCCTTTACTGCCTTTTTGAAATTCTTAAGAGCACTGCCCAGATCGCCACCAATGTTGCGCAAACGTTTGGTCCCGAATAACAGGACAACAATGATCAAAATCAGAATTAATGAACCTGGTCCAATACCACTGAAACCCATGATCGTCTCCTAAATGAAAAAGTTGGCTGGTTTACACCATGCACCTTGATACGAACCGCTTTGACCCCGGACCAGCCTGAATCGCAGATTCAGCGGAGTACGGTTCAACCTCTGGCGATGTGCTCCCTGGGTATCACCGGGTCAGGGTGTACCGCCGCCCTTGGGTGCCAAGACGAACGGCTGCAACCCCGTCGCCTTGCTGAATTCACCTTCTCATCGACCTTAATTTGACCTTGCGGTCGGGGATATTACTCCCGAACTAATCATTGTACTAGGATAGGACGCAGAATGGATCAGATCCGGGAAGTCTTTATCTAGTCGCGTGAGCGGCTGGCCTTCTCCTCCAGGCCGGAAAGGCCGAAACGCCGGGCCAGTTCTGCCAGCACGGCCTCGGGCCCCACCCCCTGGTGGGCCAGCAGAACCAGGGTGTGGAACCACAAATCGGCCGTTTCATACACGATCTGCTCCAGGTTCCCATCTTTGGCCGCCATGACGGTTTCGGTGGCCTCTTCCCCGATTTTCTTGAGGATGGCATCCAGGCCCTTGCTGTAGAGTTTGGCCACGTAGGAGCTCTCGGGATCGGCATGCTTGCGCTCCTCCAGGACCCGGGCCAGCTGCTGCAAAATCTCGTCGCTATTCATGTTCGCCATTGTCTGCGTATCCCGCGGGGCAGGGCAATTCCACCCGGCGCCTGCTATTTTTTGTAAATCTCGTTCGGATCCTTGAGCACCGGCTCCACCGGTAGCCATTGTCCGTCCTGCAGTTGCTGGTAAAAACAGGATTTACGCCCGGTATGGCAGGCAATCCCGCCTTTTTGCTCGACCCGCAGCAGGACGACATCATTATCACAATCCAGCCGGATGTCCTTGAGGACCTGTTCGTGGCCGGACTCCTCGCCCTTGCGCCAGAGCTTGTTGCGCGAGCGTGACCAGTAAATGGCCTTGCCTTCCTGCACGGTCAGGGCCAGGGCCTCGCGGTTCATCCAGGCAAACATCAGGATCTTGCCGCTTCCGTCTTCCTGGGCAATGACTGGCACCAGGCCGTCATCGGTCCACTTGATCGCGTCTAACCAGTTCTCGCTCATACCGCTATCCTTGCACAAATTGATTACAGGCGGACTTCAATCCCGGCCTCGGCCATGCGCCGCTTGGCCTGCTCGATGGTGTATTCACCGAAGTGGAAAATGCTCGCGGCCAGGACGGCATCGGCCTTGCCTTCGGTAACGCCTTCCACCAGGTGGTCCAGATTGCCGACACCGCCGGAGGCAATGACCGGCACATTCACCGCCTCAGAGATGGCGCGGGTCAGGCCCAGATCAAAGCCGATCCTGGTGCCGTCACGGTCCATGCTGGTCAGCAGGATCTCGCCGGCGCCGTAGTCGACCATCTTTTTCGCCCAGGCCACCGCATCCAGCCCGGTGGGTTTGCGCCCGCCGTGGGTAAAGATCTCCCATCTGTCCGGCTCACCCTCGGCGCTGACTTTTTTGGCGTCGATGGCCACCACGATACACTGGGAACCGAATTTCAGTGCGGCCTCGCGCACAAATTCCGGATTGGCCACCGCGGCGGTATTGATGGCGACCTTGTCAGCACCGGCATTAAGCATGCGCCGCACATCCGCCACCTCACGGATCCCGCCACCCACAGTCAACGGAATAAAAACCTGGCCGGCCACGGCTTCCACCACGTGCACCATGGTTTCACGATCATCGGAGGAGGCGGTGATATCCAGGAAAGTCAGTTCGTCCGCACCCTGTTCATCATAACGCTGGGCGATTTCTACCGGGTCGCCGGCATCGCGGATCTCAACGAACCGGACACCCTTGACCACGCGACCGTTGTCGACGTCCAGGCAGGGGATAATGCGCTTGGCCAGGCCCATAGGCGATCAGGCCGACTCCGCCGCATCCGCCAGTTGCTGGGCGGCGGCAAAATCCAGGGTCCCCTCGTAGATGGCACGGCCGGTAATGGCACCGATAATGCCTTCCTGCGATACCTCGCACAGGCGGCGGATATCCTCGATATTGGTGATACCGCCGGAGGCAATGACCGGGATATGGATGGCCTGCGCCAGTCGCACCGTGGCCTCGATATTCACGCCCTTCATCATGCCATCACGGCTGATGTCGGTGTAGACAATGGCCTCGACCCCGTCTTCTTCGAAGTGTTTGGCCATGTCGATCACGTCATGCCTGGAGAGTTTGGACCAGCCGTCTACTGCAACCTTACCGTCTTTGGCATCGAGGCCGACGATAATATGGCCGGGAAATTCCAGGCACAGGTCATTCACAAAATGGGGCGCCGTCACCGCCTGGGTCCCGATGATGACGTAACTGACGCCGGCATCAAGATAGGTCTGTACCGTCTCGGCATCGCGGATGCCGCCACCGACCTGGATGGGTAATTCCGGAAAAGCGGAGGCAATGGCCTCGACCACGCTTGCATTTACCGGCTTGCCAGCAAAGGCGCCATTGAGGTCGACCAGATGCAGGCGGCGGGCACCGGCCTCAACCCAGCGCGCGGCCATGGCCACGGGGTCATCTGAAAAAACCGTCTCCTGGTCCATGTCGCCCTGGCGCAGGCGCACACACTTACCGTCTTTAATATCAATGGCTGGAATAATTAACATAAGTCATTGCAGGTTTGATTGAATACCTCGGTATCCCGGCGTCAGCCGATCTTACCGTCCCACTTGCTAAAATTCTCATACAATTTCAGGCCCGCGTGCTGACTCTTTTCCGGGTGAAACTGCACCGCAAACAGGTTGTCACGGGTCACGGCAGCCGTAAACGGGATGCCATACCGGGATGAGCCGGCAATCAGACCCGGGTCCACCGGTTCGACATAATAACTGTGGACAAAATAGAACCGGCTGTCCTGCTCGATACCGTGCCACAGCGGGTGATCCAGGGTCTGGTGGACCTGGTTCCAGCCCATGTGCGGAATCTTCAGGCGCTCGCCAGTGTCGGGATCGCGCAGATCCTTGCCGAAATAGGCCACGTGCCCGGGCAGGATCTTGAGACAGTCGACCCCGTTGTTTTCTTCGCTGAAGGTCATCAAGGCCTGCATCCCGACGCAAACGCCCAGAAAGGGTTTGCCCTGGTCCAGTACGGTGTTAACGACCTTGTCGATATTCAGGCGCTGAATTTCCGCCATGCAATCGCGGATCGCACCCACCCCGGGCAGTACGACCCGGTCGGCCTGCTCAATCAGTTTCAGCTCATGGGTCACCAGGACCCTGGCCTGCGGGGCCACGTGTTCCAGGGCCTTGGCCACGGAATGCAGGTTCCCCATCCCATAATCAATGACGGCAATCGTGTTCATGCGGCGGCTGGTGTGTCCCCGGTTACAGGCTGCCCTTGGTCGAAGGCGTAATCCCGCTCATGCGCGGATCGGCCTCCATGGCCACGCGCAGGGCGCGACCAAAGGCCTTGAAGATGGTCTCCGCAATATGGTGGGCATTTTTGCCACGCAGGCAGTCGATATGCAGGCTTGCCTTGGCGTGATTGACAAAGCCCTGAAAGAACTCGTGGATCAGGTCCACATCGAACTCACCGATGCGCGCCCGCGGATAACTGGCGTGATACTCGAGGCCGGGTCGACCGGAAAAGTCGATCACGACCCGGGACAGGGCTTCATCCAGCGGGACATAGGCATGACCGTAGCGACGAATGCCTTTTTTATCCCCCAGGGCCTGCGCCATGGCCTGGCCCAAGGTAATCCCGATATCTTCCACGGTATGGTGATCATCGATGTGGGTATCGCCCCTGGCCTCAATGCGCAAATCCACCAGACCGTGGCGAGCCACCTGGTCCAGCATGTGCTCCAAAAACGGTACGCCGGTCTGAAACTCAGCCACACCGGTCCCATCGAGATCCAGCTTGACCTGGATCGCTGTCTCCAGGGTATTACGTTCTACTTGTGCCGTGCGCCCGGGCATGACTGTTGCACTCCGTCCTGTCGCGTTAAGGCCGGTATTGTGCCCTATTTTCAATCATTTATGAACCAGAAGCCGCGATCAGCTGGCAGCCAGCATCCCTGCGGCAGACAGGGTTTTTGTAATCCGCTCCGGATTCCATTAAATTTAGAGGATATTGCCTGCCCGTGAGTCCGCAATGAGCCAGACCTTCATCGATATTGCCAATGTCCAGAGCGTATGTGAGCAGTGCGGCATTTACAAACTGTGTATGCCGTCGGGTCTCAGTACGGGTGACCTGGACGCCCTGGACCGCATCATCAAGCGCCGACGCCCGCTGGAACGCGGCCAGCACCTGTACCACGCTGGCGATCACTTCAACGCCATCTTCGCCCTGCGTTCGGGTTCGCTCAAAACCTATGTCATGAGCGAAGACGGCGAAGAACACATTGTCGGGGTCAAGATGCCCGGTGACCTGCTGGGCCTCAGCGATATCAACAGTCCACATTACACCCGTTCGGCCAGGGCGCTGGAAACCTGCAGTATCTGCGAGATCCCGTTCGAGCGCTTCGAACAACTCACGCGGGAAATCCCGGACCTGCATCATCACATCCTGAATATGATGAGTCGTGAAATTCACCAGGAACAGGATCGGGTCACCATGTGCAAAAAGCTCTCCGCCGAAGCCCGTCTGGCCGGCTTATTAATTACCCTGTCCGGGCGCTTTGCCCAGCGCGGATTTTCCGCCACCGAATTCAATCTCAGTGTATCACGCAGCGATATCGCCAATATGCTGGGACTTGCCGTGGAAACTGTAAGTCGCCTGTTCACCCAGTTCCAGGAACAGGGCCTGCTCAAGGTCGAACGCAAACACGTCCAGTTGCTAAACCCCGCCGCGCTGGAACAGCTGCTCAATAAAAACTGAACGACGCCTAGCCGGTTTTATTGAGGTCTTCGCACGGCCTCTGAAAATAGCAGGTCAGGGCACAGGATGAGGCCGTGAGCAGCCAGAAGCAAAAAAACCCGATACTGTAACCGGCTGTACGTGATACGCCGGGATAGCCACTGGCCGGCAGAATCACCTCCGGATCGAACGCGGTGAAAAACAGGATAGTGGCGATACCGGCTGTCACAAACGACGGCCACATCACGGCAACGATCTGTTGTATACGCGGGACTGCTTTCTCGGTTTTTTGCATAACATCCCCCTTACTTATAATTCCGGCATCAGCTTCCAGCTTTGCACCGGCATGTTCAGATGCGCATCGAGACGCCAGGACCTGTCCTCTGGTTCCAGGATCAAATCATAATCGCCGTGCAGAAGCCTGGCCAGACGTGCCCGGTACATTCCCGATCGCTGGCGCACCAGCGTGACAGAGTAATCCCGGTTAGCCAGGGTGGCATGGATGAAACGCAGTTTCAGCACGGGTTCATTAACCTGGTCTTTGCCAGTCAACGTGAGACTGAGCATGCCACCGGCGGCATCATAATCTGCCTGCGCCTGTAAGCCGAGCGCATCGGCGTTACGCTGTCGGTCAAGCACCTGATTGATAGCCAGACCTTCCTTATAGTAATCACCCACCACCAGCGGATCCACATGCCGAATCGATTCAACTACCAGGGCACCGGCGCCAACCACGCCGAACATCAATAAGCCGACGATGTACCAGGGCCAGCGCTGGCGGTACCAGGGTCCTACGTCTTCTGTTTGTGATTCCATCATGCTTAATGCCTCACAGGTCCGATAAACACGCCAACGGTTGTTGTCTTGATCTTCCGGTCTGCCTTGATTTGATCAGTATCTTCATCGCCCCCATCTACCGCACGCAGGGTAAAGTGAACATCCTCGCTCAGACTTTTCAGGTCTGCCGGGTCTGCCTGGATCCGCACCGGTACTTCACCGGACTGACCGGCGGGGACGTGGATATGTTTATCGCGCATCATGAGCCTCGCGGGAAATCCACTTTGTATACTCACCTCGTAGGTATGCGCACGGGTATCCATGTTGGCGATCTTCAAAGTATAGATGTTTTCGATCATGCCATCGTCAGTGGTCCGATACAGGGCGTTGCGATCGCGCAGGACGTCCAGATCCAGCGGGATACGCGTGGCCATGTTGTAAAACAGGGTGCCGGTAATCGTCAGCAGGATGAGGAAATACATAATCACGCGCGGTCGCAACAGGCGGGTACCGATTCCGTCAATCGCATTCTGGGTTGTGTATTTAATCAGGCGCCTGGCATAGCCCATCTTGTCCATGACCTCATTACAGACATCGATGCAGGCGGCACAACCTATACACTGGTACTGCAGGCCGTCGCGTATATCGATGCCGGTAGGGCAGACCTGAACACACATGGTGCAGTCGACACAATCACCAAGGCCCTTGCTTTTGGGGTCCAGATTTTTCTTACGTGACCCGCGCGGCTCACCGCGCTTTTCATCATAGGAAATGATCAGGGTATTGCGATCGAACATCGCGCTCTGGAAGCGGGCATAAGGGCACATGTAAATACAGACCTGCTCGCGCATCCAGCCGGCATTACCGTAAGTCGCAAAGCCGTAAAAGAATACCCAGAACCATTCCCATGGTCCCAGCTGCAACAGGAAAAAGTTGTGGACCAGCTCCCCGATAGGCGTGAAATAACCGACGAAGGTAAACCCGGTCCACAACGAAAACACGATCCAGATAAAATGCTTCAGACTCTTGCGCCACAGCTTGGCGCCGGTATCCTGCGGCCAGAAGGTGATCCCAAAGATATAAAACCGTCGGTTGGGCAGGTCGAACAGGACCGCCTGGTGCCCCTCCCAGCGAAAGAAGGGCACCAGGTAATACAGGCCAAGCAACACCAG
Organism: Gammaproteobacteria bacterium; assembly: GCA_037384645.1. GTDB lineage: Bacteria > Pseudomonadota > Gammaproteobacteria > UBA6429 > Thiohalophilaceae > RI-92. The sequence goes on along the minus strand of JARRNT010000031.1, from coordinate 13,878 downwards.
CACACCGGCCACCCGCAGCCTGGCAAACAGGCCGTGCACTTCCCGCGGATAGACCTTTTTGTGTTTTACATAAAAGCCGGAGTCCTGATCACCCTTGTCTTCGCTGGCATGCTCCATAACAGCTCGTTGACTACTTGTCGGTTGAATGACTCAGGCTGTAAACATAGGCCGCCAGCAAATGCACCTTCTCGGTTCCGAGAAACTCACGGTGTGCGGGCATCTTGCCATTGCGGCCATGCTCGATAGTTTGCTTGATCGTGCCGGGGCTGCCGCCATACAACCAGATCTTGTCGGTAAGATTCGGTGCGCCCATGGCATGATTGCCTTTCCCATCCATGCCATGGCAGGCGACACAATAAGTCTGGAACACCTTCTTACCGGCCTCGACTTTGGGCGAGTCCGCTTCGCGCCCGCCCAGGTTCAGCACATAGGCCACGACCTGATCCACCTGTTCACCCGACAGGACCGAACCCCAGGCAGGCATCGCGCCGTTGCGACCATCCAGAATCGTCGTCTGGATCGTTTGCGGATCACCGCCGTATAGCCAGTCGTTATCCGTCAGGTTGGGGAAGCCAGTCGCTCCCCCGGCATCGGAACCATGACACACGGAACAATAGGTCAGGAACAGGCGTTTGCCGGTTCCCATGGCCTTGGCATTTTTCGCCAGCTCCGGGATCGGCAACTTGGCATAGGCAGCGAAGATAGGGCCGTATTTTTCATGCGCTGCCTTCATCTCCGCATTGTATTGCCCGACCTCACTCCACTTGGCCGCGCCCTTGTACTTGCCCAGCCCCGGATAAATGATCAGGTAAATGGCGCCAAACACGATAGTGATGTAAAACAACCACAACCACCAGCGCGGCAGGGGATTATTGTATTCCTGCAGGTCTTCGTCCCAGACGTGACCGGTGGTATCGCCTTCTTTTGCCTCACCGACGCGGCGTCTGCTGTTCCAGCGAATCAACCACAGACACGCCAGGATGTTGCCTACTGTCAGTATGATGATGTACCAGCTCCAGTTCGTGCTCATTGCTCGTCCCCCTTTTTGATCTCTGAAAGAGGCCGTGGCTGCTCAGGTTCGTTAAGGGGCAGGTTGGCCGCCTCTTTAAAATCCTTGACGCGTTTATGACTCCAGGCCCAGATAACGATCAGCGTAAACATGATGATCATGACGACGGTAAACCAGGATCGAAAATCGTTTAGGTCCATTGTTTACCTCCGGGACTTGATGTCAGTACCGAGGCACTGCAGGTAGGCAATCAGGGCATCCATTTCGGTTTTACCCTTGACCGCCGCCGCGGCGCCGGCAATGTCGGCATCGGTATAGGGCACGCCGAGCTCTCGCATCAACTTGAGCTTCCTGGGTGTTTCCTTGTAATTGATTTTGTTCTTGGCCAGCCAGGGGAAACCGGGCATATCCGATTCAGGCACCACCAGGCGTGGATTCATCAGATGGATCCGGTGCCAGGCATCAGAATAACGACCACCGACACGCGCCAGATCCGGACCGGTCCGCTTCGATCCCCACTGGAAAGGATGGTCGTAGACGAACTCCCCGGCAACAGAATAGTGACCATAGCGTTCGGTTTCGGCACGGAAGGGTCGGATCATCTGCGAATGACAGTTGTAACAGCCTTCACGCAGATAGATGTCACGGCCTTCCAGTTGCAAAGCGGTATAGGGCTTCAAACCTTCCACCGGCTTGGTCGTGTTCGTGAGAAAGAACAGCGGCACGATCTCGACCAGTCCGCCGATGCTCACCACGATGATCACCAGCACGATTAACAGACTGACGTTTGTTTCGACTTTTTCATGCGACATGGTCTGCCCCCCTTATGCCGGTTGTGTCTGGGCGACAGGTTGCGGTGTCGCGCCCGTGATGGTTTTGAACACGTTGTAGGCCATGATCAGCATACCGGTGAAATACAACACGCCGCCGAAGAACCGCACCGTATAATAGGGATAGACCTCCTTGAGTGACTGCACGAAGCTGTAGGCCAGGGTGCCGTCCGGATTCACCTCGCGCCACATCAACCCTTCCATCACGCCGGCAATCCACATCGCCACGATGTACAACACGATACCGATGGTCGCAATCCACAAGTGCACATCGATAAGCTTGATGGAATACATGCGTTCACGCCCGAATAATTTCGGAATCAGGAAGTAGATCGATCCGATCGTGATAAAGCCCACCCAGCCGAGCGCCCCGGAGTGCACGTGACCGATGGTCCAGTCGGTATAGTGGGAGAGGGCATTGACGGTCTTGATCGACATCATCGGACCTTCAAAGGTCGACATGCCGTAGAAGGACAGGGCAACGATCATGAACTTGAGGATCGGGTCGGTGCGCAGTTTGTGCCAGGCCCCGGACAGGGTCATGATGCCGTTGATCATGCCACCCCAGCTCGGCGCCAGTAACATCAGCGAGAACACCATCCCCAGCGACTGGGCCCAGTCAGGCAGGGCGGTGTAATGCAAATGGTGCGGGCCGGCCCACATGTAAAGTGAAATCAGCGCCCAGAAATGCACGACGGACAGGCGATAGGAATAAACCGGGCGACCTGCCTGTTTGGGCACGAAGTAATACATCATGCCCAGAAAGCCCGCGGTCAAAAAGAATCCCACTGCATTATGTCCGTACCACCACTGCACCATCGCATCAATGGCACCGGAGTACACCGAGTAGGACTTCATTGGCCAGAAGCTCAGCGGCAACTCGGCGCTGTTCACTATGTGCAGGATGGCAATGACGATAATGAAGGCGCCGTAAAACCAGTTGGCAACATAAATATGTTTCACCCGGCGTTTGGCAATCGTGCCAAAAAACACGATGGCATACACGACCCAGATCACTGCGATCAGGAGATCAATGGGCCATTCCAGCTCGGCGTACTCCTTGCCGGTCGTCATCCCCAGCGGCAGCGTGATCGCGGCGAGGACGATAACCAGGTTCCAGCCCCAGAATGTGAAAGCTGCCAGCTTATCGCCAAACAATCTGACCTGGCAGGTACGCTGTACGACATAATAGGACGTGGCGAACAGGGCGGAACCACCAAAGGCAAATATCACGGCATTGGTATGAAGCGGACGCAGTCGGCTATAGGTAAACCAGGGAATGTTGAAATTGAGTTGCGGCCATCGCAGCTGCGCCGCAATGATAAGACCGACCGCCATTCCGACTATGCCCCACACCACAGTCATCACTGCAAACTGCTTGACGACTTTATAATTGTACGTGTCCTGTGTTTGCATAGGCCCCTCTCTGTTTAATTGTAGTTTTACATTTTGACTTATCGTATTTTCAGCAGAGGTTAGTAGACCGTTCCGACTGATACGCTGATCTGGATCAAGCAAATATCAGCCTTTTCCGGCCCTGCAACAAACGACGGAGACTGTGGAAATCGCGCAACAAGACGGGGCAAAATGACACAGATTATGTTGTTAAAACGACTCAGACGACGCAAACGACAGCCGGGTAAAACGGGTCAGACCTGGCGGCGTTACCTGCGCTGGGGCTGGCGCCTGTTTATGTTGTTGTTCGTGCTGGATATCTTCTATCTCATCAGCATCTGGCCAGACTGGCAGCAGTTTGGTCATGGCCGCGCACTGCGATCGCAATTCATTCTCAACTATATTGCACTCCGCAAAAAAACGCCCGCCTTGCCACCTTTACGCTGGTCCCCCATCGCCGGCAGACAAATACCGGGTATCGTCCGTCGTGCCGTGGTCGTGGCCGAGGACGCGCGCTTTTATCAGCATCACGGTATCGATTTAATCGCTTTTATGGACGCCATGGACAGCAATCTTGAGCTGGGTAAATTGAAATATGGGGGCAGTACGATCTCGCAACAGACTGTGAAAAACCTGTACTTCAGCAGCGCGCGCAACCCCTTGCGCAAATGGCATGAATTGATCCTGACCCTGGGCATGGAAATGCACGTAAGCAAAAACCGGATACTGACCACCTATCTCAACATCGCGGAATTTGGTGAAGGTATCTACGGGGTCCAGGCTGCATCAGAATACTACTGGCATATTCCTGCCAGGCAACTGACCATGTATCAGGCCGCCGAACTGGCAGCGAGCCTGCCCAGCCCCAGGAACAACAATCCCCTGACCCAGACTGCATATTTCCGCCAACGCGCGGAACGGATTTATGCCTGGCTGCTAAAACAGACGTCTCGCCCCTGACAGCTAGACGCTATTACCATTTTGCGAGTCATGGTGAGGCGGGCAGGTAGCGCTGTTTCAGACGTACATAGTTCGCTGCCGAATACTCAATGTAGTTCCGTTCTTGTTCAGTGAGGGCACGCACACGTCGAGCGGGCCGGCCGACCCATAAATAGCCGCCCTCAAGCACGGTCCCTTCGGTCACCAGGCTGCCGGCACCCACCAGGCTATATTCCCCGAGGTGCGCCCTGTCCATGATGATGGAACCCATACCGATGAGGCAGTTGTTTTCGACCCGGCAGGCGTGTAACACCACCTGGTGTCCGACCGTCACGTCATCCCCGACCTGACAGGCAACCCCGTCCGGGTTATACCGGCTTTTGTGAGTAACATGCAGGGTGCAATGATCCTGGATATTGCTGCGCGCTCCTATCCGGATATGATTCACATCACCGCGCACAACCGAGTAGGGCCAGATGGAACTGTCAGCGCCAATGTCAACGTCGCCGATGACCAGCGCGGTTTCGTCGACATAGACGCCGGCGGCCAGCCGCGGGACATGGTTTTCAAATTCCCGTACGGGCATACGCCTAGCGCATGGTCACCAGCTCTTCGGCACTGGTCGGATGGATCGCGACTGTATCGTCAAAGTCGCGCTTGCGGGCGCCCAGCTTGATAGCCACGGCAAAGCCCTGCAGCATTTCATCCGCCCCGGTCCCGATGATGTGACAACCCACGACCTTTTCCTCGGCACCGACACAAACCAGCTTCATGGCTGTGCGGGATTTGTGTTCGCTGATAGCGTGGTACATCGCGGTAAAGCCGGTCTGATAGACCTTGACTGCATCACCGTGCACTGCACGGGCCTCGTCTTCGGTCATGCCGACCGTGCCGATAGGAGGATGTGAAAACATGACTGTGGGGATGTTGTCATAATCGAGTTTGCGCTCGGGCTTGTTATTGAACAGCCGATCGGACAGGCGCCGCGCGGCCGCAATCGCCACTGGCGTCAGCTGCGCCCGACCGGTTACATCCCCCACCGCATAGACACCCTCAATATTGGTATTCTGATACGCATCCGTTGGCACATAGCCATCATCGCTGACCGTGATACCCGTCTTGTCCAGGCCTAAATCCTGGGTATTAGGCGCACGACCCACAGCCCAGATCAGGCAATCCAGCTTGTCGAGTGTCACCCCGCTGGCACAGTGCACACTGAGACTCCCGTCTGCCGCTTTCTCCACCCGCTCGACATTGACCTGGGTAATGAAGTGCACGCCGGCACTGTTCATCTCTTCCATCAGGGTTTCGCGCAGCATGGCATCGAAGCTGGCCAGGAAGTGATCCCGCCGCAACAGCATGGTCACTTCGCTGCCCAGGCTATTCAGCACGCCAGCCAGTTCCACCGCAATATAGCCGGCCCCTACCACGGCAACGCGTTTGGGCTGTTCACCCAGGGCAAAGAAACCGTCAGAGGTGATGCCATGTTCAGCGCCGGGAATGCTGGGCACGATGGGGTAGGCACCCGGCGCAATCACGATATGTTTCGCGCGATACTGCTCATCGCCCACGGCCAGGGTGTGGTCGTCGATAAAACGCGCCGTGCCAACAATATGGTCAATCCGACTGTCACGCAGGTATTGCCCATACCAGTCATTGATGCCTTTGATATAACCCTCGCGTGCCTGGACCAGGCTCGCCCAGTCAAACCGATTCAGGCTGACATCGAAGCCATAGCTGGGCATATCGCGCAGGGCGTCGGCCAGATGGGCCCCGAACCACATGACTTTCTTGGGCACGCAACCGACATTGACACAGGTGCCACCCAGCCGTCCCGATTCGATCACGGCCGTGCGGGCACCATATTCCGCTGCCCGCTCCGCTGCCGACAGACCGCCGCTACCCGCACCAATAGCAATCAAATCATATTCTTGCATGCCTCGCCTCGCTCAAATCTGAAAAGCAGGATTCTACCAATAAATTACCCCCTGCCTGTCAAATCTCGTGAGACCGTACAGGTTAAAAATAAAATGATCGCGATCTGGCAAATTGCCTTCGCTAAATTGCTGCGGCGGACTTAACCTCTGCCAGCCAGCATCATCGTATAACCACATGCTTCACGAGTGGTAAGTTTCGGGTTGCCGTCTTACACTCCCACTTTCTCAGGAAACAAGGGTGACATCATGGCCGACGGCATCAAGCTCTCACGCGACCTCATCGACAATCTGTTGCGTATCATCGGCGAACACGATCAACAGGCCCAGGAAGACATGCTGGTCAGCCTGCAATACCTTTGCGCTGTGACTGGCTACCTGGCCGCAGACTATCCGGGGCCGGCCAGCGAACGTGACGAGTTGCTTGATCATCTGCACGCCTTCACCAAACACGTGTGCGACGATAGGGTCAACAGTCAGCCGCCACAACAGGCCGCGGCTTCGGCGGCACCGGCGCCGGGTAAAAGCGTGCCAACGGACGATCCGGCAGTCGGCATCTGGAAACCCGAGTAAACGCCTCGCTGGCGCGGCTCAGAGTCCGAGCTCATCCCAGATGGCATCGATCCGCTGCTTTACCTCGGCGTCCATCTGAATCGGCCGGCCCCATTCACGCTGCGTTTCACCCGGCCACTTACTGGTGGCGTCCAGGCCCATCTTGCTGCCCAGACCGGACACCGGCGAGGCAAAGTCGAGATAATCGATCGGTGTGTTTTCGATAATCGTGGTATCCCGCGCCGGGTCCATGCGCGTAGTAATGGCCCAGATCACGTCCTGCCAGTTGCGCACATCCACATCGTCATCCGTCACGATCACAAACTTGGTATACATGAACTGACGCAGGAAGGACCAGACGCCGAACATCACGCGTTTGGCATGACCCGGGTACTGCTTTTTCATACTGACCACGGCCATGCGATAAGAGCAGCCTTCGGGCGGTAGATAAAAGTCCACAATCTCTGGAAATTGCTTTTGCAGGATGGGTACGAAGACCTCGTTGAGAGCCAGGCCGAGAATGGACGGTTCATCCGGCGGACGTCCGGTATAGGTGCTGTGATAAATCGGTTGCTCGCGCCGGGTAATACGCTCGACGGTAAATACCGGAAAGCGCTCCACCTCGTTGTAATAGCCGGTGTGATCCCCAAACGGCCCCTCATCGGCCATCTCGTCCGGATGGATCACGCCCTCGAGCACAATTTCGGCCGAGGCCGGTACCTGCAGATCCGAGCCCAGGCATTTGACCACCTCGGTCTTGCTGCCGCGCAACAAACCGGCAAAGGCATATTCCGACAGGCTGTCCGGCACCGGGGTCACGGCCCCAAGGATGGTTGCCGGATCCGCCCCCAGGGCCACCGCCACCGGGAACGGTTCCCCGGGATGGGCCGCGCACCAGTCACGAAAATCCAGCGCCCCGCCACGGTGGGCCAGCCAGCGCATAATGACTTTATTACGTCCAATCACCTGCTGGCGGTAAATACCCAGGTTTTGCCGTGACTTGTTCGGCCCGCGAGTTACGACCAGCGCCCAGGTAATCAGGGGACCGGCATCCCCGGGCCAGCAGGTCTGGATAGGATAGTGGCCGAGGTCAACGTCGTCCCCCTCAATGACCTGAGCCTGGCAGGGCGCCGTCTTCACCACCTTGGGTGCCATGTTCAGGACCTGCTTGAATACCGGTAGCTTGTCCCAGGCATCTTTCATGCCCCGCGGCGGTTCCGGTTCCTTGAGCATGGCCAGGGTCTTGCCAACTTCCCGCAGGGCCGCCACCGACTCCTCGCCCATGCCCATCGCCACGCGCTCCGGCGTGCCAAACAGGTTAGCCAGTACCGGGATATCATGACCCACGGGATTTTCGAATAACAACGCCGGACCGCCGGCCCGCAGGGTGCGATCACAGATCTCGGTCATCTCCAGCCTGGGATCCACTGCCTGCGGAATTCGCTTGAGCTGGCCCAGCTTTTCCAGGCGGGCAATAAAGTCACGTAGGTCGGTGTATTTCATGGTGCAGCATTGTAGCGGAAATACAAAGCGCCTGAGTCGTTATTAACGACGCCAGTGTAGTTTTTAAGGCGCAAGCCCCGCTTAACCTCGGTATCCACCAGCAACCGCGTCGCGCAAAACGACTAGTTAAATACGGAAACCGCCGTGACGCTTACGGTGGTGGTAATCGAACCAGCCAAAACCGGCGGTCACACCACCGACGAAAATCGCCAGTAGCAGGATCCAGTACCAGAAAGGAAAGCTGGGCTGGATGGAGGCCAGCTGCGAGGCCGAAGGAACCTGCTGGCCTTTGAGATTGGCAACGGCTGCGGCAATTCTTGCCTGCAATTGCTGGTTTTCCTTTTGTAAATCGCGCAGGGAAAGTTCGGAATCTGATTTGGTTTCCTTTACCAGGGACTGCTTATCCGAGCTCAGTTTCTTTACCTGTGCCTTGAGTTGCTTGATTTCCTGTTCGGCCTGCTTGGATGGCGAGGGCATCGAGGCCAGTTGCTTTTTCAGTTTGTTTTGCAGTTCCTTAATCGTACTTTTGTTATTGGAAATCTCGTCTTCGCGTGTCTGGGTTTCGCGTGCCCGCTTTTTTATTTCCGCCTGTAAGTTCTGGATTTTGGTTTGCGCCTGTTTGAGCTGGGCATTGACGGCATCCACCTGCGCGGTAGCCGGCTTACTACTACTCATGTAGGCGGAACTCACCCAGCCCTGGGTCCCATTGGCCAACTGGACTTTTATAAAATCATTATTTCGCTCGAGCACCGTCACGGCGGTACCGCTGGGGATAGTGGCAACAACGGTACTGGTCTCAGCAGCCTGCTGGTGTACGCCCAGCATGATGCGATCCGTCACATACATAGTATCGGCATTTGCCGCAACGGCCAGGCCAAACAGGGTAAAGGAAATGAGTGCAAAAATTGTTTTTTTCATTTTTACTTTATCAAGCGGTTATCCCGCTATGCCTCAATAGTGCGTCTATGCTGGGTTCCCGACCGCGAAACGCGACGAATAGTTCCATGGGTTCACGACTACCACCCTGTTCAAGTACGTTATTCAGAAATTCCTGACCCGTATCCGGATCAAAAATACCGTGCTCCTCAAACTTGGCAAAGGCATCGGCTGACAAGACCTCGGCCCACTTGTAGCTGTAGTAACCTGCGGCATATCCTCCCGCAAAAATGTGGGTAAAACTGTGCTGGAATCGATTAAATGACGGCGGCACCAGCACCGCGACCTGCTGGCGCACGGAATCCAGCAGGGCCTGCACCGCCGCCCCCCTGGCCGGGTCATACTCGGCATGCAAGCGAAAATCGAACAAGGCAAATTCCAGCTGGCGCAGCATGAACATGCCGGATTGAAAGTTTTTTGCTGCCAGCATCTTGTCGAACAGTGCCTGCGGCAATGGCTCACCGGTTTCGTAGTGGCCTGTTATCAGGTCGAGTGCATCTTTTTCCCAGCACCAGTTCTCCATGAACTGGCTGGGCAACTCGACGGCATCCCAGGCGACACCGTTAATCCCCGAGACGCCAATGTAATCCACCTGCGTCAGCATGTGATGCAGACCATGCCCAAACTCGTGAAACAGAGTGGTGACCTCGTCATGGGTAAACAGGGCCGGCTTGCCGGCAACCGGCGGTGACAGGTTGCAGGTCAGAAACGCAACCGGTGTGGTGATCGTCCCGTCCTGCTGGCGATTACGGCCGATGCAATCGTCCATCCAGGCCCCGCCACGCTTGTTGGCCCGTGCGTACAGGTCAAGATAAAACTGGCCACGCAAGCTGCCGGCCTGATCGGTAATCTCGTAAAAACGCACATCGGGATGCCAGGTATCGACATCGGGTTTCTCACTGATCTGGATTCCATACAGGCGCTTAACCACTTCGAACATACCCGGCACCACACGGGTTTCCGGAAAATAAGGTTTGAGTTGTTCCTGGTTAATCGCGTATTTGTGCTCGCGCAATTTCTCGCTGTAGTAACCGATATCCCAGGCCTCAAGCTGCGTCATGTTGTGCTGCTGTTTCGCATAATCGCGCAGCTCGGCCAGGTCGCGCTCTCCAACCTGGCGCGAATGCTCGGCCAGGTCATACAGGAAATCCAGAACCTGTTGTGGCGTCTGCGCCATTTTCCTGGCCAAAGAGCGTTCGGCAAAGTTTTTAAAACCGAGCAACTGCGCCGATTCATGCCGCAGGGCCAGAATTTCTTCCATTACCGCAGAGTTATCGAATTCGCCGGCATTGGGTCCCTGGTCCGAGGCGCGGGTGACATAGGCCCGGTACATCTCATAGCGAAGATCGCGATTATCCGCGTAAGACATGACCGAATAGTACGAAGGAAAATCGAGGGTAAATAACCAGCCCTCCAGTTGCTTCTGTTCCGCCGCCTGTCTGGCCATGGCGCGGGCGGATTCAGGTAAACCGCCCAGCAACGCCTCATCAGTAATGTGCCTGTTCCAGGCCTGGGTTGCATCCAGCACGTTTTCCTCGAAACGTGTCTGTAGCTGGGACAGGCGCTGCTGGATTTCCTTGTAACGTTGTTTTTGTTCCGGCGGCAGGTCGAAACCGGATAGATGAAAATCGCGCAGGGTATTATCAATGATTTTCTGCTGGGCCGGAGTCAGGGCATCGTACTCGTCGGGATTGTGCCGAATGCTGTAATAGGCCTGGTAGAGTTTTTCATTTTGCCCCATCTCGGTGGCGTAATCACTCAGCTTCGGCAGGCAGGCATTATAAGCCTGACGCAATGCATCGGAATTCACCACGGAATTCATGTGACTGACCGGCGCCCAGACCCGGTTCAGTCGGTCATCCGCCTCTTCGATCGGCTGGATAAAATTGTCCCAACCGGGCTGGCTGACTTCACTGATCAGGCGTTCTACCAGCTGGCGGTTACTCGCGATCAGGGCATCGACTGCCGGCTCCACGTGGTCAGGCTTGATCTTTGAAAACGGCGGCAAGCCCGTCATACTGAGCAGCGGGTTATCCATACACAACCTCTTTGATAACAGGCCATTACTGTAGCATGGCCGTCATACTGGAGAAAACGACACAAAGCCTATGAGCACTAACAGCCCTGAACCACCTTATGCCAGCCTCACCCCGGAGCGGATCCTGCAAGCCCTGGAGCAGCTGGGCCTGCAACCCAGTGGCGCCCTGCTGGCATTAAACAGCTACGAAAACCGGGTCTATCAGGCAGAACTCGACGAGCGCCAGTTCGTCGTGGTCAAATTTTACCGTCCCGGGCGCTGGAGCAATGACGCCATCCTCGAAGAGCACGCCTTCGCCCTGGAACTGGCTGCGCAGGAAATACCCGTGGTCACACCCATGAGTTTTGCCGGTCAGACCCTGCATGAATGGGAGGGCTATCGTTATGCCGTTTATCCGCGCCGCGGTGGTCGTTGGCCAGAACTGGAAAACAGGGAAAACCTGAAGATCCTGGGACGCTTGCTCGGTCGTATCCATCGGGTTGGTCGCAGCCAGCGCTTTCTTCATCGCGAGCAGCTCAGCGTGGATAAGCGAGGCGGTGAGGCGCTGGCCTTTTTGCGCCAAAGCGAATTGCTACCCGGTGAACTCAGGCATAACGTGGTCGCCGCTATCGAGCCACTGCTTGACGTAATAGCGCAACGCTTTGACGCGGTTAACCCGACAACATTACGGCTGCACGGTGACTGTCATCCCGGCAATATTTTATGGACACCACAGGGCCCGCACTTCGTGGATCTGGATGATTGCTGTACCGGCCCGGCCATGCAGGACCTGTGGATGCTGTTATCCGGCAGCCAGGACGAGATGGCGGCACAGCTCATGGTCCTGCTCGAAGGCTATGAAACCTTTAGTGAATTCGATTACAGCGAGATCCAGTTAATCGAAGCCCTGCGCGGACTGCGTCTGATTCACTACTGTGCCTGGCTGGCCCGCCGCTGGCACGACCCTGCCTTTCCCCATCACTTTCCCTGGTTTAATACGCCACGCTACTGGGAAGACCAGATCATCACATTCAGGGAACAACTGGAGCGGTGTGAACTGCCGCCGATTCGTTTACATTGACGTAGAAAGTTTATTAAATTATTTCTTTTCTCACGCCACATGCGCGAGAGACTCTTAACAACTTCCGTTTAAACGTAAAGACTAAATTTATTTACAACTCTCCAGCCCCGTTTTCAAATCCGGATACTGCAACTGTATCCGCAGTTCCTTCAGCATCCGCGCATTACTGATACGCCGTGATTCGCGCAAATAGGATAACATCCCTGCGCTCATGACACGCTCCGCTTCGGCCCAGTCCACTTGTGGCGGTCGTGGTAAGTGAAAAAAATCCGCCAGCGTCAGAAAATATTCGCTCATATTAGAGTCGGTTCCGTCACTCACGTTGTATACACGATAATGTTGCTCGACCTGTGCGGCTGCAACACAAATATCGGCCAGGTCTTCTGCATGTATACGATTGGTCCTGGGCGCCAGATCTTCGTAAAGAATCGGAATACCTTTTTTAATCCGCTCCAGGGGCAAACGGCCAGGGCCGTATATGCCGCCAACACGCAGAATGATCAGGTCGCACTGATTTCTTTCACACCAGTCCCGGAGCTGGCACTCCATATCGTAGCGTCGACGGCCGCGGTCGACCTGCGGGTTAGGGGGAGTGTCTTCGCTGACCACCGCACCAGCGTGATCACCATAGACACCGGTGGTACTGATGGCAACAATGCGGGCTGGTGTCAGCGGCTGTTGCCCGAGACAGGCAAGGAATTGCTGGCAGTGAAGATCGTGTACGCCCGTCGATGGCGGCGGTACAAAGTAATATATAAGTGTCTGCGACGCCAGCTCGGGTAAGCAACAGGCTGTTTGGCCCAGGTCACAGGTGACTGCAGCTATCCCTGCAGCCTGCAGGTGTTTTTGCGATGTATCGCTTCGCACGACACCGAGTACCGGAATATTGCGTGCTTGCCAGCGCACCCCAACCCGCTGTCCGATATCCCCGCAGCCCAGGATCTGGACCTGCTGGCAGGTTGTGTTTGCTCGTGTCATTGCGCGATAATGCACCGCTTTGGCAACAAACCCAAGCCCCTCATGCCCCACCAGGTCACTATTTCGGCAACCGGTACCAGCTTCCTGGTAGAAAATGATGAAAGCGTCCTCGATGCCGCGTTACGCCAGGGCATCGGTCTACCCTATGGCTGCCGCAATGGCCTGTGTGGCAGCTGCAAGGGCAAATTGCTATCCGGCAAGGTGCGCTATCGCAAGGAACCCAAGGCATTGACTGATGATGAACGCCAGCACGGCTTTAGCCTGTTCTGCCAGGCCTGCCCGGAGAGTGACCTGATGATCGCAATCGACGAAATCACTTCAAACTCGCAACTTCCGATCAAACGTTTCCCGGCCAAGGTATCCAGCATTTCCCGCCTGAATCATGACGTCATGCGTATCCTGCTGAAAATCCCGGAGGCCATACGTATGCAGTTTCTTGCCGGGCAATATATCGATTTCATTCTCAAAGACGGACGCCGTCGCAGCTTTTCCATCGCCAATCCGCCGCACAAAGACACGCATATCGAACTGCATGTCCGGCATATCCAGGGAGGTCGCTTTACCGGCGAAGTTTTCGATAACATGCAGGTCAATGACATTGTGCGTATCGAAGGTCCGCTCGGTGGCTTTTTCCTGCGTGAGAACTCCGAACGCCCCGTCATTGTCCTGGCCGGCGGTACCGGCATGGCCCCCATAGCCGGCAT
>JARRNT010000030.1:55830-69600 GCA_037384645.1 Gammaproteobacteria bacterium | reverse complement strand
ACAAACACAAAATCATTGGCGCTCACAAAACAACACTACTTCAAAAACGCCCGCAACCGTTCCACCCCCTCCTCCAACCGCTCCAGCGAGGTCGTGTACGCCACCCGCACATGCGTCTCAGCATGATACTCGCCAAAATCCATACCCGGGGTCAATGCCACTCCAGCCTGCTCCAGCAAATCTTCCACAAACTGCATGCTGTCACGAGTAAAGGCACTGGCATCACAATAAAAATAAAATGCACCCTGAGGCTCGGCACTGATCTTAAAACCGAGCTCGCGCAAGGCCGGCAGCAGGTAATCGCGGCGTTGCCGGAACTCGGCGCGACGGGCCTCGAGGATAGCGATGTTGTCGGGGGCGAAGGCCGCCAGCGCCGCGTGTTGCGAGGGGGTGGGCGCGGCAAGAAAAATGTTCTGGGCGAAGTTGTCGACGGCAATAAGATAAGCTTCCGGCACTACCAGCCAGCCGATGCGCCAGCCGGTCATGCCGAAGTACTTGGAAAAGCTGTTGATAACGAAGACCTCGTCCGTGTATTGCAAAATCGTGTCTATCTGATCGGTGTAAACCAGGCCGTGATAGATCTCATCCATGAAAATGACGCCGTTGCGCTGAGGCGAGGCCAGGATCACACCCACCGTCTGTTCATCCCAATGCGCCTGCAAATGGGCCAGGGTAATCTGATAGGCAGTTTCGGGGCCGACCGCCACCGATTTGGCCTGACCTTCGAGGAAACGCACGAAGTTGCGGTTGCAGGGATAACCGGGATCACTCACCAGGATCTGTTTGCCCGGCTCGGCGACGGCGGCCAGGGCCAGCAACAGGGCCCCGGAGGCCCCCGGCGTGACCACGATGCGTCGGGGATCCACACTCACCCCATAGCGCTGCTGATAAAAGCCGGCGATCGCCTGTTTTAATTCAGGCAGGCCGGTGGCAGGCGTGTAATGCATGTGTCCGGTGGCAATGGCAGCCTGGGCCGCCGCCACGACCGGCGCCGGGGTGGCAAAATCCGGCTCGCCGATCTCCATGTGCACGATGTCGCGCCCCTGCTGTTCCAGCTCGCGAGCCCGTGCCAGCAGGCGCATGACCTGGAACGGACGAATACTATCGCTGCGACGGGAACGCGGCAGCATATTCAGGTGTACACCTGCTGGTGCAAATAGTTAAGAAAGTCGACATCGACATACTGAAAATCATCGGCCTCCCCCTGCAGGACCGAAAACGGCGCATCCGGCTCGCCCAGGCCGTCGAGCACGATGGCCGCCCCGTGAAAAACGTGATCATGGGTATAACTGTTGACGGTCACCAGGGTGGCCAGGTCCGCGCCGTTGGTGGCCAGAATCCCGTTCTCCGAATCCTCAAACGCCAGGCATTGGGGTGCGTCCAGTTGCATCTTTTGCAGGGTGTAATGGTAAATATCCGGAGCCGGCTTTTTGGCCGGAACGATGTCACCGGCGGCGATGATCTCGAACACCTGTTGCCAGCCGGAGCCCAGGGTGTGCTGCAACAGGGCGTCGACATTTTCCGGGGTGGTGGTGGTGGCAATGGCCAGACGCAGGCCCGCCTCGCTGGCGCTTTCCAGCAGGCGCCTGACCCCGGGACGCAGGGGAATTGCCCCCGAGGCCAGCAGCTCGGTGTAATGGCGGGTCTTGGCCTTGTGCAGGCCAGCGATGAATTCATCGAGCCTGGCCGGGCGTTTGAAGTCGGTGTTATAGGTATCCAGATAATGGCGGATGCGCTCCTTACCGCCCGTGACCGCCAGCAGCTTGCCGTACAGCTCCACCGACCAGTCCCAGTCCAGGCCAGCCTCGGCAAAGGCCCGGTTGAAGGCCACACGGTGTCCGTCCCGCTCGGTATCCGCCAGGGTCCCGTCCACATCGAAGATTAGTGCTTGTAAATCAACCATTTTTTCCCTTACCCGTGAAAAACGATGGCATAGGGTAACCCAAGCCCCGACGCCTGACATCCCTCCCATTGGCGTTAAAAAAGGCTAGATTTTTCCGAATATTTCATTAAGATACCTGCCTTTCTTGCACAGGGACCCCCGGGCCCCGTGCTAACCAGTTGATTTGCGACAGGCAGGAGCGCTGTATGTCCACGAAGAAGAAGGCCAAGAAAAAGGCTGCCGCCAAGAAGAAGACGGCGGCGAAGAAGGCACCCGCCAAGAAGAAAACGGCGAAAAAGGCGCCTGCAAAAAAGGCAGCGGCCAAAAAGACCGCGGCCAAGAAAAAGGCCTCTACCGCCAAAAAGTCCGCTGCCAAGTCCAAGCCTGCCAGCAAGCCAAAAGCCAAAGCCAAAGCCAGGGCCGGTGAATTCACCGACTTCATCCCTTACGAGGAGAAGCATGGTGAAGATTACATGAACGAGGCGCAGCAGGATCACTTCCGCCAGATCCTGCGTCTCTGGAAACAGGAGCTGATGGAAGAGGTGGACCGCACTGTGCATCACATGCAGGACGAGGCCGCCAACTTCCCGGATCCCAATGACCGCGCTACCCAGGAATCCGAATTCACCATGGAGTTACGTACCCGCGACCGTGAACGCAAGCTGATCAAGAAGATCGACGAGTCACTGGAAAAGATCGATAGCGGCGAATATGGCTTCTGTGAAGAATGCGGTATCGAGATTGGTGTGCGTCGTCTGGAGGCCCGCCCTACCGCCACACTCTGTATTGACTGCAAGAGCCTGGACGAGATTCGCGAAAAACAACGTTACTAGGCGGCTGTCGCCGGGCATATCAACGCCCGCTCGCCCTGGCGCCGATCGAGTTGTATCCGCAGGCGGTTATTCTCGGCAAAGGACATGATAAACTCATACGCTTTGGGATCGGTTTGCGCCAGACAGCGGGCCACCACCAGGCATTTCTGACCGTCTATCACGCAAGGTTTGACACTGGCGCTATAACGCAGGCGGCGATCGTCATTGAATGACGCCATGGTCGAAGACAAACGTTCGATCCAGTCACCCGGGCGCAGACGACTACCATCCTCGCGGGTTCCGTGGATTACCACCCTGTCTTGCCCGGCCATGTACGTTACCACCTTGCATATCTTTCCAATCTATGCAAAAACGTCGGCATAATTCGGGGTCTCTTTAATCTTTGTCATGCTTTCGCCAAAACAGGTTCATTCCATGGATACGCTACAAGTTATGCAACAACGCCACTGCGTACGCGCCTTTCTCGACAAGCCGGTGAGTGAAACCAGCCTGAGGCAAATCCTCGACGCCGCACGCTGGGCCCCGTCAGGCGTGAATACCCAGCCCTGGCATGTGGCCGTGGTCCAGGGTGAGATTAAACAGGCGCTGTCTCGCCGCCTGCTGGAACAGCGCGACAATGACGTCGCGCCGAATCCCGACTATGCGTACTACCCTGACCACTGGGTCGAGCCCTACCGCTCACGACGCATCCAGTGCGGCAAAACCCTTTACACCGCTCTTGATATTGCCCGGGAAGACAAACAACGTCAGCGGATTGCCTGGGAAAACAATTACCGCTTCTTCGGTGCCCCGGTGGGGCTGTTGTTTTTTATCGACAGGGAGCTCAACCAGGGTTCCTGGCTGGACCTCGGCATGTTCCTGCAAAATGTCATGCTGGCGGCCAGGGCAACGGGGCTCGATACCTGTCCCCAGGCCTCGCTCGCCGAGTACCCCGATGTGGTTCGTAACGAACTCAAGCTCCCGGCCGAGTGGGCCATGGTCTGCGGCATGTCCCTGGGCTATGCGGATAACTCCCAGCCAGTCAATCAGTTCCGCCTGCCGCGTGAAGATGTGGACAGTTTCACCCACTGGTATGCCTGACACCCGCTATCGGGGCCGATTCGCGCCCTCCCCGACCGGCCCTCTCCACCTGGGCTCTCTTATCGCCGCCACCGCCAGTTATTTACAGGCCCGCCACCAGGGTGGCGAATGGTGGGTGCGGATCGAGGACATTGACCCACCCCGTGAGGTAGCCGGAGCCAGTGATATGATTCTGCGAACCCTGGAGGCCTTCGGGTTTGAATGGGATGGCCCGGTCAGCTATCAGAGTTGCCAGCAGGACCGTTACCGGGCGGCCCTGGCGCAGTTACAACGCGAAAATCGGGTTTATGCCTGTGGCTGCAGCCGCAAGGACCTGGCCACGGCCGGTAACTACATCTACCCCGGGACCTGCCGCGAGGGCCTGGCGCCGGGCCGCCAACCCCGCTCCTGGCGGCTCCGGGTCCCTGAACAGGTGGACGAATACGTGGACGCTATCCAGGGCCTGCAACGGACTGAGCCGGCAACTGAGCTTGGAGATTTTGTGCTATGGCGGGCTGACGGTTATGTCGCCTACCAGCTGGCCACCGCTCTGGATGACGCCGAACAGGGCATGACCGAGGTTGTACGCGGTGCCGACCTGCTCGATTCCACCCCGCGCCAGCGCCTGGTCCAGCAGGCCCTGGGCCTGCCCAGCCCTGCGTATGCCCACCACCCTGTGGTCACGGGGGCTAATGGCTATAAACTGAGCAAACAGAATCGGGCTCCGCCTCTGGACAGCCACAAGCCTACACCACAGCTCCATGCCGCTCTGCGTTTCCTCGGCCAGGCACCGCCCATGCCCTTGCAACAGGCTCATGTGGACGAATTATGGGCGTGGGCCAGGGCAAACTGGGATTTACAGCGCATACCTGCCATCCTCAGTCGACAAATTGAAAAATTACCCTGAGCATCCGATGCAATGGTGGCGGACAGGGACAAACGCCGGGAAGAATCGCAAGATTTATGGTCGAGCCAACAACAGCTACGCCAACTGGCGAATCCAGTTGCATGGTCACAGCCAGCTTCAATGGCGACAGTCAGACCATGAATACGTACGGCTGTGCTTGATGTGATACGCGATAAGGATCTCGTTGCCCTCGATTACGGCCCGAATGAACAACTGAATCAGCAGATCCTTGCCGCGGATCGGATTATTTTCAAAACCGAACTGGAAGCTATCGATGTACAGTTCACGGTCAATTCGATCCCCAAGGCGAGAGTCCAGGGGGAGCCAGCCAGCGTCTGGGCTGCGCGCTTGAGAATCTCAATGTGAGCTTTGGTGTCAATATCCAGCGTGACATCCACGAACTGGATTCCACCACGCTATCAATCTCCTGGCTGCTGACGAGGCGTACTGCCAGTGGGGACAAGCCTTTTCGGCTTCATCACGTATCGTAGCGCCCCGCCCATCCATCGCTCGTCGTGTCCCCACGCAGCAATATTACTGCCTGCTAATACGGCCAGCAGACGCAGCAAATTGGCGAGGTGGCTATAGGCATGCCGGGATTTGGAGTATACTCAAAGCCTCTCCTTACGCAGCACGCTAATGCCTGCGTAATATCTAAGAAAAATGGTTTTTCGCACAAACATGTCAACCTGCCATGGGTGATAACGGGAGACGATTCATGTCTGACAAGATCTATGCAGTACCAGAT
The DNA here is from genome assembly GCA_037384645.1 of Gammaproteobacteria bacterium. Taxonomy (GTDB): domain Bacteria; phylum Pseudomonadota; class Gammaproteobacteria; order UBA6429; family Thiohalophilaceae; genus RI-92. The sequence goes on along the minus strand of JARRNT010000030.1, from coordinate 64,171 downwards.
ACCTTTGCCACCAAAGCCAATGTCAATCAGCAGCAATACCAGGAAATGTATGAACGATCGGTCAAGGACCCGGACGGTTTCTGGGCCGAACAGGCGGAGAAATACATCAGCTGGTACAAGAAATGGGACAAGGTCAGTGACTGGAGTTACGACCAGAACGACCTGCATGTGAAATGGTTCGAAGGCGGCAAACTCAATGTCTCCTACAACTGCATCGACCGTCACCTCGAGACCCGTGCCGAGCAGACGGCGATTATCTGGGAAGGTGACGACCCCAAGGACAGTAAACACATTACCTATGCTCAGCTGCATGAAGAGGTCTGCAAGCTGGCCAACGTGCTCAAGGACCGTGGCGTCAAGACAGGCGATCGCGTCTGTATTTACATGCCAATGATTCCGGAAGCAGCCTATGACATGCTCGCCTGTACCCGTATTGGCGCCGTGCACTCGGTAGTGTTCGGTGGCTTCTCACCGGAGTCACTCAAGGACCGCATTCTTGATTCTGATTGCCACGTGGTGATCACCGCCGATGAAGGCGTACGCGGCGGCAAGCACGTCCCCCTGAAGGCCAATACCGACAAGGCCGTGAGCCACTGCCCCAATGTCCATACCGTGCTCACGGTCAAGCGTACCGGCGGCAAGATCGACTGGGATGCCAGTAAAGACCTGTGGTATCACGAGGCCATGGCAGCGGCATCCGGGGACTGTGCACCGGAAGAAATGGATGCGGAAGACCCGTTGTTTATCCTGTACACCTCCGGCTCGACCGGTAAACCCAAGGGGGTACTGCATACGACCGCTGGTTACCTGTTATATGCAACCATCACCACCAAGCTCACTTTTGACCTGCAGGAAGGCGACGTGTACTGGTGCAGCGCCGACGTCGGCTGGATCACGGGCCACAGTTATCTGGTCTACGGGCCGCTGGCCAACGGCAGCACCACGATTTCCTTCGAAGGCGTGCCCAACTATCCCGATGCCTCGCGCTTCTGGGAGGTCTGCGATAAACACAAGGTCACGGTTTTTTACACCGCGCCCACCGCCATCCGTGCACTGATGCGTGAAGGCAATGAACCGGTGAAAAAGACCTCGCGTCAGTCCCTGCGCCTGCTTGGCACCGTGGGCGAACCCATCAACCCCGAGGCCTGGGAATGGTATTACCACGTCGTTGGCGATGGCCGTTGCCCTATCGTCGATACCTGGTGGCAGACTGAAACCGGTGGCCACATGATTACGCCACTGCCCGGCGCCACCGCCCTCAAACCCGGTTCGGCCAGCACCCCGTTCTTTGGCGTGGTCCCGGCTATTGTCGACCCCAACACCGGCAAACTCATCGAGGAGACCGAGGCGGCCGGCGCCCTGGTCATTACCCGGCCCTGGCCGGGCCAGATGCGGACGGTCTACGGCGATCATCAGCGTTTCGTCGACACCTATTTCAAACAATACCCCGGGTATTATTTCAGTGGCGACGGTGCCCGCCGCGACAAGGACGGCTATTACTGGATCACCGGACGCATGGACGACGTGCTCAATGTCTCCGGTCACCGCATGGGTACGGCTGAAGTGGAAAGCGCACTGGTCCTGCACGACAAGGTGGCCGAGGCCGCCGTGGTCGGTTACCCGCATGAGATCAAGGGTCAGGGTATCTACGCCTATGTCACCCCGGTCCTGGGCGTGACGCCGGACGATCAACTCAAGCAGGAACTGATTGATTTGTGTAAGGAAGAGATTGGCCCGATTGCCAAACCCGATGTTATCCAGTTCGCCCCCGGTCTGCCCAAGACCCGCTCCGGCAAAATCATGCGCCGTATTTTGCGCAAGATCGCCGAGAACGATCTGAGTAACCTCGGCGACACCTCCACCCTCGCCGACCCCTCGGTGGTGGAAGAACTCGTCAACAGTCGCGCCAACAAATAAAAGGGACGGCCCTCACCTGGCCAACCAGGTCGAGGGCTCATTCCTTATTTCCTGACCAACTTACCGAATCGTGCACTGTTTCAGGATCGGTTTTCCCGGGTCATAGAAACCGCAAAACGCAATCAGACAAAATTTGCCGTCCTCTATCTCCATCTGAATAATTTCTGACAGACAAGCGGTCGTTTTGCTCAATAGTCTCGATGAACGTAAAACCGCGGAAAAGATACTCCAGGAAATAATCCAGTCTGTATGCGTGCCGTGCAATATCGATAGAAGCGTTATTCAACCCAGCGTCAGCATCGGCATGGCTATTTACCTGGAAGATGGAACAGACGAAAACACATTAATGCATCATGCCAATGGCGATGGCGAAGTATGAAATGAAAAACAGAGAAGCTAATGCCGCGTTACGCAGCCATAAGCTGTAAGCGCCCCTCATTATTTTATTTATACGGGCAATTACCAGATTGCTAGATTTTTTGATCGCTTCCAACTGAAAAAAATCATTTCAACCAGAAAATTCTTTATTCTCAGTCACCGCTCAGATTGCATCTGACACGTTATTCAGCCACTGCACACTAATGAACATGACCGGTAATACATTCAACACAGCCAACTCCAGAAACAAATCACAGGTATATCATTAATTGCTTATTTAGCGTTAAAACATGTTAGAAAATACTAATATTATGATTATTTATACGCACAAGTCCTAGATATAAAATTTACAAATTTCCATATCGACAAATTCTTTGGAGGTTATATACTCTAGACAACGGTAGCTATTTGGGCAGTCGTTTGGGGCGTAAATTGAGGAGGAGATACGCCACATAAACAACAGGCGACTGGTGTTACCGGGTAACAAACTAACTCAATCTGAGAATAAGGAAATAGGTTTTCGTCAGATAAAAATACATGCGGTAATTTTGCTGTAAATAATTATTAAGGAGTAGCAAGAGATGAAAAATCTAGATATTTATCCTGACTATCGTTACAGAACGGGTGCCCACAAGTTCGCGTCTTATGTTGGCGAATCACCAAAATGCGATATCAGTGATATAGAAGGAGTAAGCTCTGAAATCGCACTCAGGAAGCGTATTTCGCTGACGCTACTCATCGCCTTTGTGCCGTTCATCACTGCACTGTACCTGATCGCCTCAAGCTTTGAAGTCGACAAATCATATTTTATCGCTTTTGCTTCTATCTACGGTGTTTACTATCTATTTTACAGCATGTGGGCCTGCAGTTCACACTGCCCGATGTGCGGCAATACCATGAGCAAGAAATATCTGTTCATCCTCCCTTCTATGCTATGCACCCATTGCGGTCATGACCTGAAACACCCGCTCAAAAGTCACCGGCATATTCATTAATCCGACACGACTCATACCAATTTAACGAAACGGCCAGGCAATAACCTGGCCGTTGTCTTTATGCCGCTTTGAATATCGAATTCATCATATTTGACCTTGATCGCATTCTCATTGATAGTGACCCCCTCTGTAACCAGGCAATGCTTGACCTGATACCTGAGCTCCAGCAACACATCTCTCCAGGGACATGTAGCGAAAATTGATCAGGCGAAGCTATACGCTATCCATACAAGCGTGAAAAACTTTGGCGCGCCCATCGAGTTCGAACCTGAATTGCTGGGCCCGGGGCCAGCCATGCACATGATGTGCTATGAACCCAGTGGCTGTCGGATCGAGCTTATCCGGGCCGGTCCAGATGCCGGGGCGGGATAAAATTCTCCATACTGACAGCGGCAGCAGCGCCCACACTGCCATACCTTGCCGCCACTATTAAAAATATTAAGGAATTTACTTGCCGTCAGATCCCAGCCTGGATATTCGGCAGCCTCTACTCAAATCAAGCAGATATCCACTAAGCCCTTGAACATAAATGGTTTAGTGCAAAAATTCCCATTTAATGGTATTTTGTGCCCCGATTTTTGCATACAGAGCTCCCCGATGTGGACATGCTGCGGTGTTTGCAAAGTTTGGCCGCCACGAGCAAAGCAAAATGATGGATATTTACACAATTTGTCGTACCCGAGTTGTGATTGAACCCAAAACCCTGAAGTCGACAATACAAAAGGTTGCAGAATCTATGCGCATCCGGAGTAGCCGGTAGTGGAAACCCCTTTTCTCCCCTTCTCCAGGCCTTCGATCACTGAAAGCGAGATTGCCGCGGTAAGCGATGTCCTGCGCTCTGGCTGGATCACCACCGGAGCCAAGTGTACGGAATTTGAACAGCGGATCTGTGAAACCACGGGCGCTCAGCACGCTATCGCCCTGAGTTCAGCCACGGCCGGCATGCAGCTCGCCCTGCACGCACTGGGCATCGGACCCGGCGACGAGGTCATCACCCCTTCCCTGACCTGGGTGTCCACCATCAATTTGATCAGCTTGTGTGGCGCCACACCGATCTTTGCCGATGTAGATCGCCACACGCTGATGATTACGCCAGAAACGGTGGCGCCCCTGATTACCGAGCGTACCCGCCTGATTATCCCGGTACATTATGCCGGTGCCGCCGCCGAGCTGGATCCTCTGCGACAGCTGGCCGCGCAACACCAGATTCCCCTGATTGAAGACGCTGCCCATGCCATCGGGACCCAGTACCAGGGTCGAGAAATTGGTCGTGACGGGACGGCAATCTTTTCCTTTCACCCGATCAAGAACATCACCACCGGTGAGGGTGGCATGTTTTGTACAGACGATGCGGCACTGGCTGATCGGATTCGCCGCCTCAAGTTTCACGGGCTGGGTGTCGATGCCTATGACCGGCAAAGCCAGGGTCGCAGCCCGCAGGCAGAAGTGCAGGAACCGGGCTTCAAATTTAACCTGCCGGATATGAATGCCGTGCTGGGCCTGGGCCAATTGGAGCGGCTTGCCCAGATGAACGCACGCCGGGCACAATTAGCTCAATTGTATATCTCCCAACTGGCAGAAATTGATGCAATCCAGCCGCTGAGGGTGCCGGCAAGCACTACCCGACACGCCTGGCATTTGTTTATTGTCCGCGTGGACCCGGACAAGGCCGGGGTCGACCGCGATGACCTGATGGCCGCGCTCAAGGCGCGAGGTATCGGAACTGGACTGCATTTCAAAGCAGCACACGTACAGAAATATTATCGTGAACATTATTCACATCCTTACTCATTGCCAAACACCGAGTGGAATTCACAGCGTATTTGCTCGCTGCCGCTGTTTCCGGATATGCACGAGGAAGATGTCATCCGCGTTGTCGACGCGATAAAAGAGATCGTTAGGAGTTCAGCGTAATGAGTTCGGTGTATTTATCCCTAGTCATACCCGTATACAACGAAGAAGTTAACCTGCGCGAACTGGTTGAGCGCTGCGTCAAAACCTGTAACGACATTGGCAGAACATATGAAGTCGTACTGGTCGATGACGGCAGCCGTGACCAGTCAATTGAGATGATCAAACAGGCCAGTGCCGAGCACGAACAAATCGTTGGCGTGTTACTCAACCGGAATTACGGCCAGCATTCTGCCGTTATGGCCGGCCTGGCACAGTCCCGCGGGGACGTTGTCGTGACCCTGGATGCTGATTTGCAAAATCCACCGGAAGAGATCCCCAAGCTGTTGGCCGAAATCGACAAAGGTGCCGACGTGGTCGGCAGCGTGCGCCAGTTGCGCAAGGATAGCCTGTTTCGCAAATTATCTTCCGCGCTGATCAACAAGGCCGTGCAGATGGCCACCGGCGTACTCATGCACGACTACGGTTGCATGCTACGCGCATACCGGCGCCAGGTTGTCGATGCCATGCTCCAGTGCCACGAACGCAGCACCTTTATCCCAGTGCTGGGTAACATGTTTGCACACAAGACTGCCGAAGTAGCGGTAGAGCACGCTAAACGGGAAAACGATCAATCCAAATACAGCCTGCTAAAGCTTATTAACCTGCAGTTTGACCTGTTAACGTCCATGACCACGTTCCCGCTCAGGCTGTTAAGTCTGATTGGCGGCGGTCTGGCTGTATTGGGATTCGTTCTTGCCGGTTTGTTAATTGTATTGCGACTCATCTACGGCCCGGAATGGGCGGCTCAGGGTGTGTTTACGGTGTTTGCCATCCTGTTTATTTTCATGGGCACCCAGATCCTGGCCATGGGTCTGCTGGGTGAATATATCGGTCGCATCTACAACGATGTGCGTGCTCGCCCGCGCTATTTTATTCGTGAAATTGTTTCTCAGCAGGAAACCACCACTGAAGAATGATTTTTTTGTTTTAACCCGGCCAGCATAGCTGGCTGAAGAATATCTAAATATGGAGAAAATATTATGAAAACCGTGGTCGCAGCGTATCAAAATGTTGGCTGTGAAGGCATCCGTGCCCTCATACGCAACGGTTTTGAGATCGAAGCTGTCTTCACCTACCCGGATTCACCGGAAGAAGCGATATGGTTTTCGTCCGTGGCGGAAGTGGCGGCCGAGCATAACATCCCGGTATATACTCCGGATGATATCAACCACCCGTTGTGGGTCGAGCGTATCCGCGCCATGCAACCCGATATCATTTTTTCCTTTTACTATCGTCACATGATAAAACAGCCAATCCTGGATATTCCGAAATACGGCTGTGTCAATTTCCATGGCTCCCTGTTACCCAAATACCGCGGCCGTGCGCCCATCAACTGGGCCCTGCTCAAAGGGGAATCTGAAACGGGTGGAACCCTGCACTATATGGATGCCAGGGCCGATACCGGTGACATTATTGCACAATACAGTTTCCCGATTAACGATGACGACACGGCGATCGATCTGCATCGCAAGCTGGTTTCCGGTCTGGGCCCCATGCTGGATGAATATCTGCCACAACTGAAGAAGGGCAAGGTTAAGAGCACCCCGCAGAATGAATCCGAGGCCAGCACCTTTGGACGGCGTCGCCCGGCGGATGGTCTGATTGACTGGAGCCAGTCCAATGTCGAAGTACGAAATCTGATTCGCGCAGTCGCCTCGCCGTTTCCCGGCGCCTTTACCTACAGTCGCCAGGCCAAACTCACCATCTGGAAAGCCCGGCTGAGCGATGTCGACGCCGGTGGCAAATCCCCGGGAACCGTGTTGTCCACACAACCGCTGGTCGTTGCCTGCGGCAAAGGTTCACTGGAGATCGTCTCGGCCCAGAAGGACAATCAGGTTGCCATGGGTGGCACTCAGGTCGCCAAGTCCCTGAGCCTGGTACCAGGTAGCCATTTTGAGCGTGAAACGGCGCAACAGCTCTATAGCAAGCGTAAAACCCGTGTGCTGATCCTTGGCGTCAACGGCTTTATCGGCAATGCCTTGACCGAACGCCTGTTACAGGACGGTAATTACGAAGTGCACGGCATGGACATCAACAGCAATGCCATTGAACGCCTGCTTGGCGAAGAGGATTTTTATTTCCACGAGGGTGATATCGCTATTCACGACGAGTGGATCGAATACCACATCAAGAAATGCGACGTCATCCTGCCGCTGGTAGCCATTGCGACCCCCATCGAATATACCCGTAATCCGTTACGCGTGTTTGAGCTGGATTTCGAGGAAAACCTCAAAATCGTGCGCTACTGCGTGAAATACAACAAACGCATTATCTTCCCGTCCACGTCTGAAGTGTATGGCATGTGCGATGACCCCGATTTCGATGAAGATAATTCACGCCTGATCCTGGGCCCTATCAACAAGCAGCGCTGGATCTACTCCTGCAGCAAGCAGTTGCTTGATCGCGTCATCTGGGCCTATGGTAAATCTCAGGGTCTGAAATTCACCCTGTTCCGTCCCTTTAACTGGATGGGACCGCGCCTGGACTCCCTGAACTCGGCCCGTATCGGCAGTTCACGCGCGATCACCCAGTTAATCCTCAACCTGGTGGAAGGTACGCCTATCCAGTTGATTGATGGTGGTGGGCAAAAACGCTGTTTTACCGATGTCTCTGACGGGGTTGAATGCCTGTTCCGGATCATCGAGAACAAGAACAACGTGTGCGATGGCGAAATCATTAACATCGGCAATCCTGACAACGAGGCCAGTATCAAGGAACTTGCCGACTACCTGGTGGAATTGTTTGACGCCCATCCCCTGCGCAAGAAGTTCCCGCCGTTTGCCGGCATGATTAAACTGGAAAGTCACGCTTATTACGGCGAGGGCTATCAGGACGTACAACATCGTCGACCGAGTATTCGCAACGCCAAGCGATTACTGGACTGGGAACCCAAAGTCACCACCAAGGAATCCGTCAGCAACACGCTGAACTACTTCCTGGAAGACTATGTTACCGACAAGCCAACTGAAGAATAGTCCGGCGCCAGCCAGATGCCTGACTCAGTGACCCAGGTCGGTTTGCGAATCGACGTCGATACCTTTCGTGGAACGCGACTGGGTGTCCCGCGGCTACTGGATATCTTCGCCCGCTACGACATT
>JARRNT010000030.1:4625-55802 GCA_037384645.1 Gammaproteobacteria bacterium | reverse complement strand
TTTCAGCGTCGGGCCGGACAACATGGGGCGGCACCTGTGGCGTTTGTTCAAGCCTGCGTTTTTAATCAAAATGCTGCGCTCCAATGCCGCCAGCCTGTACGGCTGGGATATTCTGCTGGCTGGTACCTTCTGGCCTGGGCGCAGAATTGGCAGGGCGCTGGGTTCGATCATCCTCGATACCGACCAGGCTGGCCACGAAGTCGGCTTACATGCCTGGGATCACCACAAATGGCAGAAACGCGTGGAATCCATGTCGGGAGAACAGAGCGACCGGGAAATCAGAAAAGGATTTGATGAACTGAGTCGAATCCTTGGTCGCCATCCCGACTGTTCCGCTGCGGCCGGATGGAAGTGCACGGAACAGGTACTGCTGGAAAAAGAGCATTACGGCTTTCGCTATAATAGCGACTGCCGGGGCCACAGTATTTTCCAGCCCGTCATCGCCGGACAGACATGTGCACCGCAAATCCCGGTAACTTTACCCACCTATGACGAAATCATTGGCCGCAATGGTGTCACCAATGCCAATTATAACGACACACTGTTAAATATGATTCGGCCAAATCAGCTCAATGTACTCACGATCCATGCCGAGGTCGAAGGCATTATCTGCGCTGAGATGTTTGAAGATTTTTTGAAGCGCGCTCAGGCACAACAGCTTCAGTTTGTACCACTAAACACCCTGTTATCATCGGCACAATCCATCCCAACAGGCCGGATAAATCTGGATAATTTGCCCGGGCGCGAGGGAACCATGTGCCTACAGGCGGCCTAATTGCATAATTAACATCATTAACAAATTCTACCCTTATGATGAATAACGTACCTGCCACGTCCTTATCCCAGTCAGTGCGCGCAGCCATCCTGTTAATCGTGCTGGGATATATCCTGATCTACCTCTTACCCCTTGGCCTCCGGCCTTTATATACGCCGGATGAAACACGCTATGGCCAGATACCCTATGAAATGATCCAAACCGGTAACTGGGCAGCACCACATCTGGTTGGATTACGCTATTTTGAGAAACCGCCAATGGGGTACTGGCTGAATGCCATATCCATTGAACTATTCGGCAAAAACAACTTTGCCGTGCGTCTACCCAGCGCCCTCTCTGCCGGCCTGAGTGCCTGGTTTGTCTGGTTACTCCTCATTCGCCTGGGCTTTTCCCGGACAACAGCAATAACTTCCGCCGCAGTTTACCTGAGCATGGCGGAAGTATTGATTGTCGGCTCCATCGCCGTGCTCGATACCCCCTTCAGTTTCTTTTTAACCGGTGGCATGAGCTTATTTTATCTGGCACTCAAGGACCCGGTACGCCGACGAGAACGCTTCTATTTAGTTTCCAGCGGCCTGTTTTTTGGTATGGCCTTCCTGACCAAGGGGTTTCTGGCTATGGTCCTGCCGGGACTCGTCATTCTGGGTTACGCCATCTGGCAAAAGGAATTTTCAATCATTAAAAAAAGCCTGTGGGCCGCCGCGGCAGGCATTATCACCATATTACCCTGGTCAATCATCATCCAGATACGCGAACCGGATTTCTGGCATTTCTTCTTCTGGCATGAGCATATACGCCGTTTCATGGAACCCAATGCCCAACACATGGAACCGTTTTATTATTTCCTCATGTATATGCCAGTATTTGCCTTTCCCTGGCTAGCCTATCTCCCGGCCTGCATTAGCGGACTTAAACAACGCGCCACCAACCCGGATTTAATACGCTATCTAATTTTATGGATCGTGCTACTTTTCCTGTTTTTCTCTGTATCAAAGGGTAAGTTAGCAACATACGTCTTACCCATATTCGCGCCTCTGGCCGCATATATTACTGCCGGAATTATCGAATACCTGAAATCCGGAAAAACCAGACTGTTTATACTTGGCGCATTAATCAATACCCTGACATTGCTTATCCTGTTGGCTTTCGTGGTATATCGGCAATTTGATGATCCGGGAAAATCGTTATTGCAGCTAAACGAGTCAGGAATCACGCACACGCTGATTTTAAGTATTATAGTGACTGCTGCACTTTGCCTGTCTCCCGTATTCTTAAAAACCACATACCGGCGAATCGTGGCCATCGTCATCACAGTAGTCCCGCTATTTGCCTTTATTACGCTTGTCGTGCCTCACTCTAGCCTGGCTCGGCTGACACCCGTACCGCTGCTCAAGAAGGAAAAACATTTAATCACCCCCGATACGATGCTTGTCTCGGATGCAAGTATTGTCCGAGCCGTGGCCTGGGTACTGGATCGCAGGGACATATATCTCCTGAGCAAGGGGGAACTGAAGTACGGACTTAATTATCCCGACGCAAAAGGCCGCTACCTTGGCATCAATGGCCTGAACGCTCTCCTGAAGAAGGTCAAACAAGGCAGCTTTAAACGCAAAATAGCTGTGTTTTGCCAGGACCCTTGCCCGAAAATCAGTACCGCCATGAACGATACTGATGCGAAGTACATTAGCAATCAGAATTTTTCAATCTGGGTATTAAATCCTGATAAATCTCAGCAATAAATCTGAGAATAGAGGCAAAAGGGATCTGTAGATGGTTTATCTGCTTATAGCATTAGCACTTACCCTGACGACATCCGGTCAGGTCCTCCAGAAAGTTGCTGCGCAGCACGCGATGGAGCGCGATCACAGCACACATTTTATTATTCGGATTATATGTACCGCAGACATACTGGGCAATCGCTTGCCTGATTGCCGGAACAATAACCTGGCTGGCCGTGCTTTATCACATGGACGTCAGCAAGGCCACTCCGTTCCTGTCCCTTGGTTTCATCCTGGTAACACTTGTGTCTCGCATACGCCTGCATGAGAAAATTTCTCGCCGACGCTGGCTGGGCGTCATATTCGTCACGGTTGGATTGTGGCTGGTGGCGATGACATGACACCGAGGCATAAAAGTTTTATTTATATGACGGCGAGTATACTACTCTCCACCATGGCGCAAGTATCGATGAAGGCTGGCATGTTACTGCTCGCCCACGACACCAGCAACGGATGGCCCGGTATATTAGCTTTACTTGAGTCACATTCGATTCTATGGGTTGGATTTGGGCTTGCTTGTTACGGTATCTCATTGTTATTCTGGATGTCTGCCATCGCAAGACTCGAGTTAAGCCTGGCCTACCCCATGTTGAGCCTGAGTTGGGTACTGGTCTATCTGGTTGCCGTTAACTGGCCCATGTTACACGAACATGCCTCCTGGATACGCAGCATAGGTATCCTGGTCGTCGTCCTTGGCGTGATATTAATTGCGCGTTCTGACAGTGGTAGCGGGAAACAGAAATCATGAAACTCATCAATACAAAACTGCTTGAGCAACTCATCCAGGATGCAGCCAGCTCGCCGCGGCAACGCAGTCATTACAATATCCATGAATCGCTGGCCGATACAGTGCAAAAACTCGTCGTCGCAGCCACACCAAAATCGTATTTCCGGCCACACCGTCACCATGACAAGACTGAATTTGCGCTGGTATTACGCGGTCGATTTGCGGTGTTCCAGTTTGATGAAGAGGGTGCAATCACAGAGTATCAGATAATTGGTGAGGATACGGATACCAATGGCCTGGAAATACCTGCAAATACCTGGCACAGCTGGTTGGCACTGAGGGATGAGAATGTTTTCTTTGAAACGAAACAGGGGCCCTATGACCCAGCCACTGCTGCTGAATTTGCCTCCTGGGCACCAGAAGAAAACTCACCAGAAGCAAACGATTACATCGAAAAGTTGCGTAAGGCGATATAAGACCTGGATTATTTGGCCCAGGGTAATCGTTGCTTCAACTTCCTGATATAGCGCTGCATATTTTGCATATTACTGTCCTGAATTTCAGTCATGTCACCGTAAGGAGCCCGTCGGAAAAATTCTTTACCGGGTCCATCTGCCGTAAATTTTAGCATCGCCTGTTTCAGCTTCTGGTATTCCTGTTCAGGAAGCTTTGGACTCGCCATAAACATCAGGTGAGAAACACTGCTCGTCCTTGCCAGAATTTCAAGCTTATTACGAATCGACGGTTTTGCTATATCGAATATTCCTGAAGATACAATAGCGGCATCCGCCTTGCCGGTTATCAATGCAAGAATAGCATTATTATGTGTCGTGGAATAATCTATTTTGATATCCTTGCCCGGAACAAGGTGATGCTGTTCCAGCATATTTTCACCCATCATTGTCACGATCGCCAGTGGTTCGGGAACCGAAACCGTACCGCCTTTCAGGTCATTTATCTTCTTGATCTTTCCATCCCGACGAACGATTAAGTAGCCGCTCAGGTCGCGGGTAAACATACTTACGCGACGGTAGCCTGAATCTTTCTCAGCCAGGGCCGCCATATGTGGCGCAGCAAAATAAAGGTCATATTTGTATTTGCTGGCCCTATACATATAGGTCCCGAAATCACTGGCCGTCAGGAGAAGAACCGGTCGATGCATGGCTCGTGACAAGTAGGTCTGTAACGGCTTAAATCGGTAAAACAATTTCTGCAAGCTTAGCGAAGGTAACATTCCCACACGGAGGGGACTGGTATCCGAAGCATTGTTTGCCATCACCAGACTGGACATGATAAGTGCGGAAAAGGCTATCCAGGTTCTGATTAGGCGCATATTTTTTATTCCAGTGGAGTATCGGTGGAAATGCATATCGGTGGTGGATTATCGCCGGGTTTATGTAAATGATAGCCTTGGACCATACCGATACCAATATCCCGCAACATCATCAGGGTTTTCTCGTCTTCTACAAACTCTGCAATAGTCTGCTTATTCATGTCATGAGCTACATTGGCAATCGCCTTGACGAAAATCTGATTCTCCATATCCACAGGGAGATCACGAATAAACAGACCATCAATCTTTAGTATATCGGCCTTCAGGTGTTTCAGATACGTAAATGATGAAAATCCTGCGCCAAAATCATCCAGGCAAACACGACAACCAGCACGCTGCAGGGATTCGATAAAGCGCTGGGCATCATGCAGATCGGAGATGGCCGATGTTTCGGTAATTTCAAATAATAACCTCTTGGGTGGTATAGCGTACTTTTTGAGATATTTCTCGATATACTGCGGTAACGATGGATCATCCAGGCTGCGTCCAGATATGTTGATGGATACAGGCACATCGGGGAAATTTTTATCATTTGCCAGCATCTCAAGACTTTTCCTGATTACCCAACGATCAATGTCCAGGATTTTTCCACTCTTTTCCGCAAACGGTATAAACCGTGCGGGCATGATAATCTCATTATTCTTTTCATCATCCAGCATCCGCGCCAGCATTTCGATGTGCGCAAGCGTGCCATCCTGACTATGGTATATCCCCTGGCAATGCAATATGAATGAATTATTTTCCAGCGCCTGTGCGATACGATTATTCCAGGACATACGATCGATCATCTGGTGCGAGGCATCCAGTTCTGAGCGGTATACACGCCAAACATTTTTACCTGCTTCCTTGGCCTGGTACATTGCCGCATCGGCATGCGCAATCAATTCATCCTGCTCGGCGGCATGATACGGATACATCGCGATACCAACACTTGTCGTCAGGCGTAAATTACGCCCCTCAAATCTGAACGGAATTTGATAAATGGCTCGTATTACTCTTTCTGCCAGCCGTTCTGCTTCATCTTGTGTGGCATCAGGAATTAGTATAGCGAATTCATCTCCGCCTAGCCGGCTTAAAAATTCTGAATTACGAATAAGTGCGCTTGCCTCATGCCCCACCTTGATCAGCATAGCATCACCGGTACGGTGACCGTAAGTATCATTAATGTATTTAAATTCATCCAGATCAAAAAATAGCAGTGCCCCGGTGGATTTGCGACGCGTTGCGCTTGACATAGCTCTCGCCAACTCTTCTTCAAATCGACGTCGATTATACAGACCGGTTAGCGGGTCACGCTCAGCAAGGTACAGTAACTGTTCAGCAGTCTGGCGTTCACGCGTAACATCTTCATAGATCCATAAATGCCCAAGATGCCGACCTTCACCATCCCGCACCGGATAACATAACTGCGTTACCACCCTGCCGTCCGCCAGATTGACCTCCAGCGTATCGCTTATTTCGTGGGCACCTGTCACGTTCAGAATATGCCTGGAAAAATGATCAGGATGTGCAAGTACATTACTCGAATGCATTAATACCTCTCCCGCTTCCATACCTGTCAAATCCCTGTTTGGCGCTATCATCCAGATATGCATGAACGCGGGATTGTAGTAGGCCACTTTCCCACTACTATCTTCAAATAAGATCCCCAGTTTCATGGCTGCCAGCAAAGCCACCATTCGTGCCTGTTCCTGTTGTGAATGGATATATAACTGCCTTTGCTTTTCTTCAGAATCATGCAATAACTTTACTTTGTCCTGAAGATCTATTTTTACCTGGGTCTGTTCACTGACGTCACGAATACTCGAACGTATCCCCAGATAACTATCGTTAGTATCAAAGATAGGCTGCCAGGCTGCTTCTGCCCAGAATATTGTTGAGTCTTTACGTACAACCCGAAAATGTGCTGTTCCTGTACTACCTTGTTTATCTAGCGAAAACTCACTACGCGCACGACTTGCATCATCAGGATGAATAATCGAAAATGGAAAATCTTCCATGCTCTCGCATTCTTCAACGCTATAACCGCTCATGCGTTCGACCGATGGGTTAATCCAAATCAATTCCTGTCCGGGCCCATACCAGGATTCCCAGTTATAGGTATAATCTGCAATCGCATGAAATTTTGCTTCATTTTTCCTCAGATCTTCTATTTTTTTATGAATTGCCTGAATCATATCGTTGAATGTAACTGCCAATTTTCCAATTTCATCTTTGGAGCGTACAGGCACACGTGCTTCATAATTTCCTTTCACAACCTCGCTACTGATATTAATCAGTTCCTGCAAATGTCTTGTCAGCCAGACTCCAAGTGTGGCCAGGATAATAATAGATAACGTGATTTCGATAGCAGCAATCAGAATGCTCTGACGTAGTAGTCTCTCTCTGGCCTGGTACAAAAACTCAGTATTAACCCCAAAGCGTAAATGGCCATAACGAATACCGGAAAAAACGATAGGAATATCACCGTTATATTGATGATCGGATCGATCTATCGTGGCCACCAGACTGCTATCAAGTTCAGGTAATGGCGTTTTTAAACGGGTTCCACTGGCAACAATTGGTGTGTTCGTTTCGTCAAACAACACCATGTAAACAATACCCTGCCCGCTTCGACTTTTGTCCATGATCTCCTGCAGGCTGGCATAATCGCGTTGGACCAGTGGTGGAGCAAGGGCTGTATTAATCAGATGTTTGACTTCTTCCAGTCTCAGATGAGATTGTGCGAGCAGCCCTTTTTGCATCTGATGCTGACTATTTAAAACCAGGATTGTCAGCATGATAAGTTCAACCACAACACTGGCTAGAATAAGTTTGAGCCGTAAAGATCGATTGAGATGAATATGCTGCAAAAAGAGTTACCTTATCTAGCCTGTTTATTTGTGGTGAACATATAAATACCGGGTATTATATAGAGTGTCAGTCGATACTTGTATACAACTTACTGTTTTTTATATGATTTATCGAAGATAATCCAATCAGCAAGTAGATCGGCGTATCTGACCCGATAATTTATCACTATTTAATAAAATACTAATTATATTTAAACTATCTATATTATCAGAGTTGACACACACCAGTGTGTATATGTTAACCAAATATAGTGATGCAACGAACGCAAATTAAACGAATTTCGATATGAGTATAAATTGGAATCAAATATATGCTGCACTCTGGCGCCATCACAAGGCCTCGCTTCAGCCTGTACAAAAACTAGACCCTATTCGCTTGAGCGACCTGGTCGGTATCAGCGACCAGGTCACAGCACTGATCAGAAATACTGAACGTTTTTTGACACGTCAACCAGCAAATAATGCCCTTTTGTGGGGTGCCCGTGGTACCGGCAAATCCTCCCTGATCAAGGCCATCCTGAACGAATACAAAGACAGGCAACTACGTCTGATACAGGTGTTTAAACATGACTTACATGACCTGTTCGATATGGTGGATTGCATCCGGGATCAGCCATATCGTTTTATTATTTATTGTGATGATTTCTCGTTTGAAATGAATGACGATTCATATGTTGCCCTGAAAACAGTGCTGGAAGGCTCAATTGAAACCGCACCGGATAATGTTCTGATTTATGCCACGTCCAATCGCAGACACCTTTTACCAGAAACAATGGCAGACAACCTGGCATCTGGTATGCGGGACGAAGAATTACATTACGCAGATGCGATTGAAGAGAAAATATCCTTATCTGATCGATTTGGTCTGTGGCTTTCCTTTTACCAACCCGACCAGGACGGCTATTTGAACATTATCGACAGCTATTTTAAGGATTATGTTGGTGACCGCGACGAATTACACCGCGAAGCCATCCGCTTTGCCCAGACCCGGGCCTCACGCAGCGGACGCACCGCCAAACAGTTTTATAATTATTTTGGCTCTTCAAAAGAATAACAGTTCTATTATGCTGGATGTTTGCCTGGTAACAGGCATTGCGTATGCAGGCTGTTGCACGTTTTGATATTTTTAAATGAATAACTTGCTTTATTCATCGCACTTGCTTTATGCATTGAGATTTGCGCCGCAGCAGCAGTGCGATAATGCTAGTAAGCAAAAGCAGGGGTAACACCGGGTCAAACCGAGCACGTGGATTGTAGGTACACCCTCCACTTCCAATGTGTTGTGAAGAATATACAGGCAGTGGTGGAATAGGTTGGTCTAGTAACTGGGCATACATGCCGTTTACCGCCCCGGTGGTACTGTCCTGCTCAGTCCACACGGCATAAATGTTGGTGCCGTCCGGTGTGATTCGTAATTGCGATTCACCCTGAATATTAGGCCCCTCAGCCAGTTTAATGACTGGTTCAAAGCTTTGTGCCTGGTTAGTAGTACGGGTTAAATAAATATCCAGATTTTCAGGCGGGACGGTGTTGGCGCTGACATTGGTTTCTGTTCCCCAGGCCGCCACCAGAACATTGGCGTTTTGGCAGTCACGTGGATCAGTTGGCGCCGTGGGATCGCTGCAACCCGGTCCATTCCCTGGTGGTCCCAGCAGACGTGGTTCTTTCACATTGATCGAAGTATTAGTGATATTGGAAAGATTGACCGGATTTTGCCAAAGCCCGAAATAAAAATGGCGCAGATATAAATTGTAATTTTCCAGATCGGTATTCTCCGCCACCAGCCAGTCCGGGGTATAGATATACGCCACATTGAGGTTATCACCACGAAGTACCGCGCGGTGAGCTCGAGCATTTTCCTGACTATTGGTTTCAGTGGTGTCTGCCAGGTTAGCCATCGTGGCAGTTGGTGTATTACTACTGATATTCAGCGCTGGAGTGCTATTGAGGTTGATAGCATTAGTATAATCTGAAGCATAGCAATTCGGATAATCGACAGCGGGTTTCAAATTAGAAGCGGTAAAGTTTGTGTAGCCGAGGCGCAAAGCAATGTCCGCCGGTCCGCCCTGATTATCCTGTCCTTCACGCCAAAAAATGGCCCAGCGTAAGCCGCTTGCCCCGGCAGTGGTCTGGGTAACAAAGCGGACGCGACGGGCATTCAATGCAGGATTGCTTATGATACAGCCGGTCCGGCAATTTTCGTAATTCGTTGGGTCACAGGTAGTGTCTGTAGGAGGCGAATTATAATTGAACGTCTGATAGCGTACGAATTTGCCGCTACCCATGATGGACGCCCCCTTGGTTTCTTCATAAGCGACAATGGCTTTGGGTGGACTGCTGCCCCCTACCACTGCCAGATTGGCACGGGAGGCCCCGGTACTACCCGAATCGAGGAGTGCAGGGTCAACTGGAATGCCAGCGCTATCCTTAACAGGATTGTACGTGTAACTCTTTGGCAAACCAAAGCCGGTCTGGTTGTCAGTGATGCGCACAGGTTTTTGCCAGACCCCTATTGCGCCACCGGCGCTTGTGACATTACTGGTAAAGGTATACCAGATATCGGTCCCTGGACTCACTTTGGCACCGGAGCCTCCTTCGCCGGGTCCTTCGCCCTCCCCGGGTTGCAGGCCTAAAGGATCTTCCTGCCAGATGATGGCCCAGGCCCCTGACTTCAATCCACGACTAACGTCCTGTTTGGCGTCACGCGACCCATCTGTCAATTGATCGATGGTCCACCCCGTTGATACAGCGACATTCTTGGCAGATGCATGTGCCGCATAGACACATTTCATTGCCACTTCGCGATAACTTGGAGTTTGATTGGTCAGTGGATAGGTCACGGTCCGCTGCGCACCGCCTGGACAATAGCTGTCGACCCAGGTCACAACCACGTTGGAACCGGAGGCAAACGCATGGGCATTATCCGCATCACCATAATACGGAATACGAACACCATCACCATTCCAATCCGTATCAATGCTGAATAAACCAGCCATATTGGATATATTCAGTGGAGCCGACCAGCTGGCAGGCAGGCTGCAATCCTGTTTCACCGTATCACAACTACGGACAAATACATCACGGGCCGGACGAAGTGTATCCGTCTTTAGATCGTAGACATAGTGCGATGGATTATCTTCAATAGCGTCGTTATAAATAGCAATAATCACCCCGTTACTAAGGCTTACTAACTTTGGCTTATAGGCAAGATTCAAATCAGGAGTCTGATCTGATAGCACAATTGGCTGAGTAACGGCACTTTGCTGTAAAGCAACGGCCTGGTTTGCATATAATATTATGCAAAATAAAAATATATTCTTTTTAGTCAGAAACATCTTCCTCACCAGCAATATAAGAAGACGGAGCGCCTCCCGTAATCCAGGTTAATTTTGATTTACCTAAATTAAAGTCCAGAAAATAGTTTGACACAATGACCTGGATCAGAAAATCATTTCTGGAATTTCATCGCCATATTTTCTCATGGAAGGCATAAAAACAGTCAACCACGACGAGGATTCACAAGCATTCTCTGATTTGAGAATTTTAGTTTAATCAAAAACAAAATATTGGTGATCAACATACAAACCAGGCTTTAACAAAGCGGTAAATGGCTAACAAAAATCGAAAATCTACATTTTTCATATGCCTGAAATTTAACTTTTTCCGTCCAAACTAATAATACGTAGATATACGTATCATCCAGGCCGGTAATATATGTAATTTTTCTCGAAAGCAAAACAGTTATTATTTTCAGATTATCAGAAATAATACTTATCGGATTTACAGAAAAATCACTTTACCGTATATCTTCGCCTGTATTGACGTACATCAATACAGAACACTGCATTGATATTCACCCTGTATTACATTAACGCACATTCCTGCTTGAGCAACATCAGGAGGAAGATGCAATCTTTGGAATTGATTTTTTTAAGAAGAGGACTTCTACCATGAACAAACGGATCTCTCTATTAGTCGGAGCCAGCCTGGCTCTCGTCATGGCCACACCTGTCGTACTGGCTGCTGACCAGGACAGAGATCGTGATCAGACTCGCGATCAGCTTCGTACCCGTGACATGGATAAGACAGCGGATCAGTCACGCACTCGGGATCGGATCTATGGTTATCAGCTGATGACAGAACAGGAGCGCAATCAATATCGTGAAAGAATGCGCAATGCAAGGACAGCACAGGAACGTCAACGTATTCGTGAACAACATCACAAACAAATGCAGGAACGTGCCAAACAACGTGGCATCACTTTACCGGACATGCCAGCACATGGTATGGGTCCAGGTGGTGGTATGGGACCGGGCGGTGGTGGTCGTAACCGCTAACAATCGATATCCCACCAATTGCCAGCCAGGTTTTCCGGATTGCAGCTGACTCCTCCCTGCCTCCGGCCGTCTGGCTGGCCATTTTACTCTCTTCATCAACTTTCGGCATGATAAAAGACAAGTCACCAGCCAGAATATGGCACGCTGCATGAAGCAGGTCTGGTATGAATACATCCAACGCATAATCCGTCAGGACTAACGCAATTAGCGTTTACAAAAAGGCCGGGAAAACCCGGCCTTAACTGATTGAGTTGACTCTGTTTAGTGGCAGTGAGCGGCAAAAGCCTGGCTGCCACCCGGCAGTGTTTTGCGAACTATTGATTGACGGCCTTCATGCTCAGGCGGATACGGCCCTGTTTATCGATCTCCAGGACTTTGACCTTGACCATATCGCCTTCCTTAAGCTCGTCACTAACTTTCTCGACGCGCTCCTCGGAGATTTGCGAGACATGGACCAGTCCATCCTTGCCGGGCAGAATGGTGACGAAGGCACCGAAGTCCATCAGCTTGGCCACGCGACCTTCGTAGACCTTGCCAACCTCCACATCCGCCGTGATCTGCTCGATCTGGTGTTTGGCTTCTTCCGCAGCCGCAAGGTCAGCAGAGGCAATCTTGATATTGCCATTATCGTCGATGTCGATGCTGGCGCCAGTCTCCTCGGTAATGGAGCGAATGGTCACACCACCCTTGCCGATGACGTCACGAATCTTGTCCGGGTTGATCTTCATCGTCAGGTAGCGCGGTGCATACTGCGACATGGTCTCGCGCGGCTGATCAATCACAGCATTCATCTTTTCAAGGATATGCAGACGACCCGCCTTGGCCTGCTCCAGCGCGACTTCCATGATCTCCTTGGTGATGCCATCGATCTTGATGTCCATCTGTAAGGCGGTTACACCTTCAGAAGAACCTGCCACCTTGAAGTCCATGTCACCCAGGTGGTCTTCGTCACCCAGGATATCGCTCAGGACAGCAAACTTGTCACCTTCCTTGATCAGGCCCATGGCGATACCGGCCACCGGGGCCTTCAGCGGCACACCCGCATCCATCATGGACAGGGAACTGCCACAAACGCTGGCCATGGAGCTGGAGCCATTGGACTCGGTAATTTCGGAGACCACGCGGATGGTATAGGGATATTCCGTCATGTTGGGCATGACGCCGGAGACGCCACGGCGGGCCAGGCGGCCGTGGCCGATTTCACGGCGGCCGGGGCTGCCGGTACGGCCGGTCTCACCGACGGAAAACGGCGGGAAGTTGTAATGCAGCAGGAAGTTTTCCCGATAGGAGCCAGCCAGTGCGTCGATGATCTGGGCGTCCTTCTCCGTGCCCAGGGTGGTGACTACCAGGGCCTGGGTCTCGCCGCGGGTAAACAGGGCGGAGCCGTGGGTCCGCGGCAGGACGCCGACCTTGACGGTAATCGGGCGCACGGTCTTGGTGTCACGCCCATCGATACGCGGCTGACCATCCAGAATCTGATTGCGGACGATCTTGCTTTTGAGTTCTTCAATCTCGTTATAGATGTCAGCGTGATTGCTGCCATCCTCATCCCCGAGTTTGTCCAGCACAGTCTTTTTGACGGCGTCGATAGCGGCGTAACGGGCCAGTTTCTCGTGAATCTTGTAGGCCTCGCGCAGACCGGCCTCACCGGCCTCGGCCACCGCACCGGCCAGTGCCTGGTCTTTCTCGGGAGCGGTCCACTCCAGCGGGGTCACACCGACCTGCTGGGCCAGTTCCCGGATGGCCTTGATGACCACCTGTTGCTGTTCGTGACCGAACACCACCGCGCCCAGCATGACTTCTTCGGACAGCAGTTTGGCTTCGGATTCCACCATTAACACGGCCTGTTCGGTACCCGCGACCACCAGGTCCAGGTCCGACGTCTCCAGGTCCGTCTGAGACGGATTCAGCAGATACTCGCCATCGCGGTAACCGACACGGGCACCGCCGATAGGCCCCTGGAACGGCGCGCCACTGAGCACCAGCGATGCCGAGGCCCCGATCATGGCGGGGATATCCGGGGTCACATCCGGATCCAGCGACAGCACGGTAGCAATGACCTGCACTTCGTTGACGAACCCATCCGGAAACAGGGGACGAATAGGCCGGTCAATCAGGCGGCTGGTCAGGGTTTCGGTTTCAGAAGGACGCCCTTCCCGGCGCAGGAAACCACCGGGGATACGACCCGCGGCATAGGTCTTCTCCTGATAATTCACCGTCAGGGGGAAGAAATCCCGGCCCTCGCCGGAACTCTTGTCGACCACTGCCGTGACCAGCACGACGGTGTCGCCCATGCTGACTTTGACGGCGCCGTCGGCCTGACGGGCAATCTCCCCCGTCTCGAGTGTTACTGTGTGTTTACCGTACTGAAATTCTTTACTGATGGGGGATGGGAGCGACATATTTTTCCTTTCGCGTCGTTACTTGCGGAGTCCGAGTCGACCAATCAGGTCACGGTAACGCTGGACATCGGTACCTTTGAGGTAATCCAGCAGCTTGCGGCGCTGGCTAACCATCTGCAGCAGGCCCTGACGCGAATGGTGATCATGGGTGTGGGTTTTGAAGTGTTCGGATAGGTCATCGATACGTGCAGACAGCAGGGCAATCTGCACTTCTGCGGAACCGGTATCGCCCGCGGAACGGCCGTAATCGTTGACTATCTGAGCCTTTTTGTCGGCGCTCAGTGACATTAACAAACTCCTGTTTCTAAAAGGTATCTACCTGGAAAAAAGAGCGCGTATTTTACCCGCGCGGGGGACTCTGTTACAACATGCGTTTGCCCGGTTTTTAACAATATTACCGGGTATTTACCAACCTTTTGGGGGCAACTCGGCCATCTTCGAGGATTTGCCCGACCCCCAGGAAGTGGTCATTATGGGCAAACAGCCGCACCCAGCCACTGGTGGGGGCCTTGGCCACCTGTACCGGCTGGCCCTGACGCACGTAATAGGCAGAATTCTCACTCAGATGTACTGCCGGCCATTTCTCCAGGGCCTGGTCCATGGGGATTAGCAGGCCATCGAGGCCGGCCAGGCCGCTCTCTGCCGCCGTCTGCTCCAGTGTCTCCAGGGTCACGGCATGGTCAATTTCAAACGGCCCGACGCCGGTCCGTCGCAGGGCGCTCAAATGCGCGCCACAGCCCAGCACTTCACCGATATCCTCGACCAGGGTACGCACATAGGTCCCCTTGGAACAGTGCAACACGAAGGCAAATTCGTCTTCTTCCATGCGCGTCAGCTCCAGGCTGTGTACAGTCACCTGGCGAGGCTGACGTTCCACCTCGATACCCTGGTGGGCCAGTTTATACAGTGGCTGTCCCTGCATTTTGATGGCTGAATGCATGGGTGGAATCTGCTCAATCTCGCCGACAAATTTATCCAGGGTGGCACGTAATTGCGCTTCATTCAGCTCGGGCACCGGCCGGGTTGAGATGACCTCGCCCTCGGCATCGGCAGTTGAGGTTTTCACGCCCAGTTTACAAACGCCCGCGTAGACCTTATCCGCATCCAGCAAAAAGCTGGAGAGCTTGGTTGCCTCGCCCAGACACAGGGGCAATAAACCGCTGGCCAGGGGATCCAGGCTACCGGTATGGCCGGCCTTGGCGGCCTGGTAGAGGCGTTTGACCTTCTGCAGGGCGGTATTGGATGTCATGCCAATCCCCTTGTCCAGCAACAGGATGCCGTTGACCTTGCGGCCGCGGGGTTTTCTACGACTCATTTTCATCCTCGTGATGCCTGGCGCGATCTTCACTCACGGCCTTGTCGATCAGGGCACTCAGTTCGGCACCGCGCACAATGGATTCATCATAAACAAAGCGCAGTTTGGGAATACTGCGCAGGCTCAGGCTGCGACCCAGCTCGTGTTGCAGAAAGCCAGCGGCGTGTTGCAGGGCCTCGAGCGTCTTTTTGCGATCCTCGGCCTCGTTAAAGACGGTAATAAACACCTTGGCCACACTCATGTCCTTGCTGACCTTGACGGCGGAGATGGTCAGCATGCCCAGGCGGGGATCCTTGAGCTCTCGCTGGATCAGTACGGCGAGTTCGCGTTGAATCTGTTCGCCAACGCGACGAGTGCGTTCAAACTCTTTTGGCATGGATAGTAAATTCTGTGTGCGTAAACGTGGTCGAATCGTCTAGATGCTGCGCTGCACCTGGGTCCGCTCATACACTTCAATCTGATCGCCAACCTTGACGTCATTGTAGTTCTTGACGCCGATGCCACACTCGAGACCCTGCTTGACCTCGCCGGCATCGTCCTTGAAGCGACGCAGGGATTCCAGTTCGCCTTCGTAGATCACAACGTTGTCACGCAATACCCGGATGGGATTGTTACGCTTGACCACCCCGTCAACCACCATGCAACCGGCGACGCTACCAAATTTCGGTGAGCGGAAGACATCCCGTACTTCGGCCAGGCCAATAATCTCTTCCTTGAACTCCGGCGCCAGCATGCCACTCATGGCCTGTTTCACTTCGTCGATCAATTCATAAATGATGCTGTAGTAATGCAGGTCGATGCCTTCTTCCTCGATCAGACGCTTGGCGGAAGACTCGGCACGGACATTAAAGCCGATCATGATCGCCCCTGCCGCTACCGCCAGGTTGACATCGGATTCGGTAATCCCGCCGACACCACTGGCAACGATATTCACTTTAACTTCATCGGTGGACAACTTGGTCAGGGAATCAGCAATCGCTTCCACCGAGCCCTGGACATCGGCCTTGAGTACAATATTGAGTGTGTTGACCTCGCCTTCGGCCATCTGGGTAAACATATTTTCCAGCTTGGCAGCCTGTTGCCGGGCCAGTTTCAAGTCGCGGTGTTTGCCGTGACGGAAGCTGGCTACCTCGCGCGCCTTGCGCTCGTCCTTCACTACCGTGGCTTCATCACCGGCGCTGGGAACGCCGGACAGACCCAATACCTCTACCGGGATTGACGGGCCGGCTTCGTTCACCTGTTGCCCGGCCTCGTTGATGAGCGCGCGCACGCGGCCATATTCCAGACCGGCCAGCAGCATATCGCCCTTCTTCAGGGTGCCGCGCTGCACCAGGACAGTCGCCACCGGACCACGGCCCTTGTCCAGGCGCGACTCGACAATGATTCCCTTGGCGGGACCTTCGTGCACGGCTTTCAACTCCAGCACTTCAGCAACCAGCAGGATAGACTCCAGCAGCGTATCCACGCCTTCGCCGGTATGGGCAGACACATTGATAAACATGGTATCGCCACCCCAGTCCTCCGGGATGACATCTTCCTGCGCCAGTTCATTCTTGACGCGGTCCGGATCGGCTTCCGGCTTATCGATTTTATTGACAGCAACGATCAAGGGGACGCCGGCAGCCTTGGCATGCTGTACTGCTTCACGTGTCTGCGGCATGACGCCATCATCGGCGGCTACCACCAGGATGACAATATCTGTGACCTGCGCGCCACGAGCACGCATCGCGGTAAAGGCGGCGTGGCCCGGGGTATCCAGAAAGGTTATCTCGCCATTATCAGTCTCGACGTGATAGGCACCGATGTGCTGGGTAATACCGCCTGCTTCACCAGCTACCACGCGGCTACGACGGATATAATCCAGTAGCGAGGTTTTACCGTGGTCAACGTGACCCATGATGGTCACAACCGGGGCGCGACCTGTTGCCTCACCCTCTTCTTCCACCTCCTCTACCAGAGATTCCTCAATGGCATCGGCCTTAATCAGCTTGGCCTTGTGGCCCATTTCCTCGACCACGACCTGGGCGGTTTCCTGATCAAGGACCTGGTTGATTGTCACCATCGAGCCCATGGACATCATAGCCTTGATCACTTCCGCCGCTTTTACTGACATCTTCTGTGCCAGTTCGGCAACGCTAATAGTCTCCGGGATTGCCACCTCGCGTACAATCGGTGCAGTCGGCATGGTGAATCCATGCTCCTCAGTCAGTCCGCCCCCCGTGGGCTTGCCGGGTTTCCTGCGCTTGCGACGACCGGACATCTCGGCACTGACGTGCAGTTCCTTGCGACCGTAACGGGTGCTCTTGCGCCCTTCATCGCCCTCGTCAGGAATGAAATCCTTCTTTTTCTTCTTGCGCCCGCCGCCACGTTCTTCCTTCGGCGCTTCGACTTGTTGCTTGGCAAGCTGCTCCTGGGCCTGGCGCTTGGCTTCTTCCGCCGCGCGTTCCTTTTCCGCCTGGGCCTGTTCGATCAGTTTCTTGCGCGCTTCTTCCTCGGCAATGCGCTGTGCTTCCTTTTCTTCCAGCTTGCGCTTGGCTTCCTGTTCAAATGCTTCCTGTTTGGCCTTTTCTTCCTCGCGCTTGGCCATGACTTCTTCCATGCGCTTGCTTTCTTCCTCAACCACCGCACTACGCTTGACGTAGGTACGCTTTTTGCGCACCTCTACCGTTACCGACTTGGTCTTGCCCTGGGCACCGGTCAGGCGCAGCTCAGAAGAGGACTTGCGCTTGAGCGTAATCTTCTTGCCGCCGGACTCGCCTTTTTCTTCACCGCCCTGCTTGCGCCGCAAATGACCGAGCAATTCCATTTTTTCATCATCGCTAATCTTCGCATCGGCATCATTGATCTCGACACCCGCTTCGCGTAATTGCTCCAGCAAGCGATCGATTGATATACCAACGACTTCTGCAAACTGTTTGACAGTGACTTCAGCCATACGCTATTTCTTCTCCAACCCTTTATTCAGAAACCTGTTCCTGCTCAAACCAGGGCGCTCTTGCAGTCATGATCAATTTAGCTGCTGCATCATGATCCATTTTCTCGATATCCAGCAGATCATCCACAGACTGCTCAGCCAGGTCTTCCATAGTGACAATGCCATTTTTTGCCAGCTTACTGGCCAATTCGGCATTCATACCTTCCATATTCAACAAATCTTCTGCCGGTGTATCGCCATCTTCTTCGGCGTTAGTAATCGCACGAGTCAACAATACATCCTTGGCACGACCACGTAACTCTTCGACGATTTCTTCGTCGAACTCCTCAATACCCAGCATTTCGGACTTGGGCACATAGGCCACTTCATCGATGCTGGAAAACCCTTCCTGCACGAGGATCTGAGCAACCTCCTCGTCCACGTCCAGTGCTTCCATAAACATGCCCTGCAGACGCTCATTTTCAGCCTCGGTTTTGGCCTCAGCATCGGTCTCGGACATCACATTCAACTCCCAGCCACTAAGGTCACTGGCCAGTTTGACATTCTGACCGCCACGACCGATGGCCTGGGACAACTGATCCTCTTTGACCGCAATATCCATACTCACGGCATCTTCATCCACCACGATGGATTCCACTTCCGCCGGCGACATGGCATTGATCACATATTGTGCCGGATTTTCATCCCATAACACGATGTCGATACGCTCGCCAGCCAGCTCATTGGAAACCGCCTGGACACGGGAACCACGCATTCCCACGCAGGCACCCACCGGATCGATCCGATTGTCGTTGCTTTTCACGGCAATCTTGGCGCGTGAACCCGGGTCGCGCGAGGCATTGATGATTTCGATCAGGCCTTCGCCGATTTCCGGCACTTCGATTTTAAAGAGTTCGGTAAGAAAGCGCGGATCAGTACGGCTTACAATCAGTTGCGGACCACGGGCCTCCGGTCTGACATCCTTGAGCAGGCCACGAATCCGATCGCCGGTACGAATCGCTTCACGCGGAATGGTTTCTTCCCGTGGGACGATGGCGTCGGCATTATTACCCAGGTCCAGATAGACATTACCGCGTTCGACGCGTTTGACCACACCCATGACCAGTTGTCCGACCTTGTCCTCGTACTCATCAAAGACCTGTTGACGTTCGGCTTCACGGACTTTCTGCACGATAACCTGTTTGGCTGTCTGCGCGGCAATCCGTCCGAATTCTACCGATTCGATTTGCTCTTCGACGAAGTCACCCAGTTGTGCTTGCGGATCCTCATACTGGGCTGCGCTCAGGGTGACCTGGCGATCCGGCATTTCCATAGCATCGTCTTCCACGACCTCCCAACGGCGAAAGGTATCATAGTCGCCAGTCGTACGATCGATGGAGACCCGCACGTCGATATCGTTGGTATATCGTTTCTTGGTCGCCATCTCCAGCGCCGCCTCGATGGCCTCGAAGATAATGCCCTTCTCGACACCCTTCTCATTTGAAACGGCATCAACAACCAATAAGATTTCCTTGTTCATTTTCGTCTTGCCTCATTCACGCCGCAGGCATGTTCGCATACTTCATGCCGGTCACAATTCCGGCACCAGATTTGCCTTTTCGATATCCTCGATTGACAAGGCCAGCTGGATGCCATCGTCCATACTTATATATATCTGTCCATCTTTCACTGACGCGATCCGCCCATGAAAATTCCGCTGTCCATCACGCGGCTGGTGTAAACGCAGTTTCACTGTGTGCCCTTCAAACTGGGCATAATGCGCCACTGTGAACAGTGGCCTGTCCAGGCCGGGCGAGGACACTTCCAGCGAATACTGACCCCTGATGGGATCTTCGACATCCAGTATCCCGCTGACCTGATGGCTGACGTTCTCGCAATCTTCCAGCCCAATACCCGACGGTGCGTCAATGTACAGGCGCAAACGACTGTGCTTGCCCTGGGCCAGATATTCAACGCCCAATAGTTCATATCCGAGGGCGGATACAGTGGGTTCCAGCAGGCTCATCACGCGTTGCTCCAGCGGTCCCATAAATCTGTATCCCCGTAAACAAAAAGTGGGCACAAGGCCCACTTCTTATAACTTCTTAAATTGCAAGGCATTATAGCACGTCTTGCAATTCTGACCAGCGCAAATCCCGATTTGACCGGAGTTTGGGCATTTCATAATTTGGTAGCGGGGGTAGGATTTGAACCTACGACCTTTGGGTTATGAGCCCAACGAGCTACCAGGCTGCTCCACCCCGCATCAGAGGCGCGCATTCTACCATGGGATCAGGCTTTTACAAGGTACTCCTGCAAACCCTTCGATAACCGGAACAAAGTGGTACGACACGGCAACTTATAATTGATGTATGATTGCGGCCGTGCCGATATAGCTGGCATTGGTACCCCAGACCGATGCGGCGCACAGAATGAATACGTGTTGCACTGACCGATATTGCAGATTGCAACAGCCGCTAAAGAGCTTTTCAGGCAATGCATGTAACCCATTGTTATTTATGTTTTTTTCTTGGTGGTACAAGTATTGCTTGCTATCATACACAAAAATTTTAATAACCATCCTGAAAGAAGTGAATGAAGGAGTATGCAATGAAACAATCTCGTAGAACATTTCTGCAGGCCAGTATGACGGCCTGCACGGTCGCTGTTGCAGCCAGTGCCGGCCTGCTCACCCCGCGCGCGGTACTGGCTGCAGCCTGGCCGAAAAGTGCCTTTATGGCAAAAAGCGTCAATGACGCCCTCAAGGCACTATCCGGCACGAGCAGTACTGCCAACAGCAAGGATATAACCATTCAGGCGCCGGATATTGCGGAAAATGGCGCCGTTGTCTCGATTACCGTAAAAACTTCACTGCCTAAAACTTCCCAGATTTCGATTCTGGTACCTCATAACACCACCCCACTGTGTGCAAGCTATCTGTTTACCGAAGATACCGAACCGTATATCACGGGTCGCATCAAAATGCGCAAGTCTTCGGATGTGATCGCCGTCGCCAAGGCTGGCGGCAAGTTGCTGAGTACCAAAAAATCCGTCAAGGTCACCCTCGGCGGTTGTGGCGGTTAATGGACAAAAGAGATTAGCGAGGTAAATACAAATGGCATTGAGAAAAATGAAAATCCGTGCATGGTCTGAGAAAAACGATACCGCGTCCGTCAAGGCAATCATATTTCACCCGATGGAAACCGGTCTGCGTAAAGACAAGGCCACTGGCAAATTGATTCCGGCTCACTTTATCACGGAGCTGAAGTGCGATCTGAACGGCAAGACTGTCCTGACCTGCCTGTGGGGTTCGAGGGTATCCAAGAATCCGTTTATCGCTTTCCGTGTTAAAAACGCCAAAAAAGGTGACACCATCAAGTTGAGCTGGGTAGATAACGAAGGCATGTCTGATTCAGGCGAGACTCCGGCACGCCTTTTTTTGACCACAAAAATCATGCTGCAAAAAAACGGGCGCATAAGCGCCCGTAAACTACTTTGCAGTAAGCTTTAATTACGGCTTGATGTACATATAGCCTTTTTGTTCCAGGTCAGCGACTTCTGCGACACCGGACGGAACAACGACGGCATATTCGTTGATTTTTGATTTCGGAATCTTCTTGCCGCGAATGGTATTAGCGCATATCTCGAATTTAACACCGCGGTTGGCCAGGGCCGCAATCATATCCTTAAGATTATATACCTTGCCGTCCTTGTCCTTCTTGCCCATGGCTCCATCAACCAGTGCAAATGCGCCTGAGCTATGCGTAACAACAATGATATCGGCATTTGCATCACCAATCGCATTGAGATGGTTTTTAATATTGCGAAACGCGCCTTTGGCATGCGCAATATTATTAACATGATAAACGACCTTTTGCTGGTGATAGCCGTTATTTGCCGGTTTTGACGTATCGACCGCATGCGCTGTCGTCGCCAATGCAAACGTGGTTGTCATGAATACTACTTTGGCCAGGTTATTCATACTACTCCTCCTCATTTTAGATATTTCTAATATAAATGTACTTTTGTTCGTACATGGCAATACGTAAAGCAATATGTATTCCAAAATCTTATATTGTTTAAAGTCTTCTATTATTTACAACAAGTTAGCTACAGCGTTACAGTTAATTAGAACAAACTAATATTTTTTATCAGTGCAATCTGCACCTATATTGCGAAGCAAAATATGTAAATCACACCGTTTCTTCTTCATTATCGTAACGGCGCAGTTTACGCCAGAGCGTTGTCTTGTCGATACCCAGCACCTGCGCCGCCTTGGTTTTGCGACCTTTAAAACATTTCAACACGTGATTAATGTATTCCTGCTCCAACTCCAGCAGGGAAACAAACTGGTCTTCGGAAAACCTCACCGGCAGCAAGCCGTCCTGCGCAGATTCAGGCTGCTCACCCGCCTGCCCCCAACTGAGGATGGGACCTTCTGCCAGAATAACGCAGCGTTCCACAGTATTGCGCAATTCACGCACATTACCACTCCAGTCTGCTTCAATCATCTGCTGTAATGAAATGCTGTCAAAGCCTTTAACATTACGTTGATAACGCTCGGAAAATTCATTTACAAAATGATCAACCATAGCCGGGATATCTTCCCTGTGCTCACCCAGCGAGGGAACGTGAACATTGACAACATTAAGCCGGTGGTAAAAATCATGCCTCAGGCGGCCCTCTTCGACCATCTTTCCCAGATCCTTGTTACTTGCGGCAATTACCCTGACGTCTACCGGGATAGATGTAGTATTGCCAACACGGATAATGCGCCGGTCCTCAATTGCTCTCATCAGTTTAATTTGCATGGCATCTGAAATATTACAGATCTCATCCAGGAACAGCGTGCCGCCGTCCGCCTGTTCCATCAATCCATGCTTGCGTTGTATTGCGCCGGTAAATGCGCCTTTTTCATGACCGAACAGCTCACTCTCCAGCAGGGTTTCATTGAGAGCGCCACAGTCTATAGCGACGAAAGGTTTGTCACTTCTTGGGCTAAAGTCGTGTAATGCATGCGCGACAAGTTCCTTGCCTGTACCAGACTCGCCTGTCAGGATAACACTACAAGATACTTCGGCGACTTTTTCGATCGTAGCAAACAGGGAGCGCATCACCGGTGTTTCGCCGATCATGCCAAAACGATTGCGTTTTTGCCCGATTCTACGTTTAAGCAGCTTGTTTTCATTGCGCAGACGTATGGATTTCATGGTCCGCTCCAGCATCAGGCGCAATTCCTCAAAATCGAAAGGTTTTTTGATAAAATCATTCGCGCCGCGTTTCATTGCTTCAACCGCATTTTCCACCGATGAGTATCCCGTCATTACCAGCACGGGAACATCCGCATCGATTGCCCGTAATTCACTCAACAATTCAAACCCGTTCATTCCAGGCATGCGTAAATCGGTAATAACAACATCAGCGGCATCCCGCCGAAAATCGTCAAGACAGGTCTTTGCTTCCTGATATACCGTACACATATAGTTGGCATTGTCGCAATTCCGCTTCATTACCCTGCAGGTAACTGCATCATCGTCGACGAACATAATTCGCAATCTATTAGACGGCATGTACTGCCTCCATTTCTGACTTTATCTTTTCTGAAGGAACCTGAAACGGCAGAAGTATGACAACCCGCAAACCTTTGCCTTTGTTATTCTTCATGTATATTGTGCCGCCATGATGTTTTACAATGCCATAACTGACTGACAAACCCAGCCCCGTTCCCTCTCCTTCTGCCTTGGTGGTAAAAAACGGATCAAAGACTTTCGCCATATTTCGTTGTTCAATACCAGTACCGGTATCGGTGATTTCTACCGCCACATAATCAATATCTTTGTAGGATTTAATCTGTATCGTGCCATTTGTGGACGAAGCCTGGACTGCATTCAATATGACATTGACCAGCACCTGTTGTACCTGGTTGGCATCGGCAACAATCATGAGCCTGGGCTCAAGATCGGTAATCATTCTAATTTCCGCGCTTTCAATCCTGTGCCGCAGCAGATCCAGCGTATCTTCTATCAGCCCGCTCATATCAAATTGTTCGTAATGCGTTTTACTCTCACGCGCAAAACTCAGAATCCCCTGAACAATCCTTGCGCAACGCTTACCTTCCTGCTGTAACAGATGTACATCGCTCGCAACTTGTTCGTTTTCTTTTACAGCTTCTTCAATCAGGGCCGCGAGCGACATAACATTCATCAGTGGATTATTAATTTCATGTCCGATACCGGCCGCAAGCTGGCCCAGAGACGCCAGCCGTTCAGACTGCCTGACCATCGCCTCTGCTTCATCACGATCGCGTTCAGCTTTCTGTAGATTCCCAGCCAGATAATTGAACGCCTTACCGGCGTGACCGATCTCATCACGCCGATCATCCTGGTAGCGGACGTCACGCTTTCCATCCGCATAAGCCGTGATAACCTGAGCAAGCGAGTTCACCGGTTTTGCCAGGTGCCAGGCCGCCCATACTGAGACAGGCAGGCTGACAATCAGCAGCAATGCCAGTAATAGCCAGATCGATTTTCGCGCCTTTTCAATCGGGGCAAATAATGTGTTTCGATCTTCCTGAACCAACAATAGCCAGGCCGTATCAGGACGGGATTTATATGGACGCAGTATGCGATAAAACATGATGCTTCCGTCATTCAGGACTAACGAGCCATGCTGCGGACCATTACGCACTCTTTGCCATTGTTCAGGACTAATGTGATTGGTAAAAAGATAATTTGTATGTAACTGGTTGGCGAAGCGCTTCTTGTTGTTTCGGTTGTACAAATAGATGCCGTCGCGGCTTTTGTTATTGCTGATTTCCACCACGTAGGCTGCACCTGGATAGCCGCCAAGTGAGGCCTGGATGGTTGAATCCAGTCTGTTCCCCCACATGTTGACCACAACCAGTCCTTCCAGATTGTCCAGTTCATCCTTCATCAGCGCCGAGTAACGCACCATCGCCGGACAAAAGTCGGCACCCTTGGTGACCTGGCCCAGCTCGAAATTCGACATCACCACATCCTTGTTGGCTTTGATGCTGAACTTAAAGAAGCTCTTGTTGGACTGATCGGCAATATAATATCGGTTGAACACCGCGTCCCGTAGCCTGGGTTCAACCGGTTTGCCTTCCTTGACCTTGACGACGGTCTTGCCTGATTTATCGATAAAACGCAGCGCCTGGATACTGTGCACGCGTCGCTGATAATTCAGAAAGAACTGCTCCAGGGCATCTGCCCGTTGCTGATAACTTGCAGAACTGACTTCCTTACCAACATGCTTGTTGGCCACGGCGGCAAATGCCTTGACCACCGGTACCGAGGCCAGCCCGCGGGCGATCGCCTTCTGGTTCTCCAGGATCAGGTGTATTTCGTCGGCCATTTTGTCCAGGGTGACCAGCAGCTCCTTTTCCGTGCGCCGCGATAGCTCAGATTCTGTCCTGTCTACCACGCCGAACAGCAAAATCAGCAGGGGAACCGCCGTGATCAAACTCAGTGCGATGAAAAACTTGTGGCGAAGTTGCATGCTGCTATCTGCTGTAAATTTTGCAATTTGCAGTAGTATAACAGTGTAAAAGTGAGTTTAAATCTATTTTGCACAAATAATAAGCTAATTATATTAGCATATACTAATATAATGCCGTATTAAGATTGCATTATGCAGCTTTTATTTAGAACGACGTTGGCGCTTTTCCAGGTGAGGCCTGAGATCATAGCGATAAATGAAACTTGGCAAGGCAAATACCACGAACAGACATAGGGTAATAACGTAAAATTCCCAGCCCTGATCCGTGATTTGCCCCATCAGTTTCTTTTCAACCCCAAACGACAGCAAGAGCCAGAGGATAAAATAGACAAACCATTCGATCAGGCACAGCCACAACGGCTTGCGCTCCTGAGGCGCCGCAAAAAAGACGAACAGGCGCTCATGCAGCCAGGGCAGATTGGCGAGAAACAGGGCGATAAAAAAGAGAGTAACGACGGCACCATGTAACATGGCAGGGATTATACTCCTACTTGCCTAATGCAAAACAGTATTACAGAGCGATAAAAGCAGATCCGGGCGGATGCCAAGAAATAGTACCGCCAGGCCATTCACACTGAGCAGGACCCGCAGATCCGTCGCCCCTTCCAGGGACTGGCTATCCGTCGGTGTATCAAAATACATCAATTTGATAATGCGCAGGTAGTAAAACGCGCCAATGACGGAAAAGACCACCGCCACCACTGCCAGCCAGATCATATCCTGGGCCACCACCGCCTTGATCACGGCGAGTTTTGCCCAGAAGCCGATGAAAGGCGGTACCCCGGCCATGGAGAACATAAATATCAGCATAATAAAGGCAAACCAGGGGCTGCGTTGGTTAAGTCCGCGAAAATCATCCAGCATCTCCGACTCAAAGCCGAACCGGCTCATGAGCATAATCATGCCAAAGGCGCCCAGCGCCATGACAGTATAGACCAGGGTATAAAACATGGCTGAGGCATAGCCATCCTTGTTGACGGCAATCACGCCCAGCATGAGAAAGCCAACATGCGAGATAGTAGAATAGGCCAGCATACGTTTGATATTGGTCTGGGCAATCGCGACCAGGTTACCAATTGCCATGGAGGCCACAGATAACAGGATCAGGATATCCTGCCACTGCAGGTGCAGCCCGCCCAGACCATCTACCAGCAAGCGCATCAGCATGGCGAAGGCCGCAATTTTCGGCGCCGCGCCCAGGTATACCGTTACTGCCGTGGGTGAGCCCTGGTAAACATCCGGCAACCACATATGAAACGGTACCGCCCCCAGCTTGAAGGCAATCCCAACGATTAGGAAGACCAGGCCAAAGATCATCACGATATTGTGCTGTTTTGTCGACACCATGCCACTGATCGTACCGAGGTCGAGAGAACCGGTCGCACCGTAGACCATTGACATGCCATACAACAGCATTCCGGAAGCGATTGCACCGAGCACAAAGTATTTCATTGCCGACTCGGACGCCGCCGCTGAATCCCGTTGTAGCGCCACCATGGCGTACATGCACAGGGATAATAATTCCAGGCCGAGATAAATCGTCAGGAAGTTGTGCGCCGAAATCAGGATTGACATACCCAGCACGCCGAATAACCCGAGCGTATAGTATTCGCCACGATACAGTTCACGTGCCTTGAGATAATTTTTCGAATACAGGAATACCGCAAAGGTGATGATATAGACGAACACCTTGAGCAGGTCGGCCATGGGGTCACGGATGAACGTGCCGGAAAACGCGATATGTGATTGATGACTGAAGGTCAGGATTGTCAGTACGGCCAGGCCGATAAGCGTAACCTGCGACAGGATATAGGTCGTCCCCCGGTTCTTGTCACTGACGAACAGGTCAATAACCAGAATAATGGAGGCCATGATCAGCAAACTGATCTCGGGCAATGCCAGAGGCAGTTGTGACACGATGTGGGCGTTTAGTGCCGCACCGGGAACATAGGCAGATATCACTTGCATAAGATCACTCGCTTAAGGTACCGACAGTTTGCCCTGGATGACGTGTTTGACCAGATTGGCGACGCTGGCATCCATGACATTGAGCAGCGGTGCAGGATACAAACCCAGGAAGAGCACCAACAATGCCAACAGGCTCAGAAACAGAAATTCACGTTTATTGATGTCCTGGAGCTTGGCGACATTGTCGTTGGCAACAGCTCCAAAAATAACACGTTTGACCATCCACAGCGTATAGGCGGCACCGAGTATCAGGGTCGACGCGGCCAGGAAGGCATACCAGAAATTAGCCTTGAATGCAGACAGGATTACCAGGAATTCACCGACAAAGCCGGAAGTGCCGGGCAGGCCAGCATTGGCCATGGCAAAAAACACGGCGAAAGCAGCAAACGTCGGCATGGTATTCACGACGCCGCCATAGTCACTAATCTGCCGGCTATGCAGGCGGTCATATAATACACCTACACACAGGAACATCGCACCCGAGATGAAACCGTGGGAAATCATTTGCACCACACCGCCCTCGATACCCGTGACCGCGCCCTTGTAATTGCCGGAATGGCTGTAAATCGCCCACATAATAAAAAAGCCGAGGGTGACAAAGCCCATGTGCGAGATCGACGAATAGGCAATCAGCTTTTTCATGTCCTGCTGGACCAGGGCGACAAAACCGATATAAACCACCGCAATTAACGACAACAGGATCATCAGCCAGGAAAGTGAATGACTCGCATCTGGTGTAATCGGCAGGGAAAAGCGCAGAAAACCGTATGCGCCTAGCTTGAGCATGATCGCCGCCAGAATGACGGAACCACCTGTAGGAGCTTCGACGTGTGCATCCGGCAACCAGGTATGGACCGGCCACATGGGCACCTTTACGGCAAAAGCGACCAGGAATGCCAGGAATATCAGGATCTGTTCGTGCATATTGAGCTTGAGCGCCTGCAATTGCAGGATCTCGAAGTTACCCGCCTTGGAAGCCATATAAATCAGTGCCACCAACATGAAGACAGAACCCAGGAAGGTATACAGGAAAAACTTGATCGTGGCATAAACCCGACGCGGACCACCCCAGATACCAATCACGATGAACATCGGGATCAGCATCGCTTCCCAGAATACGTAAAACAGTGCGGCATCCAGCGCGGCAAACACCCCGATCATCAGGCCTTCCATGATCAGAAATGCCGCAATATATTGTGATGCCTTGAACTGGATCACCTCCCAGGCGGAGAGGATGACTATCACGGTCATGAATGTCGTGAGCAGGATCAGGGGCATGGATATGCCATCCACACCCAGGTGATAATAAATTTTCCAGCTTCCCAGATAGAACCACTGATGGAATTCGATGAATTGCATCGCGGCCGAGGAAGTATTGAATTCAGTAAACAGTGGCAGTGACAACAGGAAAGTAACAATGGCAATCACCAGCCCCAGCACACGAGCCTCGGAGGCATTCTTATCGCCACCAGTGGCAAGCACAAGGACACCGCCGATGATGGGGGTCCAGATTACCAGACTGAGTAAAGGCCAACCTGCAAACATGTCATATCCTATTTTTTGTTATACCGTTATCCAGCCCAGGCTAAACATACCGATTAGCACCATGAGGCCGAGGATCATGGCAAAGGCATAATGGTAGAGATAACCGGACTGCACGTGACGCACGATACGCGCAACCAGACCAACTGTATTTGCCGACCCGTTTACGATAGCACCGTCGATGATCCTGACATCACCCCACTGCCAGAGAAAATCACCCAGGCGACGACCCAACGGGGCGATTAACCTGATATAAAAATAATCCATGAAATATTTCTGCACCAGTAACTCATACAGCCAGCGGCTTCTGGCCTGCAACACGGCAGGTAGTTCGGGACGTTTCATGTAGAGATACCAGCAGGTAATTACACCAATCGCTGCAAGATAGACAGGAATGCCAGTGAAGGCTTCAAGCGCCAGGTGGAACCAGTCATGCCGGGGTAATTCAGCCAGCACGTCATGTTGTGGTAGTACAAAGATTGCATCACCGAAGAAATTGCCATGGATCATCGGTTGGATAAAAATGGCGCCAGCCACCACAGAAGGGATCGCAAGGGCAATCAGCGGTACAGTGACCACCCAGGGACTTTCATGCAAATGCTCACGGGTATGTTCGTCCATGCGCTCCTTGCCATGGAAGACCAGGAAGTACATGCGGAAGGTGTAAAGCGCAGTCACCAGTACGCCACCCAGGACAAACAGGTAAGCCAGCTCATGTCCAGGTAAGCTGGATTCATGAATCGCTTCAATAATAGAGTCCTTGGAATAAAAACCGGAGAAAAACGGCGTGCCGATCAGGGCGAGAGAACCAATCAGGAAAGTGATCCAGGTGATTGGCATGTATTTGCGCAAACCACCCATCTTGCGCATATCCTGTTCGTGGTGCATGGCAATAATGACCGAGCCTGCACCCAGGAATAACAGGGCCTTGAAGAAGGCATGGGTCATCAGGTGGAAGATGCCGGCGGAATAGGCCGAGGCACCGAGTGCCGCAGTCATGTAGCCAAGCTGGGAGAGCGTGGAATACGCAATGACACGCTTGATATCGTTTTGCACCAGCCCCAACAGGCCCATGAACATCGCGCCAATTGCCCCAATCATCATGACAAACGTCAGGGCGGTGTCGGACATTTCAAACAGCGGTGACATGCGGGCCACCATGAAGATGCCCGCAGTGACCATCGTCGCCGCATGGATCAGGGCCGAGATTGGTGTCGGACCTTCCATGGAATCCGGCAGCCAGACATGCAGAGGCACCTGG
The DNA here is from genome assembly GCA_037384645.1 of Gammaproteobacteria bacterium. Lineage (GTDB taxonomy): Bacteria > Pseudomonadota > Gammaproteobacteria > UBA6429 > Thiohalophilaceae > RI-92. The sequence continues at coordinate 25,080 of JARRNT010000030.1, read as the reverse complement.
GCTGATTTGCCCATTGCACCGATAAACAGCAGGATACAGATCACGCTCAATACAGACCAATGCGCACCTTTGAATATTTCCATATGCTGTCCGGCAACCTTATCGACGTTGGCAAAGACCGTGTTGTAATCCAGCGAACCAAAATACATGAGCACCCCGGCAATCCCCAGGACAAAACCGAAATCACCGACACGGTTGATCAGGAAAGCCTTGAGATTGGCAAAGATGGCACTCTCGCGCGTATACCAGAAGCCAATCAGCAGGTAGGAAACCAGGCCCACACCTTCCCAGCCAAAGAACAGCTGAACAAAATTATTGGACATCACCAGCATCAGCATGGCGAAGGTAAACAGCGAGATGTAACTGAAAAAACGCTGATAGCCCGGATCATCCTGCATGTAGCCGATGGTATAAATGTGCACCATCCAGGACACGAAGGTCACCACCACCATCATCAGCGCGCTGAGATGGTCAATCAGGAAGCCAACCTGGAAGCGCACACCATCGGTAACCAGCCAGGTATATACAGTGCCGTTAAAATCCGGGTGGCCGTCAATAACGTGCAGCTTGAAAACGTATATCGACAGCAGACAGGACAGGCCAACACCGATAATCGTTACCCAGTGGGCACCGGCACGGCCGATACTGCGGCCAAACAGACCGGCGATAATCGAACCGACCAGTGGAAACAGGGCAATCCAGAGGTAGACCTGCGGCAAGTCTGCCAGGAACTTTGTTATCACCCGCCTATCCTTTCATCTCGTTGAGGTCATCGACGTTGATGCTGCGCTTGTTGCGGAATAACACCACCAGGATCGCCAGACCAATGGCTGCTTCCGCCGCTGCGACAGTCAGGATAAAGAACACAAACACCTGCCCTGCCATGTTGCCCAGGTACTGCGAAAACGCAATGAAGTTGATATTTACCGACAGCAACATCAACTCGATGGCCATTAACAGGACGATCAGATTTTTGCGATTAAGAAAGATGCCCGCGACACTCAGGCTAAACAGAATAGCCGCGATGCTAAGAACGTCTGTCAGGGTAATCATATATTCAGTGCTCCGCGATTATTTTTTCTCTTCGGATTTCATACTCACCAGCCGTACCCGGTCCTTACGCTGCACGGCAACCTGCTTGTCCGGGTTCTGATACTTGGTCTTTGGACGGTGGCGCAAGGTCAGGGCAATTGCCGCCACGATTGCCACCAGCAGGATCACCGCAGCAATCTCAAAGGGGTAGACATAGACGGTGTATAACATGCTGCCCAGCTCCGCCGTATTGTTATACGCCAGGCCCTTGGGCCGCGGCGGATAGAGACTATGCAACAGGGTCTGATAATCAGCGGCGGAAGTATGATGAAGCAACCAGATCAACATAACCGCGAATAACAGGGCCACTCCGATGCCGATAGGCAGGTAGCGAATAAATCCTTCCTTGAGCCGGGCAATGTTGATATCCAGCATCATGACCACGAACAGGAAAAGCACCATGACCGCGCCAACATAAACCAGCACCAGCGCTATCGCGAGGAATTCCGCCTGCATCAACATCCACAATACCGCACTACAGACAAAGGTCAGCACCAGAAACAGTGCAGCGCGTACCGGATTTCGCACAGTAATCACTGCCGTGGCACTGGCCAGCATCAAAAAGGCAAACAGATAAAACAGAATCTTGACAGTCATAATTCTCTTCTTGTTTAGCGGTATGCCGCGTCCTGTTCCCGACGGGCCGCGATTTCTTTTTCGTACCTGTCACCCACGGCCAGGAGCTTGTCCTTGGTCATGTACAGGTCGCTGCGAATTTCTCCGTGATATTCATGGATATGCGTTTCGACAATGGAGTCCACCGGGCATGACTCTTCGCAAAAGCCGCAGAATATGCATTTACTCAGATCGATATCGTAACGGGTCGTACGCCGGGTACCATCTTCGCGCAACTCCGATTCAATGGTAATAGCCAGCGCAGGACATACTACTTCACACAACTTGCAGGCAATACAACGTTCCTCGCCATTAGGATAGCGGCGAAGCGCATGCAAACCACGGAAACGTGGCGACATGGGCGCCTTCTCTTCCGGGTAATACAGTGTAACTTTGCGCGCGAACAGGTATCTGCCGGTAACTGACAACCCTTTCATCAGCTCAATCAACAACAAACTTTTAAAAAAGCGAGTCAATGCCTGCATTATTTTCTCCTAGCCCTGCACTGCCCACCAGGGATAAAGTTTGCCCAGGACCATACCACCGACAACCAGGATCCAGACAATCGTAACGGGGATAAAGACCTTCCAGCCCAGACGCATGATCTGGTCATAACGGTACCGCGGGTAAGTCGCGCGAAACCACAAATAGAAAAACAAAAAGACAAAAATCTTAAGGAAGAACCAGACCATACCGGGCACCCAGGCAAACAGATGCTGCAGGTCGATGCCCAGCCACAGGAAATTATGGATACCGAGAAATGGTGACAACCAGCCTCCCAGAAACATGATCGAGGCCAGTGCAGAAATCAGAATCATGTTGGCATATTCTGCCAGGAAAAATACGGCAAAGGTCATGCCCGAATATTCGACATGGAACCCGGCCACAATTTCGGACTCGCCTTCTGCCACGTCGAATGGCGCGCGATTGGTCTCCGCCACACCGGAAATAAAATACACAACAAACAGGGGCAGCAATGGTAACCAGTACCAGCTGAATAAGCCCCAGGGACCGTTCTGCGCCCGGACAATATCGCCCAGGTTCATGCTACCGGCTGCCATCAGGACCCCCACCAGGGCGAAGCCCATGGCAATTTCATAGGCAACGATTTGTGCCGCCGAGCGCATGGCACCGAGCAGGGCATATTTGGAGTTTGACGCCCAGCCGGCAATGATCACTCCGTAAACCCCAACCGAGGTCACCGCCAGCACGTATAATAAACCGGCATTGATATTGGACAGCACCCGGGTCGGATCGAAGGGTATTACCGCCCACGCTGCCAGTGCCGATGCCAGTGTGATGACAGGTGCCAGTACAAACAGGATCTTGTTGGCGCCACTGGGGATGATGATCTCCTTGAAGATCAGCTTGAACATATCGGCCCAGGGCTGCAGCAATCCCCGCCAGCCCACATTGTAAGGTCCTACCCTGACCTGCATGGCGCCGATAATCTTGCGCTCCAGCCAGGTGGTATAAGCCACGGAGATAAACAGGGGAATCGTAATCGTCAGAATGCCGGACACCGGCATCATGCTCATGTATAGATGGACTGACCAGTCCCAGCCTTTGCTAAACCATTCCAACGTATCTACCCCGCATCCACTTCAACAGCACCATAATTGCCACCAAAATCCTTCGTACCAAGAACACCTGCCGGCATGAAGGCGCAATTATCGGGAATTGCATCGACTATATATAAAGGAACGTTGATGCGCTGATTGTTCTGCACAACAACTGCACTATCGCTGCCCTTCAGGCCCAGTTTGTCAGCAGTTGCCTGGTTGACCGCGATCATGGCGGTAAGGCTGTCTGATGTCTGCTGCAATGGCATAGCGCGACGCACAAGGGCATCCACTGCATATAATGGCAGGTGCCCGATACGCGTCAGTTCTGGTAAACTCGATGACAGGCTAACCGGTGTGATTTCGCTACGTGCATCGGGTCGTAAGCCACCACTGAGGGTATCCAGTTCGTCCCGTACCTCTTCCGAGGTCACATAATCGAAACCAGGGACCTTCAGAAAATTCCCCATCACCCGCAGCACCTTCCATGCCGGTCGCGATTGTTCATACGGCGCAACACAGGCAGAAAAACTTTGCCAGCGCCCCTCAACATTGACATAAGTGCCGGCCGTCTCGGCAAAGGCCGATACCGGCAGCAGAACATCCGCATACTGACGCATGGTGTCCGTCACATAGGATGTCAGGCAAATCACAAAATCTGCGTTATTTACCGCACTCAAGGCATCACTGGGATTAACACAGTCATATTCAGGTTCGATATGCATCAGGATAAAGGCATGCATATCTTCACTGATCATCTGCATGGCATGTTTGCCCGGGTTGACCGGCTGGGCTGCCGGGCCACGATGCGGCAAGGCACCGGCGAGACAGGCACCGGCACTGTTGGCTCCCGCGGGTAAATAACCCAGTCGGGCACCGCACATATCAGCGATGGCATTGGCCAGTGAGCGCAATATTGCAAATTGCGGGTTCGACATGGCATGCACGCCTATCAACACCGCCTTGTGACCATCCTGTTTCAAATCATCGGCAATTGCCTGATGCGTTGAATTGACCGCGACATCAGCGATATCCCGGGCAATCTCGTCAGGCACAGCCTTGCCCGTGGCTTGCGCCAGGGCCTTCACAATGGCGGCCAGCTCACTGACGATTGAAAGTGGATTGACGACAATGGATTGCGCCAGTGCGAAGTTGAAATCGTAATCTATGCTGTTTACTGCGCTGATACGGGCACCGTTTCTGGCAGCCTTGCGCAAGCGATGGCCAATGATAGGCTGATCCTTGCGAACATAGGAACCAATCAACAGGGCTGCATCCAGATTTTCCAGTTCAGCCAGCGACTGTCCCAGGTAAGGGAAAATCGGTGCCTTATCCTGCTCGCTGAAATCCATCTGCTGCAGCCGATGATCGATATTACCGCTGCCCAGTCCTCGCATCAGCTTCTGCAGCAAATAGAATTCTTCCGTGGTACTGCCTGGTGAAGCCAGTGCGCCAATAGTTTCAGCCCCGGTATTCTGTTTGACGCGCTGCAGGCCTTCGCAGGCATACTCCAGTGCGGATTGCCACTCCACGACCTTCCATTCATCACCCTGTTTAATCATGGGTTGGGTCAGTCGCTCGTCAGAATACAAGCCGGTATAACTGAATCGATCGCGGTCTGACAGCCATAGCTCATTGATCGCTTCATTTTCACGCGGCAAAACCCGCATGACTTTATTTCGTCTCACCTGCACCTGCACATTCGAACCAACGCAATCGTGGGCCGCAATGGCGTCGACAGTAGCATTTTCCCAGGGGCGGCCGGTGTAACGATAGGGACGCGAGGTCAGTGCACCTACCGGGCACAGGTCGATCACGTTACCGGACATCTCTGAACCCACAGCGCTTTCCATGTAAGTATTGATTTCCATGTGTTCGCCACGCCCGGGTGCACCGAGTTCCATGATACCGGCAATCTCCTTCCCGAAGCGTACACAACGGGTACAGTGGATACAGCGCGTCATGTCGGTCGAAATCAGGGGACCGATATATTTGTCCCGGACCACGCGTTTTTGTTCGTGAAAGCGTGAATCATCCCTGCCGAAGCCCATGGCAATGTCCTGCAGGTCACACTCACCGCCCTGATCACAGATAGGACAATCCAGCGGGTGATTGATCAGCAGAAATTCCATAATGCTCTTTTGTGCATCAATGGCCTTGGCCGACTTGGTATAAACCTTCATACCATCGGTCACCGGCGTGGCACAGGCCGGTACTGGTTTGCGAGCGTTTTCTATGTCGACCAGGCACATACGACAGTTGGCGGCAACCGACAGTTTTTTGTGGTAACAAAATCGCGGAATAACAATCCCGGCATCATCCGCAACCTCGATCACCATTTTGCCAGGCTTGACCTGCAGGGGTATGCCGTTTATTTCGATGTTCAACAAATCACTCATCGTCTGCGCACTTTCGTTCAGGCCACCATGCATTTGCCATGTTCGATGTGATATTCGAACTCATGGCGGAAGTGTTTTAGGAAACTATGTACCGGCATGGCAGCCGCATCACCTAAGGCACAAATTGTGCGCCCACCGATACGACTGGCGACATCATCCAGCAGTGCCAGGTCATCCGGTTTGCCCTGTCCATGCTCGATACGATGCACTACCCGTGCAAGCCAACCCGTGCCTTCACGACATGGCGTACACTGGCCACAGGATTCCTCGTAATAAAAATGTGACAAGCGGGCAAGTGCGCGTACCATACAGGTGGAATCATCCATTACGATCACGGAACCTGCACCGAGCATGCTGCCGGCCTTGGCGATGGAATCGTAATCCATATCCATGTCCATAACGATTTCGGCCGGCAATACCGGCACTGACGAACCACCGGGGATAACTGCTTTCAGCTGATGACCATCCCTGACACCACCCGCCATCTCCAGCAAGTCTTTAAACGGGGTACCGAGGGGAACTTCAAAGTTGCCCGGTTTGTTGACGTGCCCGGAGACACAGAAGATCTTGGTACCGCCGTTGTTGGGTCGGCCCTGCTCCAGGAACCATTGCCCGCCTTTCTCCAGGATGACCGGCACGGAAGCCAGGCTCTCGGTATTATTAATCGTCGTGGGCCGACCGTATAATCCAAAACCGGCCGGGAATGGAGGCTTGAAGCGTGGCTGGCCTTTTTTACCTTCAAGGGATTCCAGCAGTGCGGTTTCTTCACCGCAAATATAGGCACCTGAGCCCAGGTGGGTATACAAATCAAAGTCGATACCGCTACCCTGGATATCCTTACCCAGCAGACCGGCCTGATAGGCTTCCGCCAGGGCATGCTCGAAACGCTCGTAGGGCTCCCAGAATTCGCCGCGGATATAGTTATAGCCAACAGTTGCCCCAATAACATAACCGGCAATGGCCATGCCCTCGATCAGCTGATGAGGATTAAACCGTAAAATATCCCGATCCTTGCAGGTACCCGGCTCCCCTTCATCAGAATTACAGACGATGTATTTCTGGCCCGGGGCCTGACGTGGCATGAAACTCCACTTGAGGCCTGTCGGGAAACCGGCCCCGCCTCGACCCCGCAAGGCCGATGTCTTCATCTCTTCGATGATATTCTCCGGCGGGATCTTTTCCTTGAGGATACGTTGCCACACACTGTAACCCCCGACCTTGCGGTAATTCTCCAGGGTCCAGGGCTGCTCATACTGCAGGGTACGGAAACAGACTTGCTCACTCATATTCAATCCAGCCCATCGATAATCTGATCCAGTTTTTCCGGTGTCAGATTTTCATAATAATGGTGACCGATTTGCAGCATTGGCGCATTCACGCAGGCACCGAGACACTCGACTTCCTTGAGGGTAAAACGACCGTCAGCACTGGTCTCACCGATTTTGATACCCAGTTTATTCTGCAGGTGTTCCACAATCTGATCTGAGCCACACAACATGCAGGAGATATTGGTGCAGACACAAATCTTGTGTTTGCCGACGGGCTTCAATTCGTACATGGAATAAAAGCTTGCGACTTCGTAGACCGCGATTGGCTGCATATCAAGATATTCGGCCACGGCCTCGATCAGATCGTTTGTCAGGTAACCGTCATTCTGATCCTGAACTATCCGGAGCGCCGCCATGACTGCGGATTGTTTCTGATTTTCTGGATACTTGGCGATCCAGCGATCAATCTCGGTTTTTGCATCGGCACTGATAAGCTCGAGCTTGCTACGATCTTTTTCGCGCTGTGCAAATATCATCGATCCACCTCCCCAAACACGATATCCATGGTACCGATGATCGCCACAACGTCGGCCAGCATATGTCCCTGCGACATTTCATTCATCGCCGCGAGGTGGGCAAAGCCGGCCGGCCGGATTTTCATACGATAAGGTTTGTTTGCCCCATCCGATATCAAATAAATCCCGAATTCACCCTTTGGATGTTCGATGGCCGCATAGACATCACCTGCCGGCAGGGTGTAACCCTCGGTAAACAGTTTAAAGTGATGGATCAGGGACTCCATGTCACCTTTCATGTCGGTGCGATGGGGTGGCGTGAGCTTGTGGTTCTCCAGCATGACCGGTCCCGGGTTGGCGCGCAACCAAGCTATACACTGCCTGATGATCTGGTTGGACTGGCGCATTTCTTCAATGCGAACCAGGTAACGATCATAGCAATCACCATTGACGCCAATCGGTATATCAAACTCCAGCTGGTCATAAACTTCATAGGGTTGTTTCTTACGCAGGTCCCATTCAATACCGGAACCACGCAACATCGGTCCGGTGAAACCCAGTTGCAGGGCACGCTCCGGCGAAACCACGCCGATGCCCACGGTACGCTGTTTCCAGATGCGGTTGTCTGTGAGCAGGGTTTCGTATTCGTCCACCAGTCTGGGGAAGCGATTGGTGAAATCTTCAATAAAATCGAGCAGACTGCCGGAACGCGCCTGGTTCAGCTCATCGACTTCTTTTTTCGATTTGTACTTGGAATAGTCGTATTTCGGCATCTGGCCGGGCAGATCGCGATAAACACCACCGGGACGATAATAGGTGGCATGCATGCGTGCGCCGGAGACGGCTTCGTACATGTCAAACAATTCTTCCCGTTCGCGGAAACAGTACAGGAAGACCGTCATTGCCCCGATGTCGAGGGCATGGGTCCCCAGCCACATCAGGTGATTTAGCAGGCGGGTAATCTCGTCGAACATCACCCGGATATACTGTGCCCGCAGGGGAGGCTCGGCGTCGAGCAGTTTATCGATCGCCAGGTCATAGGCGTGCTCATTACACATCATGGAGACGTAATCGAGCCGATCCATGTAACCAATGTTCTGGTTATACGGTTTGCTTTCGGCCAGCTTTTCGGTCGCCCGATGCAGCAAGCCAACATGCGGATCGGCACGCTCGATCACCTCGCCGTCCATTTCCAGGACCAGGCGCAGTACACCGTGTGCTGCCGGGTGCTGGGGTCCGAAGTTCAGGGTGTAATTGCGGATTTCTGGCATTAGTTCCCTTCTCCTTCGGGGAGACCATCGCTATACCGGTGGTCATCACGGATCACGCGCGGCTGATTCACCCGCGGTTCAATACTCACCGGCTGATAAATCACGCGTTTCTGTTCCGGGTCATAACGCATTTCGACATTTCCAATCTGGGGGAAATCCTTGCGCATGGGATGCCCGACAAAGCCATAATCTGTCAGGATGCGCCGCAGGTCCGGATGCCCCTCGAAGACGATACCAAAGAGGTCAAAGGCTTCGCGCTCATACCAGTTGGCAGCCGCCCAGATGCCAACAACCGAATCGACGATCGGCGGATTACCGTCAATAAAGACCTTGATTCGCAGCCGGTGATTATGCCGCACAGACAGCAAGTGATAGACAACTGCGTAACGCGGCCCTTCCCAGGCACCGTTCGCATACTCAAGATAATCAACGCCCACGACGTCAATACACTGTTCGAAAGCAAACTCATCATCATCGCGCAGGGCTTCGGTTACCGGCAGGATGCAATCCTTCTCAATCAGGATGGTCAGCTCGCCATGGGCCAGCGACACATCGGTAATGCGATCGCCGAAGCGCTCCTGAATGCGATTTGCAAGCTTGTTATAGTAATCAGACATGATATTGAAATTTTGTTCTAATTATTTAGCGGGCAATGGTGTTGGTCCGCCGGATTTTGTTCTGTAACTGGATAATGCCGTATATCAGGGCCTCTGCCGTCGGGGGACAGCCAGGCACATAGACATCAACCGGTACCACGCGGTCGCAGCCACGCACGACCGAATAGGAATAGTGATAATAGCCGCCACCATTGGCACAGGAACCCATGGAAATGACCCAGCGCGGTTCAGCCATCTGGTCATAGACCTTGCGCAGCGCCGGCGCCATCTTATTAATAAGTGTACCGGCAACAATCATGACATCAGACTGGCGCGGGCTGGGGCGAAATATCATGCCCAGGCGGTCAATATCGTAACGGGCAGCCGCAGCATGCATCATTTCCACGGCACAACAGGCCAGGCCAAACGTCATCGGCCACATGGAACCGGTGCGCGCCCAGTTAATCAGGGCGTCCAGCGTGGTCGTGGCATACCCTTTCTCCAATACGCCTTCTATTCCCATTCCAGGGCTCCTTTTTTCCATTCATATATGAATCCGACAACAAGGATGGCGAGAAATATCACCATGGCCCAGAAGCCAAAAAGGCCAAGCTTGTGCAGCACGATGGCCCAGGGAAACAAAAATGCGATTTCGAGGTCAAATAAAATGAAGAGTATTGCCACCAGATAATAGCGTACGTCAAATTTCATACGCGAATCTTCGAAGGCTTCGAAGCCGCATTCATAGGGGGAAAGTTTTTCAGAATCGGGGCGGTGAGGCGCGAGGATAAAACCGATCGCGATCATGATACAGCCAAAGGCAGCCCCCACAATCAAAAACAAAATCACTGGCAGGTATTGCTCTAGCATACCGTTGTCATCCTCTATCCTGTAAGCGCGCCTTCATTCTTCAACTTCCGGTGTTGCAATTAGCTGTCCCCACAGCCTATCCCCGGCGCGTTTTATATTCTAGTTATATATTTGTTATTTACCTTATTACAGGGCGGTCAGTCTATTGGATAGCCGGATTAAGTGTCAAGTTTGTCACTGTCCGTTACAGTAGTCGACGAAAGGGTACTGTGTCTTAAATAGCCATTCGTTCTGTGATCGTGCATCATTTATGCAGGCCTGCCGCTCGAGGTAATAATGTAGCTATGACAAAACAGGCTAAAGATGTCTGGTTGAAGCTGGTATGTTTGCCTATCGCGTTTTGCGCGACGCACGCATTTGCCACTGAAGCCAGACTCCTGCCGCGGCAGGCACTGTATCCAAATTATCTCGCCGATCCATTACGTCCCACGTTCAATGCCCAGTTACAATATTATGGTAACTCAGAGATTGCAGACACCGGCAATAACCGGTTTGACCTGAAACTCGGCGCTCGCCTGCCACTGTATCAATCCAGCTTTCACCAACATCCGTGGCAATGGGTCTTGTTGGGTGGGTTCCACGGCCAGTTCGATAATACAAATACGCCCCAACTGGCCTGGCGATTCGGGATCAAACATATTTCGGCACATATTGGTGATGAGCTGATTCAACGTACAGGGCGTCAGCGTATTGGCTATACCCGGGAAGAATGGCGTCTCGGTGTTGCCTGGTCGCCCGAAGCTACATCCACATTTTACACTGAGGCCGGCTACGCCTATGGTCTGCGCAACAGCGTGTTACAGAAACCCTGGCGCCTACAACTGGGCGGGCAATATCGACACCCGGCCCGCTTCTGGCAACAGCGTTTCCAATGGTACAGTGCACTGGATCTATCGTCCTACCAGGAAAACCACTGGCAGCTGAACACCGACTTACAACTCGGTATTAGCACACACAGCGGCGACCACCAGTGGCGACTCGGGCTGGAATTCTATAACGGCCGTTCGCAGCTGGGTGAATTCTTCCAGGATCGCGAACGCTATATCGGAGCCGGTTTATGGTTCGATATCTGAAGACTGCTTGTTGACGCCACTGTTCCAGAAAGCATGTTCCTTATTCAGGAATTCGTCGAACGGGATATAGTGTGAGCCATCACAGGAAAATGTCAGATTAATAATGCCGTTGAAAATATTCAGCGAACCGGAACGCAGATACAGAGTTTCATCCATATAACGCAACTGGCGCAATCCATCCAGAACAGGACGGATATTATCCGCCGGAATCACGGCATCCTCCGGATAGGCCCGTGTCGGATAAACCAGGCAAATATTCGGATCGATCAGGGCATTGATATCCAGCATCCGATAACGATACGGATCATCATATAACCAGAGTACCGCGCGATTACTGGAAAAATGTAATTTTGCGTGAAATACCCCATGGTCAAGCATGAGTTCTTCGATAACGCCGAGTACGGTATCGATATGCCGATCCATTTTACTGTGCACCCGGCTCTGGTAAAAAACATTACCACGGATAGACGGGTCGCCCCGCATTTGTTGCCATTGGCGTGGTTCTTCGTAGAGATTACGCGTGATCGGCAGGTTACGCAGGTCGAAATCCGCGCCGATAAAACCCAGGGCCTGTCCCTTGTCGTTACGCACGATCTGAATCGCAGTCAATGACGGTCGTTTGGCACGCAAACTGATATAGGCCCCGGACAAAACAAAATCCGTGCTGGGCACAACTTCGTTCATGTAAGGGCGACTGGCGCGATCCCGACCAAAGTCTTCCTGCACGATGCCCTCATGACTGATGTTGTCACTGATTTGTACTGCATTTGTATCCAGGGCATAAAGAAATTTGCAATACGGCATGGTTTGCAGAACCTGGTTCAGTGCCTCATCAAGTTGCAGGCGATCGTCCCAGACGGCGGCACAAACCTGGGCAGCGTGCTTGAGCGGGTCGCAGAGCATTTTACTCAGGATATCCCGTTGTTCGGCGATACTTTCCTGCAGGCTTCGTTGTGTCATACCCATCACTTTAACCCAGATTCAGATTCTGACCCAGGGGTCCTGATAATTCGCCAAGCAGGTGCTGCAACTGTTTATCGCTGTAGGGGCGGGGCGGCAGCTTACCCCACACCGGCGCCGGCCAGGCCGGGTCATGACGGTAACGCACGATATGGTGCATATGTAACTGCGGAACCACGTTACCTAACACGGCCACATTCATTTTGTCGGCAGCAAAATGCCGGGCCAGGGTCTGTGATAACGCAGCCGATTCGCGCCATAACTGCGCCTGGTCCTCAGCACTTAGCTGATAGATCTCAGTGACATTATCGCGCTGCGGCACCAGGATAAACCACGGATACTGGCAATCGTTCATCAGCAGCAATTGACTGAGTGAAAACTGTCCGATCACAAAGCAGTCTTGTGCCAGTTGCGGATGCAGGCTGAACATGCGCTCCCCCGGGTGATGTGAATTTCCGGAGAATACCAAATTGATATGAAACGTGAGAGATTATTCGGAGGTCATTGGTGATTGCTGACCAGAGCTGATGTGCCTGATAAGACTATTCTGCTCGTATAACGCGAGATTGGTGCCCAAGGCTGATGTGCAGGGAAGCACAAATGTCGCGGGAGGCAGGAGAAGGTGAGACTGGAAGTCGAGAAACTGGCCTGGGCCACGCCGGAAGCGACCGGACTCGACCATTTTGCGAAAGCAAAATGGGACAGCCGCAGGCTGCCCGTAGGGCGAGGCACGCGAGTGCCGAGTCAACCGCACAGCTCGCTGTGCCGGATCAGCCTCGTATAGTGGAAGGCTTTATGATTGTATTACGCGTGATTGGTGCCCAAGGCCGGACTCGAACCGGCACAGCTTTCGCCACTACCCCCTCAAGATAGCGTGTCTACCAATTCCACCACTTGGGCTATGTTCGTTTTTTTACTCGTTGACCGGTAAGTTTGATTTTGGTTTCGGCTTCTCGGTCTTCGTCGCATTGTTCTCGGACGATTTGCTGCCGGATTTCGCCGGTGCCGCCTGCTTGTTTTCCGACTTGGCTTTGCCGTTTGTGGTTGTTCCCGGCGTCTTTTTCTGGCTCTGTGTCGAGAGCACCTTATCTACGGCACTGGTTGACTTGGCGTTGCTGCTAGCGAGATAGGCCAGGGTGAGACTGGTGATAAAAAACAGGGTTGCCAGCACGGCGGTGAAACGACTCAGGAAAGACGCCGACCCCCTCGAACCAAACACCGTGCCGGACGCGCCGCTGCCGAATGCCGCACCGGCATCGGCGCCTTTGCCCTGCTGCAGCAGGATCAGTGCAATCAACGCGACGGCGATAATGACATGAAACACCAGCAGAATATTGTTCCACATAGTTGGGTACCTTTGAATTATGGTGCCGAGGTGCAGATCGTCAGAAAGTCTTCGGCCTTGAGCGAGGCGCCGCCGATCAATCCACCATCGATATCCGTTTGCGCCAGGAGTTCCTTGGCATTGGCGGCATTCATGCTGCCACCGTATTGAATAATCATCTTGTCCGCCACACCCTGGTCGGCCTTGGCAATGATGCTGCGAATGAAGGCATGCACGTCCTGAGCCTGTTCCGGCGTTGCGGTCTTGCCGGTACCAATCGCCCAAACCGGTTCATAGGCGATGACACCCTTGCCCAGCATGGCCACACCGTGCATATCGATAACCGCTTTGACCTGACGCTCGACGACTTGTTCAGTAATGCCTTTTTCGCGTTCTTCGAGGGTCTCGCCAATACAGAAAATGGGCGTCATGCCGGCTTCCACGACCACACCAAATTTCCTGGCCACAATCTCGTCAGTCTCGCCGTAGTAACTGCGGCGCTCGGAGTGGCCGACAATGATGTATTTGCAGCCAAAATCCGCAATCATGGAGGCGGCAATTTCACCGGTAAAAGCGCCCTTGGCCTCAGTGCTCACATTTTGCGCACCCCAGGCCACCGGGGTCCCTGCCAATTGTTGGGCCACATCGGGTAAATAGATAAATGGCGCGCACACAGCAACGTCCGCCTTGTTCACGCCGCCGATACCGGCCTTGAGTCCGTCCAACAGCGTCTTGATGCTGTCCCGTGAGCCGTTCATTTTCCAGTTACCGGCGATAAATGTCTTTCGCATGCTTTGTCCCCTGACCCTGCACTTAATCTACAATTGGATGGCAAAAATTGAGCGCGCAAGCTTACCGTCAGCAGCAGCAGAAATCAATGAATTGTCAGAAAATGAAAGGCTTAGCGACGAACGGGCTAGGCGACGGCCGCCTGGACCTCGTCCGCCAGATGCTGGGCCAGGCGCTTGACCATGGAGGCATCCTGGCCCTCCACCATCACCCGAATGACCGGTTCGGTGCCCGATGCCCGCAATAGTACCCGCCCGCTCTGGGCCAGTTGCTGTTCGGCGTCGCGGACGGCGCTCTGGATACGATCAGACTGGTCGATATTGATGCGCTCGGCCACCCGGACGTTGACCAGGGTCTGGGGATATTTATGCATGCCCTCGACCAGCTCATGCAGCGCATTACCGGTCTCGACCATGGCGGTCAGGACCTGCAAGGCGGAAATGATGCCGTCGCCCGTGGTGGTACGATCCAGACAGATAATATGCCCGGAGGATTCGCCGCCCAGCACCCAGCGGTTGGCCTGCAGCATTTCCATCACATAGCGATCACCGACCTTGGCCCGGGCAAAGGGTACATTCAGCCGGTTCAGTGCATGCTCGAAGCCCAGGTTGGTCATCAGGGTACCGACCACGCCCCCCAGCATCTGCGACTGGCGCACCCGATTCTGGGTAATGACATAGAGGATTTCATCACCGTCGATGATACGTCCCTGGCTGTCGACCAGGATCAACCGATCTCCGTCACCATCCAGGGCGATACCCAGGTCGGCACGGGTTTCCAGCACCATCTCACGCAATGCGCCCGGTGCCGTCGAGCCGCAGTCCTCGTTGATATTGAGTCCGTCCGGCTCCACGCCGATGGCAATCACTTCGGCCCCCAGTTCATCAAGCACGCTGGGCGCCACCTTGTAGGTCGCGCCGTTGGCACAGTCCACCACGATACGCAAACCCTTGAGGCTAAGGGCATAGGGCACCGAGCTTTTGCAGAATTCGATATAGCGTCCTTCGGCGTCGTCGATCCGGCTGGCCTTGCCCAGCTCCGCGGATTCATTGCACTGGATAGGCTGGTCCAGCAGGGCCTCGATCTTGAGTTCGATCTCATCAGGCAATTTGGTCCCTTCGCCCGAAAAAAACTTGATGCCATTGTCAAAATAGGGGTTATGCGAAGCGCTGATCACGATACCGGCATTGGCATGCAGGGTCCGGGTCAGGTAGGCAATGGCCGGGGTTGGCATAGGCCCCAGCAACAGGCTATCGACGCCGGCCGCGGCCAGACCGGCCTCCAGGGAGGATTCAAACATGTAGCCAGAGATGCGCGTATCCTTACCAATAATGACCTTGCTGCCGTTCTGGCCGGCAAAAACCTTACCGGCGGCCCAGCCCAGGTGCATAATGAAACTCGGTGTAATCGGACCTTCGCCGACCTTGCCACGAACGCCATCTGTACCGAAATATTTACGCCCCATCTTGCTCCTCCCTAACCGATTTAACTGCCTCAACGGCGCGAATGGCCTGTATTGTCGGCCCGACATCGTGTGCCCGTATGATACTGGCACCCAGCCAAACCGCCAACGCTGCCAGGCCAATACTCCCGGGCATGCGTTGTTCCACGGGTAGATCAAGAATCGACCCGAGCATGGACTTTCTTGAGACCCCGACCAGCACCGGATACCCCAGTTCCACGAACCGCGGCAGGTGTTTGAACAGGGTCAGGTTGTGCTGCAGGGATTTACCAAAACCAAAACCCGGATCCAGGATCAGCTGGTCCCGGGCGATACCGGCGGCCAGACAGGCCTGCAGGCGCTGCTGCAGGAACCCCCGGATATCCGCGACCACGTCATCATAGACCGGACGGGTCTGCATGGTCCGCGGTTCGCCCTGCATGTGCATCAGGCACACCGGCACCTGTAGCGCCGCCACTGCCGCCAGGGCTCCATTCTCCCGCAGCGCCATCACATCATTAACCATGTGTGCACCGGCTGCCACCGCCGCCTGCATCACTTCAGGCTTGCAGGTATCCACGGAGATGATGACGTCCAGCTCGCGGGCAATGCGCTCGACCACCGGGACGACCCGCTCCAGCTCCTCTGCCGTGGCAACAGGCTGGGCCCCGGGGCGGGTCGACTCCCCACCGACATCCACGATGGTCGCGCCCTCGTCTACCATGCGCCGGGCCTGCTGCAGGGCTGCCTCGGCCGAGCTGAAGCGCCCGCCATCGGAAAACGAATCGGGGGTGACATTCAGGATGCCCATCACCTGGGGCTGACTGAGGTCGAGTTGTCGGGTTTTGAATTGCATGCGTGCAACGGCAACGCCCCGCAAAAGCGGGGCGTTATCTTGTCTACCAGATAGAAGCCTTAGTGCTCAGAGGCCGGGCCACCGATCTTGCCGTCACTCTTGCCGGGCTCACCGCCGGCAGTCGCCGTCGGCCCACCGCCACCCATGGGTTCCTGATCGTCCCAACCCTCAGGGGTACGTGGTACCCGACCTTCCATGATGTCCTTGATCTGATCGCTGTCGATGGTCTCATACTTGATCAGGGCCTTGGCCATGGCATGCAGCTTGTCGAGATTATCCGTGAGGATCTGCTCAGCCCGCTTGTAATTGCGATCGACGATCGAGCGGATCTCTTCATCGATAATATTCGCGGTCTCGTCAGAGAGGTTTTTGTGCTGGGTCACTGAGTGGCCCAGAAAGACTTCGCCCTCTTCATCGCTGTAGGTCAACGGCCCCAGCTTCTCGGACAGACCCCACTTGGTCACCATGTTGCGAGCGATCTCGGTGGTACGGTGAATATCGTTGGACGCACCCGTGGTCACGTGGTCGAGGCCAAAGATGAGTTCCTCCGCGATACGCCCGCCAAACAGGCTGCAAATCGAGCTTTCCAGGCGTTCCTTGCTGTAGCTGTAGCGATCTTCCTCGGGCAGAAACATGGTCACACCCAGAGCTCGCCCACGCGGAATAATGGTGACCTTGTACACCGGGTCGTGCGACGGGACATTCAACCCCACGATGGCGTGGCCCGCTTCGTGATAAGCCGTAAGCTTTTTCTCGTCCTCGTTCATGACCATGGACTTGCGCTCGGCACCCATCATGATCTTATCCTTGGCGCGCTCGAACTCGTCCATCCCCACCAGGCGTCGATTGGCACGGGCCGCAAACAGGGCCGCCTCGTTCACCAGGTTGGCCAGGTCGGCGCCGGAAAAGCCCGGGGTACCGCGTGCAATGATCTTGGGCTGGACGTTGTCACCCAGCGGGACCTTGCGCATATGGACCTTGAGGATCTGCTCGCGACCACGCAGGTCCGGTAGCGGCACGACGACCTGACGGTCGAAACGGCCCGGACGCAATAATGCCGGGTCCAGTACGTCGGGACGGTTGGTGGCGGCAATCACGATCACGCCTTCATTGCCTTCAAAACCGTCCATTTCCACTAGTAACTGGTTCAGGGTCTGTTCGCGCTCGTCGTGACCACCACCGAGGCCGGCGCCACGGTGACGACCGACGGCGTCGATCTCGTCGATAAAGATGATACAGGGTGCATGCTTCTTGGCCTGGTCAAACATGTCGCGGACCCGCGAGGCACCCACGCCCACAAACATCTCCACGAAATCGGAACCGGAAATGGTAAAGAACGGCACCTTGGCCTCGCCGGCAATCGCCTTGGCCAGCAGGGTCTTACCGGTACCCGGCGGGCCCACCATCAGCACGCCACGCGGGATCTTGCCACCCAGTTTCTGGAATTTGCCCGGGTCACGCAGGAATTCCACCAGCTCGGCCACTTCTTCCTTGGCCTCGTCGCAACCGGCAACGTCCTGGAAATTGACCTTGACCTGATCCTCGCCAAGCATCCGCGCTCGGCTCTTACCGAACGAGAGGGCACCGCGGCCTCCGCCGCCGCCCTGCATCTGCCGCATCAGGAAGATCCAGAGACCGGCAATCAGGAAGATCGGGAACCAGGAAATGAAGATCTGCATCCAGATATTCTGGTCAGGCGGTTCCGCCTTGAAGACCACGCCACTGCGCTGCAGTTCGCCAATCAGCGCCGTGTTATTGGTTTCCGGACTGTAGGTCACGAAGGCCGAACCGTCTTTCTTCTTGCCCGTGATCACCCGGCCATTGAAATCAACGGAAGCCACGCCCCCGTTATGCACTTCTTGCAGGAAATCGCTGTAATTAATCGTGGAGTCAGTATTCGGACCACTCAGGTGCTTGAAGACCGTCATCAGGATAAACGCAATGATGACCCACAGAATGATGTTCTTGGCTAAATCGTTCAATTTAATGCCTCGAAAGTTTGGGATGAATCTGTATGTACATTATGGAAGCTCCATGCCGTTATCTCAAGCAAGACCCGTACCGGTTCAGCTCTGGATAGCCCTGTAGCCTCTGGCCAGCAAATACACCTCCCGCGAGCGCGGTCTTGAAGCCCGAGGCTTGCGCACAACAACGCGTTCAAACTGCTGGCGTAGCGTCTTAATATAGGTATCAGAACCTTCACCTTGAAACATTTTGACCAGAAAATCACCGTTCGGTGCCAGTGCCCGCTGACAAAAATCCAGCGCCAGCTCCGCCAAATACATGGCTTTTGGCTGATCAACTACCTTCATACCACTGATATTGGGTGCCATGTCCGATAAAACAAGGTCTACCTGCCGGTTATTCAGCACCTCCAGCAGCCTGTCCAGAACGGCCTGTTCGGTAAAATCCCCCTTGATGATTTCGACCCCGGACAAGGGCTCCATTTCCAGGATATCCAGGGCAATGACCTTGTCTGTCGGGCCCAGGCGCTCGCGCGCATACTGGCACCAGCCACCCGGTGCCGCGCCTAAATCGACCACGGTCATGCCAGGATGGAACAGTCGATCCTTTTCATCGATTTCCTTGAGCTTGAAAACGGCACGGGAACGATAACCGGCATCCTGGGCCTGTTTGACATAGGGGTCATCGAAGTGTTCCTTCAGCCATTTTTTGCTTTGCTTGGAGCGAGGCATGCTTCATCTCTCGATTGGGAGAGGCCAGTCTGGAAATTTACTGGTAAACTTGCTGCCAGTTTACCTGAATTCACCGGCACATGCTCTCGCAAAAACACCGCAAACAACTACGTCAACTGGCCCATCACCGCAAGGTCATCGTCATTATTGGCCAGCACGGTCTGACAGATAACGTCATGGCAGAGATCGACCAGGCCCTCGAAGTCCACGAGCTGGTCAAGGTTCGCGTGAATGCCGGAGAGCGTGCAACGCGCGACGCCATGATCGATCGCATTGCCGAGCAAACTCATAGTGACGTAGTGCAACGTATCGGTCACATCGGCACTTTTTTTCGCCGCGCGGAAAAGCCCCGCATCGCGTTATCCTGAAGGACTGCGCTCGATTGGTTATGACTTTCTCGACCTGAGCCCGAATAACACCAGCGACAGACCGCCCAGGCTGGCCAGCAAAAACAGAACCTGGGCCACGCCATGCAAGCGCATAAAGGCATGCAGATTTTCGCCCTGCAATCCAGCATGACGCAACACCGCCATACGCGGCTCCAGAACAAACTGACCGAGACAGACGATCAACAGCATCCCGATCAATACCAGCCCACGCCACGAGTGGAACACGCGCATCTGATATTCCAGCAGTGCATTCAGCAACAGCAGGCCACCGCATATGAGGCCGACATAGCTCATGATGGTAAACAGCTTGCCGGCAATCGTACCCGCCAGGGCAGGATCATTCAGCGTGATAAACAGGGTGGGCGCGACAATATAGCCCACAGTCCACATCCCGCCGACCCAGACAGTCAATAATAATCGTTCGGCCATCTGCCGCATGGGTTCATCTCCTTGTCACTGTTAAACTGAATGATTGAGCCAGAAAGGCAGTAACATACTCAACTGATATTGAATCAAAAAAGTGTAAACCACCACGCTGCCAGTAAGAAAGTGTATCCCTTTTACACCAAAGATACGAAATTGCCCGTGCATGACAGTCAAAATAACACACAGGCTTGTCAGAAAGTATTTGACCAGAAAAAACAATAACACGTGTTTATGTAAAAACCAGGACAGGAATGGGTTCAGCTCGACTGAACCATGTTGTATCAGCAACAAGGTAAAACCGGCGTCCAGCACA
>JARRNT010000030.1:0-4588 GCA_037384645.1 Gammaproteobacteria bacterium | reverse complement strand
CACACAAGACGATTAACAACATCGCCAGCAGAAAAGTGACACTATCGTAACGGTCGGTGTAATAGTTACAGGTGGGACTTGCCAGCTGCCGGCTTTTGCGGCGCGACATAAATAGCGCATAAAACATACTGCGCCAATTAGCCTGCCGTCGTTCCCGCAACGGACACTCGCTGTCGATAGCAGAAAAATTATCGGGCTTAATCATGT
Source organism: Gammaproteobacteria bacterium (assembly GCA_037384645.1). Taxonomy (GTDB): domain Bacteria; phylum Pseudomonadota; class Gammaproteobacteria; order UBA6429; family Thiohalophilaceae; genus RI-92. Next base: position 4,381 of record JARRNT010000030.1, on the reverse strand, counting down.
GTGCATTTCTGGCTGTTTATTTAGCCAGGATATTTGCTAAATCCCACAACAGGGCGGTTATAAAATCTGTTTTATACCAGTAATGGTATACGTGGTATCAGGAAGATTGATTCAGCAGGAACCGGATTGTTCTGTCTCCCGGCCTTTTCCACACATCCATGGATGTGCGTATGGCGGCTTATTCGTAGCGCACATCCACGATTTCGTATTCGCGTTCGCCGCCGGGGGCCTTAACCGTGATCACATCATCAACGCTCTTACCGATAAGCGCTCGCGCGATAGGTGAGGTCACGGAGATGAGATTGTTCTTGATATCCGCTTCAAGCTCGCCAACGATTTTATAGGTCACATCCTTTTCCTGTTCCACATCAAACAGGTCAACCGTGGCGCCAAAGACGATCTTCTTGCCGGCCCTGGCGCCGACGGTCTTGACGTCGATAAACTCGGCGTTGGACAACACGCCTTCGAGTTCCTGGATGCGCCCCTCTATGAAGCTTTGTTGTTCGCGCGCAGCGTGATACTCGGCATTTTCCTTGAGGTCGCCGTGTTCGCGTGCTTCCGCAATCGCCTGGATCACCGTAGGACGCTTGTTTCGCTTCAGGTCGTCCAGTTCGGCACGCAGCTTCTCGGCACCGCCCGTGGTAATCGGTACCCGACTCATGCGACCTGCTCCCTGACTGATTCCTGATGCAATTCCTGTAGACTTTTCACTATCTGGCCGTCCTTTTGCTGCAGGGCAATACAAATCGCCTCACCACCGGCAACTGTCGTGGTATACGGCACCTTGTGCTGCAAGGCGCTACGGCGAATCGTATAGGAGTCGGCAATCGCCTGCCTGCCTTCTGTCGTATTGATGATTAAATCAATCTCGTCATTTTTAATCATATCAACAATATCCGGTCTGCCTTCACTGACCTTGTAGACAAATTCACAGGCAAGACCCGCCTGCCGGATGGTATCTGACGTACCGCTGGTGGCCACCAGGCTGAATCCCAGGTCCAGCAGTGAACGTGCCACATCGATAACACGTTGTTTATCAACTTCACGCACACTGATAAACACCTTGCCAGTACTCGGCAGGAGTTCACCGGCGCCGGTCTGTGCCTTGGCGAAGGCCTCACCGAAATTCAGCCCGATACCCATGACTTCACCGGTCGATTTCATCTCTGGCCCGAGAATCGGATCCACCCTGGGGAACTTGATGAACGGGAAGACTGACTCTTTGACACTATAATAGTTGGGAATTCGCTCTTTTGTTATCCCTTGCTCGGCCAATGTGCGCCCTACCATGCAACGAGCCGATACCTTGGCCAGCGGCACACCGGTGGCCTTGGATACAAATGGGACCGTGCGTGAGGCGCGTGGATTGACTTCCAGGACATAAACGGTGTCGCCCTGGATGGCAAACTGGGTATTCATCAGTCCCACCACCTTGAGTGCCCTGGCCATACGCGCAACCTGATCGCGCATCTGATCCTGCAATTCCTGACTTAACTGGTATGGCGGCAAGGAACAGGCGGAATCACCGGAATGAATCCCGGCCTGCTCAATATGTTGCATGATGCCACCGATCAGGACTTCCTCACCGTCACAGACGATATCGACATCCACCTCGATCGCATCATCCAGGAAGCGATCCAGCAAGACCGGTGATTCGTTGGAGACACTCACTGCCTCTTTCATGTAGCGACGCAGTTCATCGACGTTGTACACGATCTCCATGGCCCGGCCACCCAGCACATAAGACGGACGCACTACCAGCGGATACCCGATCTCATCGGCCAGTTTGACCGCTTCCTCTTCGGCGCGAGCGGTACGATTGGGCGGCTGTTTCAGTCCCAGATCCTCAATCAGTTTCTGGAAGCGCTCGCGGTCTTCCGCCAGGTCGATGGAATCCGGCGACGTCCCGATAATCGGCGCACCGGCGGCCTCCAGGTCACGCGCCAGCTTCAAAGGTGTCTGTCCGCCGTATTGCACAATGACACCCTTGGGCTGTTCAAGATGAATCAGCTCCAGCACGTCTTCCAGGGTCAATGACTCGAAATACAGACGATCCGAGGTATCGTAATCCGTGGAAACCGTCTCCGGGTTACAGTTCACCATGATCGTTTCATAGCCTTCTTCACGGCAGGCCATGGAGGCATGAACGCAACAATAGTCAAACTCGATACCCTGACCGATGCGGTTGGGACCACCACCGAGGACCATGATCTTGTCACGTGCTGTCGGTTCTGCCTCGCACTCCTCTTCGTAAGTGGAATACATGTAAGCCGTGTCCGTGGCAAATTCGGCAGCGCAGGTATCAACCCGCTTGTAGGCAGGACGCACGCCCAGTTGATGCCGATGGGCGCGCAGGATCTTTTCATCCACGCCACACAGGGTGGCCAGACGTGAATCGGAAAAGCCCTTGCGCTTCAACAGGCGCATGCGTGACTCGTCCAGGGACGCCATGCCCTGGTCGCGAAGTTCATTTTCGAGCTGGATGATTTCTTCGATTTGTACCAGGAACCAGGGATCGATAGCCGTGATTTGATGCACCTCATCCAGGCTGAAACCGGCTCGAAAGGCATCACCGACGTACCAGATACGGTCGGGGCCCACCGATTTCAGTTCGGCACGAATACGCTTGCTGGCATTCGGATCATTGAGATCGACCACTTCATTAAATCCATCCGTACCAATCTCAAGACCACGCAGGGCCTTTTGCAGAGACTCCTGCTGGGTCCGACCGATGGCCATCACCTCGCCCACGGATTTCATCTGAGTAGTGAGCCTGGCTTCCGCCTGCGGGAATTTTTCAAACGTGAATCGCGGGATCTTGGTCACCACGTAATCGATCGTGGGTTCAAACGAGGCCGGTGTACGCCCGCCGGTAATATCGTTTTGCAATTCATCCAGGGTGTAACCGACCGCCAGTTTGGCCGCAATCTTGGCAATGGGGAAGCCGGTGGCCTTGGAAGCCAGTGCCGAGGAACGCGATACGCGTGGGTTCATCTCGATGATGATCATGCGCCCGTTCTCGGGATTAATTGCGAACTGGACATTGGAACCACCGGTATCGACACCGATTTCACGCAACACCGCGATCGAGGCATCGCGCATGATCTGGTATTCCTTATCGGTCAGGGTCTGGGCCGGTGCCACCGTGATCGAGTCACCGGTGTGAACTCCCATGGGGTCGAGGTTCTCGATGGAACAGATAATGATGCAGTTATCCTTGTGGTCACGCACCACTTCCATTTCATATTCTTTCCAGCCCAGCGCCGATTCTTCGATCAGCAGTTCGTTAGTCGGCGACAGGTCCAGACCGCGTTCACAAATCTCGACAAACTCTTCCTTGTTATAGGCAATGCCGCCACCGCTACCGCCCAGGGTAAACGAGGGCCGGATAATGGTCGGGAAACCAATCGAAGCCTGCACCTGGGTGGCTTCTTCCATGCTGTGGGCAATGGCCGAACGCGGCATGTTCAGGCCGATCTTTCTCATGGCTTTGCGGAACAGGTCGCGGTCCTCGGCTTTGTCGATCGCTTCCTTGCTCGCCCCAATCATTTCCACACCGAACTTTTCCAGGACCCCTTCTCGATCCAGATCCAGCGCACAGTTGAGCGCGGTCTGGCCACCCATGGTCGGCAACAGGGCATCCGGGCGTTCTTTCTCAATGATGCGCGCCACCGTCTGCCAGGTCACCGGTTCGATATACGTGGCGTCAGCCATTTCCGGGTCCGTCATGATAGTGGCCGGATTGGAGTTGACCAGGATGACCCGGTAGCCTTCCTCGCGCAGCGCCTTGCAGGCCTGGGCGCCGGAGTAGTCGAACTCACAGGCCTGACCGATCACGATCGGTCCGGCGCCAATGATCAGAATGGTCTGGATATCGGTACGCTTTGGCATGGCGGCTTACTTCCCTCCCGCGCGAGCTGCCATGAGCTCGATGAAGTGGTCGAACAGCGGCGCCGCATCGTGCGGGCCGGGACTCGCCTCGGGGTGACCCTGGAAGCTGAAGGCGGGCCGGTCGTTGCGGTGAATGCCCTGCAGTGAGCCATCGAACAGTGACCGGTGCGTGATCCGCAGATTGTCAGGCAGGTTGCCGTCGTCGACAGCGAATCCGTGGTTCTGGCTGGTGATCAGCACGGTGCCGGATTCGAGATCCTGCACCGGGTGGTTGGCCCCGTGGTGGCCGAATTTCATCTTCAGCGTGGTCGCGCCGCTGGCCAGCGCGAGCAGCTGGTGGCCGAGACAGATACCGAACACCGGCACATCGGTTTCCAGCAGTTCCCGGATCGCCTCAATCGCGTAGTCGCAGGGCTCCGGGTCACCCGGGCCGTTGGAGAGAAATACGCCGTCAGGGTTGTGCGCGAGCACCTCACTGGCGGGCGTCTGC
>JARRNT010000029.1:79842-100510 GCA_037384645.1 Gammaproteobacteria bacterium | reverse complement strand
GCTCCGGGAATCTACGGTCGTGAACAGTGGATCGGCCTGAAGGGTGGCTTTGGTGCCATCAAGCTCGGTACCATTCACCAGGCCTACAAATATGCCGGTGGTGTGCATTATGATGCCTTCGTTGCTACCGCTATCCAGGCCCGTGGTAACTACGGTATGCTGGGTAGCTCCTTCGGCCAGAGCGGTTACATTTCAAATTCTATCGGTTACTACGGTAAGTTTGGTATGGTTAACTTTGACGCAACTTACTCCCCGGTTGACAATACTGACACTGGTGCCGATAAGCTCCGGTACTCAGGCTCCAAGGGCGACATGACCCTTGCCCTGACCGTTGGCTTCCAGGGTGGTCAGGCTGGTGTCGCCTATGCCAAGGACAAGAACGCAAGCGGTACTACCGGACCTGCCGGTCCGACCAACACCAAGGTCTTCGGCAAGTACTCTTTTGGCAACAACACCATTCTGGCTCAGTATGAAAACTCCAAGCCGGATACCGGTGACACCACCAAGGTAGCCTACCTGGCTTATCGGCTGAATCTGCCTGCCATGAACAGGCTGGCGGTACAGCTGGGTCAATCCAAGACAGGTGGCGCAAAGAACATCTATCCGGTCATCGGTGTGCGTCACAACATGAGCAAGAAGACCTCTGTCTTCGCCGGCTACATGAACAAGAAGCCGGATGTGGGTGACACCACCAAGGTCATCACCGTTGGTCTGACCGAGAAGTTCTAAAATAATAAGTATTAATGATGTACTTGAACGGGGCCTTCGGGCCCCGTTTTTTATTGTGTCTTTATCCGCGAACCTATTCACACGTGATGTGCACGGCATTACGTCTTCGCCACTGCGTCGTGCGCGGTGGGCGTGCTAAGATAACGGTTCTTTGAGTAATCCCTGAGTGAGCCGCCCTTCGTGTCAGCCCGTATTCGCGAAATTCCCTATAACTACACCTCGTTCTCCGACCGCGAGATCGTGATCCGATTTCTCGGCGAGGGAATGTGGGACGTGCTCAACGAGCTGCGCAGCGAGCGGGTCACGGGCCGTTCGGCGCGGATGTTGTTCGAGGTCCTGGGCGATCTGTGGGTCGTGACGCGCAATCCCTTTATCCAGGATGACCTGCTGGAGAATCGCCGCCGGCGTGAGGCCCTGATCCAGGCCCTGCATCATCGCCTCAACCAGATCGAACAGCGGGCGGAAGACAATTCCCGGGTCCTGCAGTTGTTACAGGCGGCACGCGGCGCTGTACAGCGGTTTGAGACGGATTTTCGCCACAGCCATGACCTGCGCAAACAGATCCGGCATCGCCTGCGTCGTATTACCCGGGCGGACAACATTAATTTTGATGGCCTGGCGCGGGTATCGCACGTGACCGACGCCTCGGACTGGCGGGTGGAATATCCCATCGCCGTGATCTCACCGGATACGGAAGACGAGGTGCAGGCCGTGGTTGCCGCCTGCCTGCAACTGGGCGTGGGGATCATCGCCCGCGGTGGCGGCACCGGTTATACCGGTGGTGCCGTGCCCCTGACCGATAACTGCGTCATTATCAATACGGAAAAACTCGAAGGCATCGGCCAGGTCGTGCACAAACCGATCCCCGGGGTGGAGCACCAGGTCGCGACCATTCGGGTCGAGGCCGGGGTGGTCACCAAACGGGTGGCCGAGGCAGCGGAGGCTGCTGGACATGTGTTTGCCGTGGATCCCACCTCGCAGGATGCCTCCTGTATCGGCGGTAATATCGCGATGAACGCCGGCGGCAAGAAGGCCGTTATCTGGGGCACCACGCTGGATAACCTGGTCAACTGGCGCATGGTGCAGCCCGATGGCACCTGGATCGTGGTGGAACGCATGAACCATAACCTTGGCAAGATCCACGATCAGCCACAGGTCGAGTTTCGCATTACCCGCTACCAGCCCGATGGTCAGACCATGACCGGCGAGCCGCAAATGTTGCGCATCCCCGGCGCGCAGTTGCGCAAACAGGGGCTGGGCAAGGATGTCACCAACAAGTTCCTGGGTGGGCTGCCCGGTATTCAGAAAGAGGGCTGTGACGGCATTATCACCTCGGCGGAATTTATCCTGCACAAGATGCCGCAACACATCCGCACGGTCTGCCTGGAATTTTTCGACCCGGATCTGAACCGCGCGGTACCGGCCATCGTCGAGACCAAGGCCTATCTGGATGGCCTGGTCGATGTACAGCTGGCGGGCATGGAGCACCTGGATGAGCGTTACGTGCGCGCAGTAGGTTATACCACCAAGGCACCGCGCAGCGAGTTACCCAAGATGCTGTTGCTGGTCGACATCGCCAGCGATGATGAAGACCGCGTGGCGGAAGCCGCCTCGCAGGTCGTGCGCATGGCGAATCAGCGTGATTCCGCTGGAAATGCTGTCGCGCTACAGCGATGGGATCGAGCGGATTAATATCGAACTCTCCATTAAAAACAAGCTGCGCATGCTCGAGGCCGTGGATGGCGTGTTTAGCCAGGATACGGCCGCCCTGCACGAGTTGCTCAATGTCAACACGGCCGATGACGGTCACCCGGAACTGGTGGCGATGAGCGAGGACAAGGTGAAGGCGGCGCGCGCGCTGCTGGCCCGGACCCGCGCGACCTGGCAGACGCTGTTGACGGTGCTGGACGAGCCCGCGCAAACACATCAGGCCCTGTTCGGCGAGGCGGAACAGGCCAGGCTGCAGGCGGACGACACGGTGTTTCGTTTCCTGCAACGACGTGACGCACGCATTTCCTACCGGGCGGCCATCGAGCGTCCGCTCAAGACGATTTTCTCCGGTCAGCAGTTCGAGCGCCTGCGTCAGCGGCTCGATGAAGTGCATGCCACGATTCGCGCCTCGCGCCTGTTCGTGGCTCTGCACATGCATGCCGGTGACGGTAATGTACATACCAATATCCCGGTGAACTCCAACGACTACGAGATGCTGCAGGCGGCCGACGTGGTGGTCGGTCGCATCATGCAACTGGCGGAGGAACTGGGCGGGGTGATCTCCGGCGAGCACGGGATCGGCATTACCAAGCTGCAGTATCTCGACCAGGCAACGGTCGATGCCTTCTCGGACTATAAGCGGCAGGTCGATCCCAAAGACGTATTTAATCCACGCAAACTGCAGCGCGGCTCGGACCTGCATAATGCCTACACGCCGTCATTGCGCCTGGTGGAACAGGAGGCACTGATTCTCGAGGCGACGGAACTGGGTGAGCTGAATACCGCGATCAAGGATTGTTTGCGCTGCGGCAAGTGCAAGCCGGTCTGTAATACTCATATTCCGCGCGCGAACCTGCTGTACTCGCCGCGTAACAAGATCCTGGCAACCGGTCTCATCATCGAGGCGGTACTCTACGAAGAACAGACCCGGCGCGGAATTTCCCTGCGCCATTTTGACGAGATGAACGACGTGGCGGATCACTGTACCGTGTGCCACAAGTGCCTGTCACCGTGCCCGGTCAACATCGATTTCGGTGACGTCTCGATTACCATGCGCGAGATCCTGCGCAAGCAGGGACAGCGGCGTAAAAACCTGGGTACGGCGTTCTCCATGTTCTTCCTGAACACCACCCGGGCCGGGACCATCAAGGCCATGCACAGCCTGTTTGCACGGCTTGCCTACCCGGGACAACGGCTGGCACATGCGCTGTATAAATTGCTCAAACCCAGGGAAAAAAGTCCCAGGTCGAGCGTCGGCCGCCCTGCCCTGGTGGAACAGGTGGTGCATTTTGTGAAAAAACCCATGCCGGCCAACCTGCCGGCGCGCACGACCCGCGCCCTGCTCGCCATCGAGGACGACAAGCTCATTCCGATTATTCGTAACCCGCAGTCACAGGAGACGGAAGCGGTATTTTATTTTCCCGGTTGCGGCTCCGAGCGCTTGTTCAGCCAGATTGGCCTGGCGACCCTGGCCATGTTGTACGAGCAGGGCGTGCAGACCGTGTTGCCGCCGGGTTACCTGTGCTGTGGCTATCCGCAAAAATCCAGTGGTGATGTCGAGCAGGGTAAGCAGATCTCGGTAGCCAACCAGGTCCTGTTTCATCGCATCGCCAATACGCTTAACTATCTCGACATCAAGACCGTGCTGGTGTCCTGCGGGACCTGTATCGATCAGCTGCTGACCTACCAGTTCAGCAAGATCTTCCCCGGCTGTCGACTCATGGATATCCATGAGTTTCTGATGGAGAAGGGCGTGCAACTGACGCCTGATGGTAATACCCAGTACCTCTATCACGACCCCTGCCATACACCCATGAAACAGTATGCGCCACTGAAAGTGGCCTCGACCCTGATGGGACAGGACGTTGTTCTGAGTGATCGCTGTTGTGGCGAGGCGGGTACCTTTGCCGTGGCCCGCCCGGATATTGCGACCCAGGTGCGTTTTCGCAAACAGGAAGAATTGCACAAGGGCATTGCCCAGCTCACCGGCCAACAGCGTAGTGAGCACGGCGAGGTCAAGCTACTGACCTCCTGCCCGGCGTGTCAGCAGGGGCTATCCCGTTACCGGGAGGATACCGGCCTGGAGACCGATTATATTGTGGTGGAGCTGGCGCGTGCCAGGCTGGGTGAGAACTGGCAGGAAGCGTTCGTGAACAAGGCCAACCAGGGCGGTATCGAGAGGATCCTGCTCTAGCTTAGTCGTCATTCCGGCGAAGGCCGGAATGACGGACGCTTTATATTTGTCGTCGATATCGTCATACCGGAAAACGCATCGCGCTTATCCGGTATCCAGATGGGTTATGTCATTCTGGATTCCAGCTCTCGGAATGACAGGTGTTCTGCTGGCGTGTTACCTATTTGCGGAAGAGCCAGAGAAGCAGGCTGATCACCAGGCTGATAATGATCATGCTGGTGATGGGAAAATAAAACCGGAAATGCGCCCGCTCGATCACGATGTCGCCGGGCAGGCGAAACAGGCCGAATTTCTGCAGCCACGGCCAGAGCAGTCCTGCAACGACAAGCAGGATACCGAGGCTGATCAGGATCTGGCGAATATTCATCGTGTGCCCAGTGAGAAATATCTAGAACCCATCTCAAAATTACTGCGCTTGGCGATACGGCGTTAAAAATAAACTCAAAATGCTCATTTACTGCGTGTAAACTCCGCTTTTTCGTTCATTTTTGCCTTGTCTCGCCTGCGCTCGTGACATTTTGAGATAGGTTCTAGTTGGCTGTTTGCATATTAAATCCATCATTCCGGATAACGGCTACCGCCGTTTCTGGAATGACGCGAATCTAATACCGTGGATCAAGTCAGTGTCTTGACCCCGTCCCGGGTTCCCAGCAACAGGACGTCTGCCGGACGCTGGGCAAACAGGCCATTGGTCACGACCCCCGTGATCTGGTTGAGTTCCTGTTCCAGTTTGACCGGCTCCATGATTTGCAGGTTATGCACGTCCAGGATGATATTACCGTTATCCGTCGTGAAGCCCTCACGCAATACCGGCTGGCCGCCAAGTTTGACGATTTCCCGCGCCACGTAACTGCGTGCCATCGGAATGACTTCCACGGGTAAGGGGAATGTACCCAGTACGTCCACCAGCTTGCTCTCATCGGCGATACAGACGAATTTGCGACTGGCGGCTGCGACGATTTTCTCGCGGGTGAGGGCACCGCCACCGCCCTTGATCAGATGCAGGTGTTTGTTGGACTCATCGGCGCCATCGACATAGACAGAGAGTTCATCCACGCTGTTCAGGTCCAGGACCGGGATGCCATGGCCCCTGAGTCGGTCCGCACTGGCAACCGAACTGGCCACGGCGCCTTCGACCTGGCCCTTGATTTTGGCCAGTTCGTCAATAAAAAAGTTGGCGGTGGAGCCGGTCCCGATCCCGATGATGGTGCCGCTCTCTACGTATTCGATGGCCGCCCTGGCGACCGCCTGTTTCATTTCATCTTGTGTCATGGCTCACTCCGTGAAAAGCAAAATCCACGTTGTCGCGTGGGAAAGCGCACATTATATTATTCGCATGCTGAAAAGCTACTACACACGTCATGGCAGCCGGGCAAAAGGGGATTTCCCCGCCATTTTTTTGCAATTCTGGGTTACCATGGAATGCAGTACTAAAGGAGCCGAATGGGTACCGGCGCCACACAGGCCGACAGCTTGATACCTGCACAATCCCGGGACAGTACGCCGACCGCGCCTTATCTGCGCGGCAAATACTCTCGCGCAAGCTGACCCAGGTACATCGCTATCACAAACGCCGTAGCCGGCGCAAAATGAGTAATTTATGTTTCAGGAATATATAGACAGAATCAAACAGGCGCGCGTCTACGACGTCGCGCAGCGCACCTCTCTGGACCTGGCACCGAACCTGTCCAAGCGCCTGAACAACCAGGTGTTGCTCAAACGTGAGGATACACAACAGGTGTTTTCCTTCAAAATCAGGGGCGCCTATAACAAGATTATCCACTTGACCGAGGCACAGCGCCAGCAGGGGATCATCACGGCTTCTGCCGGTAATCACGCCCAGGGTGTGGCCCTGGCGGCACAAAAGCTCGGGATCAGGGCAACGATCGTCATGCCCAAGACCACGCCACGGATCAAGGTCAATTCGGTGGCGCAGTATGGCGTGAATATCGTGCTGCACAGTAATACCTACGATGACGCCTACGCTCATGCCCTGGAGCTGGCGGCAGCGCAGCAGCTTGAGTTCATCCACCCGTATGATGATCCCGATGTCATCGCCGGCCAGGGCACCATTGCCGAGGAAATTCTGCAACAGTATCCACAACCTATCGACGCCATATTTATTCCCGTGGGTGGTGGCGGACTGATTGCCGGGGTCAGCGCCTATATCAAGACCCTGCACCCGGAGATTCGCATTATCGGCGTGGAACCCGATGATGCACCGAGCATGTATGCGGCGCTGGCAGCGAAGGAACGGGTTGTACTGGATACGGTCGGCCTGTTTGCCGACGGGGTGGCGGTGCGCCAGGTGGGCGAGGAGCCGTTCCGTATTGCCAGTGCCTGCGTGGATGAAATGCTGCTGGTCAGCACCGATGAAATCTGTGCCGCGATCAAGGATATCTTCGATGATACCCGTTCGATCACCGAGCCGGCCGGTGCCCTGGCTATTGCCGGCATGAAGAAGTATGTCGAGCGTGAAGGCTGTGCGCAGCAGACCTTTGTCGCCATCGATAGCGGTGCCAATATGAATTTCGATCGTCTACGCCATGTGGCGGAGCGGGCCGAGCTGGGTGAGCAGCGCGAGGCACTGTTCGCGGTGACGATTCCCGAACGTCCGGGCAGCTTCCGCACCTTCTGCGAGACAATCGGCCAGCGTGGGATCACCGAATTCAACTATCGCTACTCAGATTCACAGCAGGCACACGTGTTTGTCGGGGTACAGCTGCAGTCAGGCCCCAAAGAGCGGCAAGAATTGCTCGCGGCATTGCGTAACAAGGACTATCCGGTACTGGATATGACCGATAATGAGATGGCAAAAATGCATATTCGTTATATGGTTGGAGGCCGGGTACAGGGCCTGCAGGATGAAAACCTGTATCGATTTGAATTCCCGGAGCGCCCGGGTGCCTTGCTGCGCTTCCTGAATCGGCTCGGAAAAAAATGGAATATCAGCCTGTTCCACTATCGTAATCATGGAGCTGACTATGGCCGGGTGCTGATTGGGATCCAGGTGCCGGCGTCGGACAAGCAGGAATTCAGGGGATATCTGGATGAAATTGGCTACCCCTACTGGGAGGAGAACACTAATCCGGCCTATGCGCTGTTCCTGCAATAGTTTTCACAGAATAGCTGGGGGGAAAGCCTGACAGGCGCCGAAATGTGCGCTCAGAATACGAAATAGCAGTTGTCGGAAAAGAAAAAAGGCCTCGAAAGAGGCCTTTTTACATGCTGCGAGCAGCTCGGTCTTACTTCTTCTTGCGACGACGAGCGGTCTTTTTCTTCGCAGTTTTCTTTTTGGCAGCCTTCTTCTTAGCTACCTTTTTCTTAGCGGCCTTCTTCTTGCCGGCCTTTTTCTTCGCTACTTTCTTCTTAGCGGTCTTCTTTTTAGCAGCTTTTTTCTTGGTTGCTTTCTTTTTAGCGGTCTTTTTCTTCGCAGTTTTCTTCTTGGTAGCCTTCTTCTTAGCTACCTTTTTCTTAGCGGCCTTCTTCTTGGCCGGACGCTTCTTGGCAGTTGCAGACTTCTTAGCTGCCTTCTTACGAGTTTTCTTCTTTGTTGCCATGTTTTAAACCCTCCAGAGGTTTGTGAACACTGAGTTTAGTGGAGTATAGCCAAGTCAATAAAAAAAGCTAGTCTGAGTATTTAAATTTATCCACGTTAACGCTTTTTCAGATCAATTCGCTACTCATTAACGTCTTCCGGAAGAATTTTTTTAATTTTGCGATAAAAAAATTTTGAATTTTGTCTGCATCGACCCTTTCAGGTGCAAAATCTGACTCTCAGCAACAAAAATTACGCCTCACTTCTGTTTGTGCATTGCATTTTGAGACTGATGAGACCCCAAACAACGATTCTTCTACTCAACTGGCGTCTTACGACTGCTGATTTGTTGCGATGAAGGCGTTCACCGAGGTGAAATTTCGATTGCGGGGTATTATTCCGGGATGAAACGTACGACGTAAATGCGTATCGATGCTTGAAACGGTCAATTTGAACCGCGATCAGGCGGAAAATTTTCGCTAACAACAGAAATTTCGGGTTGATGCCCGTGCAAATGACTGACGAAAGCAAATTTCGCCATTAGAAATCGCTAAAGAGTCGGAATTTTTAACAGTCAGGATGAAATTTGCACCTGTAAAAGCTGTTGGCGTACACATTTTGGATCTGATTCAGGCAGCTTTTTAAGTTTATCCAGGCGTCTTGCCATGTTGTCGCGGGATCTATGCATTTTGACAGCTGTCGTCGAGGTCTTTTTACGTGAGAATCGTAGAGTGAAGTGCCTGTACGCAATGTTTTTACAAGTGGAAGGGTAAAATTAGACGTAGTGACCTGCCTGTGTGCGAACGCTGACAATAAAATGTGTAGTACAAAGCAAAAGACAGCGTATTAAGGAATCATAAGGCGTGTCAGCTGCGATTTTTTATGCCATGTCACAAGATGCAGGAGCATAAAAATGGCTGAAAAAAGTTTTTAGGCGGTAATTCGCATTATTTTTGTTTAATTTTGCAATTTTTTGGTTTTCGGCAGTGCAAAATCAGCAAAAATACACCACGCACAGCGTATCAGAGCCATTTTCAGGCTGTTTCACACTGGTAGCAGGACGGTAGTCCGAATAAAACCGGCGGGTGGGCATGTAGCGGCGTGATAAAAAGCCAGGTGAACACGTTCAGCCTGGTTTGTCCGCAAGTTTCAGGATGAAATTCCAGTGTTTTTTCTCTATTGGGGTGATCGAAAGCCGGTTTCCGCGTCGCAGAATGAGCATCTCCGCCAGTTGCGGGTGTTGTTTGAGTTCCTGCAGGCTGATTACCCGCTTGAATTTACGTACCAACTGCACATCAACCATAAACCAGCGTGGATTTTCCGGATCTGACTTGGGATCGTAGTACTTACTCTCGGGATCGAAGGCGGTATGGTCGGGATAAGCGGTTTTAACAATGCGCATGACACCCACAACCCCGGGTTCTTTGCAGCTCGAATGATAAAACAGGGCCTCATCCCCCTTTTGCATGTCATCTCGCATCATATTGCGCACCTGGTAATTGCGGATGCCGTCCCAGGGTTCGGTTTTGCGGGGCCGTTTGGCCAGGTCATCGATGCTGAAGGCGTCCGGTTCAGATTTCATTAACCAGTATTTCATTGGGTACCTCGTGTAAACCATTGCAGTCCGTTTTCCGTGACCACCGCGTCCAGGGGCACGTCCCAGTTTTCACCCGGGATCGTCTCGACGCCCTGCATGGCATAGGCGATGCCGATGCGTTTCGGGCGAGTCCAGTGATTGTGGCCGGTACGAATACCGGCCAGGGTCTTGTCATAGAAACCGCCGCCCATACCCAGCCGATTACCTGCCAGATCGAACCCGACCAGCGGCATGAGAAGCAGGTCAAGACTGCGCAGTTTTGTTCGGCGCATATGGCTGGCATGAACCGGTTCGTCGATGCCGAAGCGGTTCTTATATATAGGGGTGTCCTGCTCGCAGGGTACAAACCATAGCTGGCCGCTATAGCGCAGGCCCAGGATGGGCATAAAAACCTGTTTGCCACGGGTCCAGGCATCTTGCAGCAGTAAGTCGAGATTGACCTCCTTGCCCTGGGCAAAATAAAACGCAATGCGACTGGCCCGGCGATAAAGCCAGGTATTGGCGAGGTGCTCACAGATAAGGGCAGAGCTTGCTGCACGCCGTTGAGGATCCAGTTGCGCGCGCCGGGCCCGGAGCTGGTTTCGAAGGGATTGGCGATCCTGCATGACGAGTGACTTGCCGTTATTTTTATCGTTGTTGTTCCTGATAGGGGTGTCCCCCGCGAGTACCGTTGCGACTTGTTTCTTGAACCTAGGGTTCAAGGTGGGAACAGCACTGGAATGTTAGGCTTTCCGCTACGGGGCGGACATGCACACGACGCCAGGGTTTTTGCTCCCGAGGGATTAATTTAAGGCTCAAGAATATCCCAGTCGACTATCGCATACCGCAGGGGACAGTGATCAGACTATGTGAAAAAGGGGCGGTTTGGCAAGCCACAAATGGAGATATATCGGGAACGCCGTTTGCAGGCCGATATGCTGCTCCCGCTCTGGTCAGACAGGGCAAAATGGGACAGCAGGCGTGGGAATCAGGCTTCGATTTCCAGCTGGCGGCTGCGGTACAGGGCCTCTTCAATCTTTTCCTGGATGCTGCGTATCCGACCCTCGACTTCCGGGTTGGCCATGACCAGATCAGCCTTATTGTGCAGGAGCTCGTGGGCAATATTGAGCGCTGCCATGACGGCGATACGATCCGTGCCGATGACCTTGCCCTGGTCGCGTATTTCACGCATTTTCCGATCCAGGTAGCCGGATGAAGCGAGCAATTCAGATTTTTCGTCGTCCGGACAGGCAATCAGGTATTCCTTGCCCAGGATGGTGATGGAAACCGCATTGGGTGTTTCTTTACTCATTGTCCATAGCCTTTAGTCGCTCGATCATGGATTCCACGCGCTGGCGTGCCTGTTCTGTTTTGGTAATGAGTTTATCGCGCTCAGATACGAGATGGGTCTGACTCTGGCGCAGCGTTTTGTTTTCACTGCGGAGCCGTTCCACGGTCGAAATCAATTCATCGACCCGCTCTTCGAGTTTTTTGATGTCCAAATCTATCTCCGGTTCACTCCCGCAAACTTGCTCTCAATATAGAGCGCACTGTGGATCCGGTCAACGGCATGTACCGTGTTTAGCGGCGTGTTATACTGAATCTCTGTTCTTTCCCGCTAAACTGCACGGTTTGGGAGCATAGCTTTAAGAAATCCATGAATGTGGTCGATTACCATCAGTTAACCCATGCCCTGGAGCGTCTGCAAATTGCCGCCGATGCGGCCGAGTGCCATGGCGCGCTGAGCGCGGTCATTTGCCTGACCGGCGAGGCCGGTCTGGCCAGTTGGTTACCGGCACATTTCCCGGAAGTCGAGGCCGGGATCGCTGAGGGTAATGCCCTGGCCAGTGAGGCGCGCCAGCTGATCGTCGAATTATATCAGTCGACCCTGGCGCAATTACAGCAGGGAAGTTTTGACTACGCCTTATTGATGCCGGATGACGAGGAGCCCCTGTCCGTGCGTACCGATGCGCTCAGTCACTGGTGTCAGGGGTTTATGCTGGGTTTGCGTTATAGTGGGGTAAACGAACCTGGCCGCTTAAGCGGCGAGTTGGCGGAGATCCTGGGCGACATCGAGGAAATCAGCCAGGTATCGTCATCGGCGCTGGAGAACAGTGAGGAGGAGGAACAGTCCTACATGGAATTAGTCGAATATTTACGGGTGGGGGTGATGTTGTTTTGTGAGAACCTGCGTAGCGGTAGTAACGAATCCACCCTGGTCCATTAATTCTTTTAATAGCAAATTCGGGATGCGATGAATAAACAGGAATTTGCACAACGTCGAAAGCATCTGATGCAATTCATGGGTGAGAGTGGTGTTGCGATCTTACCGGCGGCACCCATGCGCTTGCGCAATCGTGACTCCGAATACCATTATCGACCCGATAGTGACTTTTATTATCTGACCGGGTTTGCCGAGCCAGAGGCCGTGGCGGTCCTTATCCCCGGCCGTAAGCACGGTGAATTTATCCTGTTCTGTCGAGAACGCAACCCGGATACGGAAACCTGGACCGGCAAGATGGCGGGGCAGGAGGGCGCCGTGGCGGATTTCGGTGCTGACGATTCCTTTCCCATCGATGACATCGACGACATCCTGCCAGGGATGCTGGAAAACAAACAACGGGTTTACTACACCATGGGTACCCACCCGGATTTTGATCAGCGACTGATCGGGTGGGTCAACAGCCTGCGAAAACGGTCGCGTGCCGGGATTCATACGCCGGGTGAATTTGTGTCCCTGGATCACCTGTTGCACGACATGCGTCTGGTCAAGAGTAGCAAGGAGGTTAAGGCGATGCAGACGGCGGCCGACATTTCCGCGCGTGCCCACTGCGCCGCGATGCAGGCCTGTCGTCCGGGTATGAAGGAATACGAAATCGAGGCCACCTTGCTGCACAGTTTCATGCAACAGGGCGCACGCTTCCCGGCATATAATTCCATCGTCGGTAGCGGTGCCAACGGTTGTATTCTGCACTACACCGAGAATAACGCGGCGCTCAGGGACGGTGACCTGCTACTGATCGATGCCGGTGCCGAATATGAGTATTACGCTTCGGATATTACCCGAACATTTCCCGTCAATGGCACATTCAGCAAGGCCCAGCGCGCCGTTTACGAATTGGTGCTGGACGCGCAGCTGGCGGCGATTGAACAGGTACAGCCGGGCAGGCACTGGAATGAACCGCACGAAGCGGCGGTGGAGGTGCTGACCGACGGCCTGATCAAACTGGGTATTCTCAAGGGAACAAAGAAGACAGCGATCAAGAACGAGAGTTACCGACCCTATTATATGCACCGCACCGGTCACTGGCTGGGCATGGACGTGCACGACGTTGGCGATTACAAGGTCGAGGATGAGTGGCGCGTATTCGAGCCGGGTATGGTGCTGACGGTTGAGCCAGGCCTGTATTTTCCCGCCACACACAAACGCCTGGCCAAGAAGTGGCAGAATATTGGTATCCGTATTGAAGACGATGTGCTGGTGACGAAAACCGGCCATCAGGTCCTTACCGATGGTGTTCCCAAGACGGTGAGTGATATCGAGGGCCTGATGGCAGGATGACTATGAATGAATCCGTGTATGATGTGGTGATAGTCGGTGGCGGGATGGTCGGCATCAGCCTGGCCATTGCCCTGGCCCGCATGACACCTGCACCCCGGGTCGCCCTGATCGAGGCGCAGGATTACAACAAGCAACTCCCCGCCGGTTTTGATGCGCGTACCATCGCGCTGTCCTATAGCAGTCGCCAGATTTTCGATGCCCTCGGTCTCTGGCCATCGCTGGTCGAACAGGGCATCACGCCGATCCGGACTATTCATATCTCCGATCGGGGTCACGCGGGCCTGACCCAT
This sequence comes from Gammaproteobacteria bacterium, assembly GCA_037384645.1. Taxonomy (GTDB): domain Bacteria; phylum Pseudomonadota; class Gammaproteobacteria; order UBA6429; family Thiohalophilaceae; genus RI-92. The sequence continues at coordinate 86,911 of JARRNT010000029.1, read as the reverse complement.
TTGCAGGCCGATGAACAGGGTGTCGAAGCCCTGGGCTACGTGGTGGAAAATCGTATTTTGGGACAGCAATTACTGCAGGCCCTGCAGGAACAGTCCCGGGTCGATGTCATTGCCCCCGCCGAGCTGCAGGCCATGTCACTGGGCAGCGCGTATGCGGAATTGCGTGGGATTCGGGATGGCAAGCCGCTGGATGTGCGTGCACGCCTGGTCGTGGCCGCAGACGGTACTCAATCCTTTGTGCGCCAGTATGTCGGTGTTGAGCAGCACCACTGGGACTACAAACAGGCGGCGGTGATCGCCAACGTGGCCTGCGATCAGCCGCATCGCAATATTGCCTATGAACGTTTTACCAGTCGCGGGCCGATGGCCCTGTTACCACTGAACGGGATTGATGAGACACCAAACCGGTATGGCCTGGTCTGGACCGTTGCGGCTGACCAGGTAGACACGGTCATGGCCATGAATGATGAACAGGTGGCGCAGCGTCTGCGCGAATACTTTGGCAGCCGGGTCGGTGATTTCATTCGTATCGGACAACGCCACAGTTACCCACTGGGCCATACCCAGATTCGTGAGCATGTGCGCCATCGCCTGGCCTTCATTGGCAATGCCGCGCATACCCTGCACCCCGTGGCAGGTCAGGGCTTTAACCTGGGCCTGCGTGACGTGGCGGCACTGGCACAGGTGATCCGTGAGGCCATGCAGTCACAGCAGGACCCCGGTGACCTGGCACGCCTGCAAGCCTACGCGCAATGGCGTCGTCGCGATTTAATCCAGACTTCCCTGTTTACCGATTCACTCGTCCGCGTCTTTTCCACTGACTTCTTACCACTGGTGGTGGCGCGCAATGTCGGCCTGTTCGCGCTGGAGTGTTTCGCGCCATTGCGCAAGCGGCTGACCCGACACGCCATGGGCTATGTCGGGCGGGCATCCAGGCTGGCACGTGGGCTTGGACTGTGAGCGCTGAGCGGCAATATGACCTGATCATCATTGGCGGCGGCATGGTCGGTGCGACCCTGGCGCGGGCGTTGTCTGCGTCGCGTCTTCGCATTGCCCTGGTTGAGCCCAGTCCGCAGCTGGCGTCCAGTGACCACAAATTTGATTTACGTGTCAGCGCCATTACCCGTGCCTCGCAACGTATTTTCGAAGCGCTGGGCGTATGGCAGGGCATGCTGGCTCAGCGGGTGTCACCATTTCGGGAAATGCACGTGTGGGAAGAACTGGGCAAGGAGATGCATTTTGACAGTGCAGACCTGGGTGAGCCCTGTCTCGGCCACATTATCGAAAACAGCGTGATCACGGCCAGCCTTTATGATGGTCTCGAGCAGCAGGCTAACCTGGATTGCCTGTTTGGCCGGCATTGCCGCCAACTCGAAGGCCGGGCCGGGGCCTGGCGCCTGCAACTGGATGACGCTAGCGAATTATCGGCGGCATTGCTGGTTGGTGCCGATGGTAGTCGTTCCTGGCTGCGTCAACAGGTGGGCATCACCGTGCGCGGCTGGGATTATGATCATGCCGCGGTGGTCACCTATGTCAAAACCGAAAAGTCGCACCAGGAAACGGCCTGGCAGCGTTTCGTCAACCAGGGACCGTTAGCCTTCCTGCCGCTCACAGAAGGCTACAGTTCGATCGTGTGGTCGACCCAGCCGGACAATGCCAGGCGCCTGTGTGAACTTGAGAAGGCGGCATTTGCCAAAGAACTCAGCGTGGCCTTTGCTGCACGCCTGGGCCAGGTGATCGAGGTCGGACCGCGGGCCATGTATCCATTACGGTTTTTGCTGGCGGATAACTATGTGCAGGCAGGGATCGCACTGGTCGGCGATGCTGCACATACCATGCATCCGCTGGCAGGACAGGGGGTGAACCTGGGCCTGCTCGACGCCGCGGCCCTGGCCGAGGTCTTACACGATGCCAGCAAGGCCCGTCGCGATATTGCTTCTCATCAGACGTTGCGCCGTTACGAACGCTGGCGTCGCAGTGAAAACCTGAGCATGCTGGTGATGGTGGATCAGATTCAGCGCCTGTTCGGCAATGACCAGCCGGTGTTACGCTGGCTGCGCGACACCGGTATGGACATCCTGGGCCAGCTGCCACTGGTGCGGGATGAGATTATCGAACACGCCATGGGCAACCGGGGGGATTTGCCGAAACTGGCAAGAGGGCCTGGCTAGGATGGGTTCTCTTACGCGTACCCGCTCTCGAACAAATCTCGTAAACGTTCATCAACTGTCCTGCTGGAACATGTGTGGTTGCGCACGACAGTGTCCTCGAGTATTCAGATAAACCACATGCAAGATCAAAATTAAATGAATGTGATTTTTTTGATTTGGTAGCAAAAAACAATCCTTCCAATCCCCCGATTATTTTTGTGATAGCGTTATATATTCCAACGCTTCTGAGCGAAAATACTATGTAACCTGTCAGGCTTTTCCTGTATCTTTTGCCCTTAATAATAGTGAAAAATCGGAATCATGGGCATACTCAATACAGCAGCTTTGCTGATTACCCTGGCAGCCATGTTCAGTTACCTGAACTACCGTTTTATTCGCCTGCCCAACACCATTGGCATTATGATCATTTCCCTGTTGATGTCGCTGGTTATGCTATTGCTGGGCAAATTCGGCTGGCATGATCTGATTTTTTATACCAACGAGCTGCTGCGTAGCATCGATTTCCACGATACATTGATGAAAGGCATGCTCAGTTTCCTGCTGTTTGCTGGTGCGCTGCATGTCAATCTTAACGACCTGCGACAACAGGCCGTTGTGATTACCACGCTGGCAACTGCGGGGGTACTGATCTCGACCTTCCTGGTCGGTGCGCTGAGCTGGCTGGTCTTGCACGCCCTGAATATCGAGTTGAATTTCATTTATTGTTTACTGTTTGGTGCGTTGATTTCGCCAACAGATCCGATCGCGGTGCTGGGCATCCTCAAGCGGGCGCGTGTCCCCAAAAACCTGGAGACCAAGATCAGCGGTGAGTCGCTGTTTAACGACGGCATTGGCGTGGTGGTATTCCTGGTGTTGTTAGGCCTGGCGACCGAAGGGCAGATGACAGGTGGCCAGGTCGGCATATTACTGGCGGAAGAGATCCTCGGCGGTATCGCCTTTGGCCTGGCTCTGGGTGCTGGCGTGTATTACCTAATCAAGGACGTCGATAACTACCAGCTGGAAGTCATGTTGACCCTGGCCCTGGTGATGGGCGGATATGGCCTGGCCCACGAGCTGCATTTGTCTGGTCCGCTGGCGATCGTGACCGCTGGTTTGTTTATTGGCAACCACGGTCGCCTGCTGGCCATGTCGGACAAGACCCGCGCTCACCTGGATACCTTCTGGGAATTGATCGATGAGATCCTCAATGCGGTGCTGTTTGTCCTGATCGGGCTGGAGGTGTTGCTGGTCAACCTACGCAGTGAGTACCTGCTCGCCGCGCTGGCTATTATTCCGCTGGTGTTGCTGGCACGTTATGTCAGCGTGGGTATCCCCATCGCGGTCATGCAGCGCTTTCGCCGGTTTACCCCGGGCGTCATCCAGGTGATGACCTGGGGCGGCCTGCGTGGCGGGATCTCGGTGGCGCTGGCGCTGTCGCTCCCGTTTGGGCCCCAGCGTGATGTGATTGTCGCCATTACTTACGCGGTTGTGATATTTTCCATTATTATACAAGGGCTTACGATATCCCGGATGGTGGATGAAATCCACTGAGGTGGATGGCGCCAGCTTCCCCCTGCCTTCTTATATATATAGTGCCCTCGGTCCCGATCTTCGGCTGGCAATTCGTATATGGCCCCAGTAAACTTGGCGGCACAACGAGAAGTGTGGGGGAGAGACCCGGTAATCTTTATGTGATTTATCGGGCGCCGAAGGCGCAACGCGCTCGGAATCGCTCAGGCAAAAGGACCGCGCACATGAATCTTCGTTGTCTCTGGAGAGAGCTGACTTCACAGGGCTGAAGCAGACACCGAAGGGGCTAAGCTCTCAGGTGACCGGACAGAGGGGCGACACAAGCTGAATAACCTCGGCTTGTGTCGCCCCTTTTTTATTGTCCAGCGACGAACGAGTGTGAACATGACCGAGCAACCGGTATTTGATTATTCTGACGAACAAAATTGCAGCCGCATGCCGGTCTGGATCCGCCAGGCCTTTGGTTCCGACGACTACGCTCATACCACGCGTACGCTTTCCCAGCATGCGCTGAACACCGTCTGTGTCGAGGCCCGCTGCCCGAATCGTGGCGAGTGCTGGAGTCGTGGTACTGCCACCTTCATGTTACTGGGTGAGACCTGTACCCGTGCCTGCGGTTTTTGTGCAGTCAAAACCGGGCGGCCAGGCAGCCTCGACCTGGATGAGCCGCGACGCGTGGCCGAGGCGGCCAGGTCCATGGGCCTGGACTACATTGTGCTGACCTCGGTAAACCGCGATGATTTGCTCGATGGCGGCGCCCAGATCTTTGCTGACACCCTGGTTGCCCTGCGCGATGACAACCCGCAGATCAAACTGGAACTGCTGACCCCGGATTTTCACCGATGCCAGCAGCATGCCCTGGAGCTGATCTACCACACCATGCACGATCTGCCCGGTGATCGCTCGCTGGTATGGGGCCACAATATTGAAACCGTACCGCGTCTGTACCGGCAGGTGCGCAAGGGATCGGATTATGCACGTTCGCTGCAACTGCTGGCAGGTGCAGCGTCGCACCAGGGGATCGAGGCCAAATCGGCCCTGATGCTTGGCCTGGGTGAGACCTCACAGGAGGTCGAGGCGGTATTGATCGATCTGTACCGTGCCGGTGTCAAACGCATTGCTCTGGGCCAGTATTTACGTCCAAGCCGTTATCATTTACCGGTCAAAGAGTACATCAGCCCGGAACAGTTCGCGGAGTACGAGTCCATGGCGCTGGAACTGGGGTTTCCCTGGGTCAAGGCCGGTGCCATGGTACGTTCGTCGTACCACGCCGAAGACTAAAACCCAGTAAACACAAGCCAATAAGCCAAGGATATTATTCATGGGAAATCGCACCCCCCTGTACGATACGCATCTCAAGTACCAGGCCAAGATCGTGGATTTTGGCGGCTGGGACATGCCGCTACACTACGGCTCGCAACTGGAAGAGCACCACTATGTGCGCAACAGCGCCGGTATGTTCGATGTGTCGCACATGACCATCGTCGATCTGCGCGGTGAGCGCATTCACGAATTTTTGCGTTATCTGCTGGCCAATAACGTCGATCGGCTCAAACAATCAGGCAAGGCACTATACTCCTGCATGTTGAACGAAGACGGCGGCGTCATCGATGACCTCATCGTGTATTACATCGATGACAGCTTTTTCCGCATGGTGGTCAATGCTGCCACTCGCGACAAGGATCTGGCCTGGATCCGCAAGCAGGCTGAGCCGTTTGCCATCAGTGTGAATGTCCGCGACGATCTTGCCATGATCGCCGTACAGGGTCCGCAGGCGCGCGACCTGGCCCATAGTGTGATGTCGACTGCCGCTGCCACGGCGGCGCAGGCACTGGGACCGTTTTATATGGCCATGGTCGGGGACTGGGCCGTGGCGCGAACCGGTTATACCGGGGAGGACGGCTACGAGATTATGTTACCGAACCAGGAAGCCCCCGAGTTCTGGGACAAGCTGGCAGAGGCCGGCGTGCATCCCTGTGGCCTCGGTTCGCGCGATACCCTGCGTCTGGAAGCGGGCATGAATTTATACGGCACGGATATGGACGAGACCACCTCGCCACTGGAATCTGCCCTGGGCTGGACCGTGGCCTGGGAACCGGAAGATCGCGATTTTATCGGGCGTGCAGCGATCAGTGCGCAAAAGCAGGCCGGTATCAAGCGCGTGCTGGTGGGTCTGTTTCTGGATGGCAAAGGTGTGTTACGTAATCATCAAAAAGTCCTGGTCGATGGCGCAGAGGCCGGTGAGATCACCAGCGGCAGTTACTCACCCACCCTGGGCAAGGCCATTGCCTTCGCGCGGGTGCCGGCCGGTATTGGTGAGCGTGCGCGCGTCGATATCCGTGGCAAGCAGGTCGAAGTCAAGGTTGTAAAACCGCCGTTTGTCCGCAACGGCAAGGCATGTATTTAACAATAGATTGAACATTTTTCGGGAGAAAAACATGAGCAACGTACCATCCGAATTACGCTATACCAAATCGCATGAGTGGGTGCGCCTCGAATCCGACGGCAGCGTGACCGTGGGGGTCACCGACCATGCACAGGAGCTGCTGGGTGACCTGGTGTTTGTTGAGACACCCGAAGTCGGCAGTACCTTTGACAGCGGGGATGACTGTGCCGTGGTGGAATCGGTCAAGGCGGCATCCGATGTATATGCCCCGATTACCGGCGAAGTCCTGGAAAGCAATGAGTCACTGGCTGATGCCCCGGAAACCATCAACAATGATCCATACGGTGATGGCTGGCTGTTTCGCATGCAGCCTGCCGTTGCGGCAGAGCTGGATGAATTGATGGACTCGGATGCCTACAGCGAGCAGATCGCTGCAGAAGACTAACAGGCTACTGAAAGCTATTGCGCCGTGCTATCACGGCACTGCAAAAGATATCGAAATTCAAATTGGCTGCTGTGTCAATTTCGCTTTCTCGTCTTTTGCGCTTCGCCCCGGCTGCGCTTATAAGGCTTTCAGCAACATGTTAGCGAGCTAAATGTGCACACAATGAAATTTTAATTAACGAGATAATACAATGCCGTTTATTCCCCATACCGATGACGAAGTCAAAGAGATGCTCGCCACGATCGGCGTCTCGGCCATCGAAGATTTGTTTGATGAAATACCTGCGGCCTTGCGTGCCCGCGGACTGGAGAAAGTCCCGCCGGGGATGAACGAAATGGACGTCGCGCGCCTGATGCGTGAGCGTGCGGGGCAGGATGAACGGAGCCTGTGCTTTGCCGGCGCCGGTGCCTATGAACACCATATCCCGGCTGCGGTATGGGAACTGACCACGCGTGGCGAATTTTATTCGGCGTATACCCCGTTCCAGGCTGAGGCCTCACCCGGCACCTTGCAGATATTATATGTCTTCCAGACTGTGATGGCGGGACTGTCCGGTTT
>JARRNT010000029.1:0-79808 GCA_037384645.1 Gammaproteobacteria bacterium | reverse complement strand
GACGGTGCCTCCTCCCTGGCCGAAGCCATCCTGATGGCGGTGCGCGCTAATCGCAAATCCAAAAGCAAGCGTATCCTGATGCCGCGCAGCGTGCATCCGCGTTACCGCGCGGTAGCACACACCATCGTGCATCATCAGGGCATCGTGCTGGAAGAACTGGACTTCGATCGGGAAGGTGGACACATCGATCCCGCCAGCTTGCCGGATGCCCCCGGTGATGTAACTGCCCTGGTGATTCCATATCCCAATTACTTCGGTGTGCTCGAAGAGGTCGATACCCTTACCGACTGGGCGCACAAACACAACGCCCTGGTAATTGCCGTGGTTAATCCCATGGCCCTGGCATTGCTGAAGCCGCCTGGCGAGTGGGGCGAGATCGGTGCCGACATCGTTTGTGGCGACGGTCAGCCCATGGGAGCGCCGTTGTCATCGGGTGGTCCATATTTCGGGATCATGTGCTGTCGCCAGGACTTCGTCCGGCAAATGCCCGGGCGCCTGATCGGCGCGACGACCGACCTCGACGGCAAGCGTGGTTTTGTCCTGACCCTGCAGGCGCGTGAACAACATATACGCCGCTCCAAGGCCACATCCAATATCTGCACCAACCAGGGCCTGCTGGTGACCGCTGCAACGATTTATATGAGTCTGCTCGGGCCGCAGGGATTGCAGCAGGTCGCTGCCGCTTCGCACAGTAATACCCGCAAACTGATCGATGCACTTGGCAAGATCGAAGGTGTGCGCAAGTGTTTTAACCGGCCGTATTTTCACGAGGCCATATTTACCTTTGATTTGCCGGTGGCCGAAGTCATGCGCGCGCTCTCAGCCCAGGGTATCGTCGGCGGTGTGTCACTGGAACGGGATTATCCGGAACTGGGAAATAGCCTGCTGGTGTGTGCCACCGAGACCAAGAATGACAGGGATATCGGCGAGTACGCTGATCATATCGCGGGTATTGCCGCGCGCTAGCAGGCGACCAGGTGCTCCATGCAGCCCAGGATGAAATCCACAGATGAACAATAAAAAGCAACGCTAAGGAGAACAAATCATGGCGACGATTACATTGCAAGGAAACACGATCAATACTAATGGCGAGCTGCCCAGGGTGGGCGCTGCAGCACCGGCCTTCAGGCTGACCAATAAGGATCTGGCCGATGTTGGACTCGGTGATTTCACCGGTAAAAAGAAGCTGCTGAATATCGTACCCAGCCTGGATACGCCGGTGTGCGCTACCTCGACCAAGAAATTCAACGAGTCTGCGGGCAAGCATCCCAATTCGGTAATGCTGATTATCTCCGCTGACCTGCCGTTTGCCATGTCACGTTTTTGCAAGATAGAAAACACCGATCAGGTGGTGACCCTGTCCATGATGCGCAACCGGAACTTCGCCAAGGATTACGGTGTGCTGATCCAGGACGGGCCACTGGCCGGTATAACCGCACGCGCCGTGGTGGTCATCGATGAGAACGACAAGGTCGTGTATACCGAACTGGTGCCGGAGATCGCACAGGAACCCGATTACGACAAGGCGATTGCCGCCCTGAAATAATTTTTCTGATACCTCATTTGTTAGCAGGATAAAACCGTATGTTGATTTTTGAACACTCTCGTCCCTCCCGTGTAAATACCGCGCAGTTGCCGCGCAATGCCGAGGCCGTGGATGATATCCCGCAGACTTACCTGCGCAGCAGCGCCATGCCTTTACCGGAAGTCTCGGAGATGCAGGTGGTGCGTCACTATACCCGCCTGTCGCAGAAGAACTTTTCTATTGACACCCAGTTTTATCCGCTTGGTTCGTGCACCATGAAATACAATCCGCGCGGTTGCAACAGCCTGGCGATGCTGCCCGGCTTTGCCCAGCGGCACCCCAATAGTCCCGATAACCTGAGCCAGGGATATCTGGCCTGCATGTTCGAGCTACAGGAGATGCTCAAGGATGTGACCGGCATGAAGGGCGTGTCATTGGCACCCATGGCCGGCGCCCAGGGCGAGTTTGCCGGGGTGGCGATGATTCGTGCCTATCACGATGCTCGCGGTGACAATGCACGCACCGAGATCCTGGTCCCGGATGCGGCGCACGGTACTAACCCGGCGACGGCGACCATGTGTAATTACAAGGTCAGAGAGATTCCCACCGACGCCGAAGGGGACGTTGACCTGGAAGCGTTGCGTGCGGCGGTTGGTCCACAGACCGCCGGGATCATGCTGACCAACCCCTCGACCCTGGGTGTGTTCGAACGCAAGATCAAGGAGATTGCCGGGATCGTGCACGACGCCGGTGGCCTGCTGTACTACGACGGTGCCAACCTCAACGCCATTCTTGGCAAGGTGCGCCCCGGTGACATGGGTTTCGACGTGATCCACATGAACCTGCACAAAACCTTCTCGACCCCGCATGGTGGTGGTGGTCCGGGTGCCGGTCCGGTTGGGGTGAGCGAACGCCTGCTACCGTATTTGCCGGTACCCATCGTGGATCAGGACGGTGACGAGTATCGTCTGCTGGACGAGCACGATCGGCCGCAGACCATGGGCCACCTGTCCGCCTTCATGGGCAATGCCGGTGTATTGTTACGTGCATATATTTATGCACGAATCCTCGGGCGTGAGGGTATGGTGCGGGTTGCCGAGTATGCCACACTAAACGCCAATTATATGATGGCGCGACTCAGGCAGGCCGGTTTTGATATCGCCTATCCGCAACGGCGTGCGACCCACGAGTTTATTCTGACCCTGAAAAAGCAGGCCAGGGAGCTGCACGTTACCGCCATGGATTTTGCCAAGCGCCTGCTCGATTACGGTTTTCATGCACCGACCACGTATTTTCCCCTGCTGGTACCGGAATGTTTATTGATCGAGCCGACCGAAACCGAGGCCCGGGAAGAACTGGATGGCTTTATCGACGCCATGACCGCCATTCTTAATGAGTCTACAACCACACCGGAGACGGTCACCGCTGCACCGCATACCATGCCGGTGCGCCGCCTGGATGACGTGAAAGCCGCCAAGGAGCTCAATCTGGTCTGGAAAGGCTAAAAACCTGTTGCTGCCGCACTGACAGGACTGGCGCGATACGCCACCTGAATCTCAAGGCGGGCACTGAATCTCGTGCGGTTTTGCTATATCATAGGCCCCTGCGGCGGCGCGAGTCCGCCCTTAATGTTACACGACAATAAACCAGAACAACGTATTTCCTGCTTATGGCAAAACCCGGTGCAACAGGCCTGACCCGTGTTATCCACGCCTTTTATTATTCCATGCAGGGCCTGGCTGCAGCATTGCGCCATGAGTCTGCCTTCCGTCAGGAAGTGGTGCTGTTCCTGGTGTTGTTACCATTTGCATTCTGGCTGGGCCAGTCTGCGCTTCAATATATTCTGCTCATCAGCAGCCTGTTGCTGGTCCTGATCGTGGAATTGCTGAATTCCGCGGTTGAGGCCGTCGTGGATCGCATTGGCAAGGAACACAATGAACTGGCGGGACGCGCCAAAGATATGGGTTCCGCCGCGGTATTTATTTCACTGGCCAATGTTGTTTTGATCTGGGCGGTTATCGCCTGGCTGCGTTTTTATCATTAAGAAGGGAGAATAAGATGTCCGCATTGATTTGTGGTTCTTTTGCGTTTGATACCATCATGGTTTTCCATGATCAATTCAAGAATCATATCCTGCCGGACAAGGTGCATATGCTGAATGTTTCCTTCCTGGTACCGGATATGCGCCGCGAATACGGTGGCTGCGCCGGTAATATCGCCTTTAACCTGAAAATGCTGGGTGGCGAACCGCTGCCCATGGGCACTGTTGGCGCTGATTTTGCGCCGTATGCACAATGGATGGATAGTCACGACATTGCACGCACCCACGTACGTGAAGTGGACGGCACCTACACGGCACAGGCCTTTATCACCACTGATCGCGATGATAACCAGATTACGGCGTTTCACCCCGGAGCCATGAACCACGCACATCTGAATCACGTCGGCGACGCCGACGGCGTCAGCCTCGGCATTGTCTCGCCGGATGGTCGTGACGGCATGCTGCAGCATGCCACGGATTTTGCTGAGAGCGACGTTCCGTTCATTTTTGATCCGGGTCAGGGTCTGCCGATGTTCAATGGTGAGGAACTGATGGATTTCATCGACAAGGCGACCTGGGTGGCATTGAATGATTACGAGGCACAACTGGTCGAGGAACGTACCGGCAAGTCAGCGCAGGAACTGGCCGGGCATGTCAAAGCCCTGATTGTGACCCGCGGTGGTGAAGGTTCGCTGATCTATACCAGGGAAAAATGTCATGAAATCCCCACGGCAAAAACCCAGGCCATCAATGATCCCACCGGCTGTGGTGATGCCTATCGCGCCGGATTGCTGTACGGCCTCATGAACGACATGGACTGGGAAACCACCGGTCGTATCGCCGCACTGATGGGGGCCATCAAGATCGAGCAACACGGTACCCAGAACCACAGTTTTAGCCGCGAGGAATTCCAGCAGCGTTTCAGCCAGAGTTTTGGTTACAAGCTTGAAGGATAAACGTGGCGCACAGGGATGTGCGCCAGAAATTACTGACTGTTATCGCTGAGCGCCGATCCACCCCCACACTTGTTTGTCGAAACCTGGTCCGGTTATCTTGCTGGATAATGGGACATTATCTGTCGCGTAGCCTGTAACGTGAATCTTGCCTGATTGTTTGCATACGCGAAAAGCGCGGCTAATTCCCCAATCATTTCTTCGAATTGAGGCAATGCCTGCCGGCAGGTAATTGCCTTTTCCTCTCAATCCGTTGAAATAAAAGCATTATGAATACGCCGTCTGTAATATGTTGCGTAAAATCATCGAAATAAATAGATTGCAAAATCCCTGTATAAAAATACAGGAATGATAGGTGGAATCATTTCCCTAATCCGTAATTATCATACCCGCAGTTTGTATTCACTTTTTGAACTGACTAAACTTAACTAAGAATGCGCCGGGATGCCATATGGACTGAAATCCATCTGGTCAGATTATGTGAATCATAAAAAACGCACGGAGATTCTCTATAAACCGCATGTGCTACTTGATCGAGTGTGAGGTTTTCAGGCTGGCCAAATCAAGGACAGCTGGATAATGGTGTTGACGCCTGCACAAGCACGCAAGTTTTATGATCGTTTCGGCAGTAAACAGGATACGCAGGCCTTTTACGAGGACGTAGCCCTGGATACGCTGATTGCGCATGCCGATTTGGCTAAGGCAAACGCGGTATTTGAATTTGGCTGCGGGACCGGCCGGTTTGCCGTGAAATTACTGTCTGAGTATTTGCCGGAGTCGGCCTCCTATCTTGGAATGGATGTGAGTACCACCATGACCGAGCTCGCGACTCAGCGACTCTCGCAATATAACGGTCGCGCCAGCGTGATTCAGTCCGACGGTAAGATTGCCTTTCCCCTTGCTGATCAATCGGTTGATCGTGTCATCTCAACCTATGTCCTCGATTTACTCTCGGAAAAGGATATAAGTCAGTTTATTGGTGAAGCACACCGGGTACTCAGGCCGGGTGGAAAACTGTGCCTGGTCAGTCTGACCCGGGGCTGCACCATGGCATCGCGTGCCATTACCGGCATTTGGTCATTGCTGTTTCGCCTGTCTGCGTCAATGGTGGGAGGCTGCCGGCCAATCCAGCTGGTATCATTTATCGATCGACATCGTTGGTCGATTGAGTACCATGATCTGCTTACCCAGTTTGGCGTTCCGTCAGAAATACTCATTGTCACTCCGAATTGTGATCCCGGTAACGTATCGCGTACGCGACAGGAACAGTAGTCTGACGATTAAGTCAGGGCAGGCGGAATAATTGATATGTCAGACGATAAACCGAAATTTAATATAATTACCAATATTTATCTGGCCTTTACCGCTGTCGTGATCATATTGATGCCGGTTGAATATATGTTGATTCAATCAAAGCGAGAGCAGGTAGTGACAAGCAAATGGCATATGGCTATCTATGCCGTAGCGGTATTGATTGGCTTGCTAACATATGCAGGCAAAAGGTGTGCAAGCAGTGGGCTTGGCTATGTAGCAGGCCTACAGTATGTCACGACATACATGGATACAGGCTGGGTATATTCAGCTTTTTTCTCATCCTGTTTGCGCTTATGCTTATGTTTGTGGTTTCTATCCTGCTCTCGGTTTATGGCGATCTCACTGGGCAGCATCGGATGACCCCATATCGATATTATAAGCTGGTGTATGCATTTTATAGACATAGAACGCATCAATGAGAAGAACATTGGAAATCAATGGGAAAAATTGGCTGTGAAATGCCCTGTCTGCAATAAACCTGCGATATCTTATTTTGACTGGATGAAAGGATTGCGCTGGTATAAAACCAACTGCATTTCCTGTGGTGCAGGGCTTGAGGCCGCTAAGTCAACCTGGCTTGCATTTATCCTGTCAGTACTATTCGGGCTGGCAAGTTCATTTTATGCATTTGCCCGGCTCAGATTATCCCTGGTACCCAGCCTGCTCATCGGCATAGCGGTTATTCTGGCTATTGCGACGATCACTTTTTATGCCATTTCAGGATATCGATCACCCGGCGGATCCTGATTTCCTGCCATTGGTGTTCGCTGGTCGGGAAGCACGCGGGTTTGCTGGGTACCTGATTAGTGGCTCTGACTGTTGCTCCTGGCATTGTTGGTGTAAGCCTGCCTTGCTTCCCGCAGGATGCGGATGCCGCCACGCGCCACCAGTATTGCGATAATCAGGCCGATGATCAGGTCTGGCAGGTGTGACCCGAACACATAGATCAGGCCGCCGGCAATGATAACCCCCAGGTTTGCAAGCACATCGTTGGTGGTAAAAATCCAGCTGGCACGCATGTGCACTTCACCATCGCGGTGTTTGGCCAGTAAGCCGAGACAGGCGAGATTGGCCAGCAGGGCCACACAGGAGATGAGGATCATCAGTAACCCGGCGGGTTCGCTTCCGGCAAGGAAGCGGCGGATCACATCCAGGATGACCAGTGCGGCCAGGCTGAGTTGCAATATTCCGCTTACAGTGGCCGCATGGGTCTTGGCGCGCAGGCTGCGGCTGACGGCGTAGAGTCCAATGGCATAAACGCCGGCATCAGCGAGCATATCCAGCGAGTCCGCAATGAGGCCGGTAGATTGCGCCAGCCAGCCGATGACGAATTCGAGCAGGAACATCGCGGCGTTGATGGCCAGGACCTGCCAGAGGACTTTCGCTTCTGCGCGATTCTTGATTTCAACCTCGTCACAACCACAACCTGACATATTCAGCGCCCTTGGTTGTTATCACCGAGCTGTGACAGTAAGCGTTTCAGGTCATGCTCAGGTAGTTGGCATTGCATGCCACTACAGGCGTAGGCCAGGGTGCCACTGTCTGCCGGTTTGCGTTCGGCCAGCAGGCCGGGCAGATCGGATTCCGCGGCGGGAATGGCGAAACACAAACGGCGTGGCGCATAGTGCGCGGAGATGGTTTGTTGCCAGACCCGGGCCTCATCGTCACCCCGGATCACGATCAGCTGTGGCGGGTACAGGTATTCTTCCAGCGCCTGCAGGAACGCAGCATGGGCATAGGCCGCCTGTTCGATATGGCCCCAGGCGCTACGCAGGGCGCGTTCGGCACTGTCCAGGTAGCGTTGTTCGCCCAACAGGTGCCCCAGGCGCGCCAGCGCCAGCGTGGCTACGGCATTACCGGCAGGGATCGCCTCGTCCATGAAATTTTTCGGGCGCTGGATCAGGTTTTCGTGATCGTGGGCGGTAAAGAAAAATCCACCGTGCTCGCTGTCTTCAAAGTGTACGAGAATGGCCTCGGCCAGGGCGATGGCAAAGTCCAGGTCGCGTCGGCGCCAGTCTGCCTGCAACAGCTGGAGCAAGCCATCCAGCATAAAGGCATAGTCATCGAGATAGGCCATGAGATGGGCCTTGCCATCCTTATAGGTCGCCAGCAGTCGGCCATCGACAAACAGCGTATCGTGTATGAAATCCACGGCACGCTGGGCAGAGGCCAGGTACGCAGCATTGACGAGATAACGTGCGGCGCTGGCCATGCCCTTGATCATCAGGCCATTCCAGCTGGTCAGGATTTTTTCGTCGCGCCCGGGATGGATACGCTGTTCGCGTGCCGCAAATAATTTCTGCCGGGCGCCCTGTAGCAGGCTGGTGGCATGTTCCGGGTTGAAACCCAGTTCTTCGGCGACGTCGGCGAGGTCCTCGAAAATGTGCAAATGCCAGTGGCCTTCGAAGTTGGCGGGACGGTCCAGGCCATAAACCCGGCTGGTCACGGCGTATTCGTCCTCATCCAGAAGCGTTTTGACTTCATCCGGTGTCCACACATAAAACCGGCCTTCCTCGCCTTCGCTGTCGGCATCCAGCGTGGAGTAGTAGCCACCCTCTGGCGATTGCATGTCGCGTATCACCCATTGCGCGGTCTCGCTGGCGATTCGCCGGAATACCGGGTCGTGAACAGCGGCATAGGTTTCGCTGTACAGGGCCAGTAACGGGCCGTTGTCGTACAGCATTTTCTCGAAGTGGGGGATCATCCAGTAGTCATCCACCGAGTAACGGCAAAAGCCACCGCCCAGCTGATCATAGATCCCGCCAGAGGCCATAGCGTGCAGGGTCATGCGCAACATGTGCAGGGCCTGGACATCTTCCTGGCCGTGGGCCCGGGTACTGGCCCAGTGATGTAACAGGCGTTCGAGGTTGGTGGGGTGGGGGAACTTGGGGGCCTTGCCGAAGCCAGCGTGTTGCGAGTCAAATTGTTGCGCCAGTTGCTTGCGTGCCTGATCCAGGGGGGCGGCACTGAGCTCGTCACGGGTCTGCTGGCTTTGCGTCAGGCTGCCGAGCGCCTGCAACATGGAAGCATTCTGGGTCTGAATTTGATCCCCGTGTTCATGATAAAAGTTATGCACGCGTTGCAGGATTTCCCGGAATGCGGGCAGTCCATGACGCGGTGAGACTGGAAAATACGTCCCGGCGAAAAACGGGATGTGATCCGTCGGTGTCAGGATCATGGTTAACGGCCAGCCACCGCCACGCTGGTTCAGCAGCTGGTGTGCCGTCTGATAGATCCTGTCCAGGTCAGGCCGTTCCTCACGATCCACCTTGATATTGATATAAAGCTCATTCATGACCTTTGCGGTGGCCGGGTCTTCAAAGGATTCATGGGCCATCACGTGGCACCAGTGGCAGGCCGAATAGCCGATGGACAACAGGATCAGTTTATTCTGTTCGCGTGCCAGTTGCAGTGCCTGGTCGCACCAGGGCCACCAGTCGACCGGATTGTGCGCATGCTGTAACAGGTATGGGCTGGTTTCGCTGATGAGGTGATTGCTGTATTCGTGGCTGGTCATAACAGCAGGATCTTAACAAGGCCATGATCGGGGTGACAGGAAAAATTGTTGGCCGGTGGTATTAGTAATTACGATATACTTAATCCTTACAAGGATATTAAAACCCGTACGCAATCCGGATATTCCCGATACCTTAAATTTATGCAGACAGCAACCCCAAAGCTGGCGCGCCTGCGCCTGAGTAAAGGCGAGGATAAGCGTCTGCGTGCCGGGCATTTATGGATTTACAGTAACGAAGTCGATAATCGGACGACACCGTTAAAGCAGTTTGCGCCGGGCCAGTGCGTGACCGTGGAGACCAGTCAGGGCAGGCCCGTGGCCAGTGCCTATATCAATCCACACAGCCTGATTTGTGCCCGGGTCTACACCCAGCAAACTGATTGTATGCTGGATGAAAACTTGCTCAGGCAGAGGTTGCAGCAGGCCCTGGCCTGGCGTCAACGCGTATACGACAAGCCTTTTTACCGCCTGTGTTATGGCGAGAGCGATTTTTTACCCGGCGTGGTGATCGACCGCTATGGCGATGTGTGCGTGGTGCAATTGACAACGGCCGGCGCTGAGGCAAATAAAGCCGGGATCATCGCAGTCCTGCAGGAGTTGATTGCGCCTGCAGGCATCGTTTTGCGTAATGACAGTAGTGCACGGGAACTCGAAGGCCTGCCGCTATATACAGACATCGTGGCCGGGGAGGTGCCTGAGGAAATTCTGATCGAGGAGAACCAGACCGGGTTCTATGCCCTCCCGCTGCGGGGTCAGAAAACCGGCTGGTTTTACGATCACCGGCGTAACCGTCGGCTGCTGCAGGAATATGCCAGGGGCAAGCGGGTGCTGGACGTGTTCAGTTACACCGGGGCCTGGGGCATGGCGGCCCTGAGTGCCGGTGCGATCCATGCAAGCTTTGTCGATGCCTCGTCGACGGCGCTGGACTATGTCGAACAGCACGCCAGGCTCAATGGATTCAGCAATCGCATTGCTACGCACAAGGGCGATGCCTTTGCCGTGCTGGCCGGGCTGCAAAATTCGCCGGAACGGTTTGATATCATCGTGATCGATCCACCGGCTTTCGTTAAGCGCCGCAAGGATCTGGCGGCGGGTCTGCGCGCCTATTACGAGATCAACCGCCTGGCCCTGGGGCTGCTTGTAGCCGATGGTATGTTGATCAGTGCCTCGTGCTCTTTTCATGTCAGTGCAGAAAATTTACTGAACGAAGTACGCAAGGCAGCACTCAAATCCCCCTGGGACCTTCAGTTGATCGCACAGGGACATCAGGCGCCGGATCATCCTGTTCATCCGGCCATGCCCGAGACCCGTTACCTGAAGGCTTTTTTCAGCCGGGTTCTGACTCGGCAGTGAGTTCATGGCATCCACCGGATGAACACGGTATGATGCCCCGTCATTTTTTTCAGGGATGTTAAGTTACATGGTGCATACTGCGTTCGTCGTCAATTTCAATCCCATTGCCTTTCATATCTTTGGTTGGCCCGTACACTGGTATGGCATCACCTACCTGGTCGGATTCCTGGTTGGCTGGTGGCTGGCACGGATGCTGGCGCGGCAACATCCCGAGTGGAAGATTACGCCGTCGCAGGTGGACGACCTATTGTTTTACATGGGCATGGGGGTCATCCTCGGCGGCCGCATTGGTTATTTGCTGTTTTATGATATGGGCGCGTTGATGCACGAGCCGAATTTCAAGGATGTCCTGTTGCGGATCATCGCCATCAACAAGGGCGGGATGTCGTTTCATGGCGGACTGATCGGGGTCATGACGGCGGTCTGGCTGTTTAATCGGAAATATAAACACGGTTATTTTGTGATCCTGGACATGATGGCCATGATCACCCCGGTTGGCCTGGGTGCCGGCCGGATTGGTAACTTTATTAATGGCGAACTGTGGGGCCGACCCAGTCACGTGCCCTGGGCCATGATCTTTCCCCGCTCCGGCTCGGATGTGCCACGCCATCCCTCGCCGCTGTACGAAATGCTGCTCGAAGGCGTGTTGTTGTTCATTATTCTATGGTGGTTTGCGCGCAAGCCGCGACCCACAATGGCAATTTCGGGCCTGTTTGCGCTTTGTTATGGCCTGTTCCGGATCACCGCGGAGTTTTTCCGCATGCCTGATGTGCAACTGGGTTACCTGGCTTTCGGCTGGGTGACCATGGGCATGATACTCTCACTACCGCTGGTTGTTGTAGGAATACTACTATTGTGGNNNAGCCTGAGTCCCGGTGCTATATTTTCTCTGTCCGAGGCCTGTCCAAACTGGCGCAGCTTCGGACAATTAAGTTTCATTCCCTCCCCCATTTGGAACAAAGCACCGCGGGCGACTGTGGTGCTCTTTTTTTGAATTCCCAGATATTGTGGTCATAGCCGCCATCCTCCTCAGGATCAGGTGGTTTCATGCTATTATCGCGGCCTGCAAGACAGAAGGGGGTGGCATGCAACAGTACCTGGACTTGATGCGGCACGTCCGCGAACATGGCGTGCGCAAGGAGGATCGGACCGGCACCGGGACGCTCAGCGTGTTCGGTTACCAGATGCGCTTTAATCTGGAGGACGGTTTTCCGCTGGTTACCACCAAGAAGCTCCATTTACGTTCCATCATTCACGAGTTGCTCTGGTTCCTGAAGGGCGATACCAATATTCGCTACCTCAAGGATAATGGCGTCAGTATCTGGGATGAATGGGCCGACGAGGAAGGCAATCTGGGGCCGGTTTATGGCTCGCAATGGCGTTCCTGGCCTGGCGCCGATGGTCGCCAGATTGACCAGATCAGCGAAGTCATTGAGCAGATCAGGACCAATCCGGATTCGCGCCGCCTGATTGTCAGCGCCTGGAACGTCGGTGAAATCGAACACATGGCTTTGCCACCGTGCCATGCCTTTTTCCAGTTTTATGTGGCCGAGGGCCGGCTCTCCTGCCAGCTCTATCAGCGCAGTGCCGATATCTTTCTCGGGGTCCCGTTTAATATTGCGTCCTATGCCCTGTTGACCATGATGGTTGCGCAGGTAAGCGGCCTGCAGCCGGGCGATTTTGTACATACCCTGGGCGATGCCCACCTCTATCTTAACCACCTGGAACAGGCAGACGAACAGCTCTCGCGCACGCCGTACGCCTTGCCCCGGATGAAACTCAATCCCGCCATCACCAACATTTTCGACTTCGTGTTCGAGGACTTCCAGCTGGTGGATTATCAGTGCCATCCCCATATCAAGGCCCCTGTCGCGGTCTGAGGCGGGCGTTTTGCCGGGAACACAAGGGACCAAGCCACGTATTTCCCTGATTGCGGCCATGGCCGAGGACCGGGTCATCGGTATCCAGAATCGTCTACCCTGGCGCCTGCCGTCAGATATGAAATGGTTTCGCCAGCATACCCTGGGCAAGCCCATCGTCATGGGGCGCAAGACGTTTGAATCTTTTGGCGGCAAACCCTTGCCGGATCGGCTGAATATCGTCATTACCCGCGATCCCGACTACCAGGCAAAGGGTGCGGTTGTGGTACATACTATAGAAGAGGCTATTACGGCGGCGGGCGCAGTGGAAGAGGTCATGATCATCGGTGGCGCATCCTTTTATAAGCAGATGTTGCCGCGGGCGCAGCGCCTGTATCTGACCTTTGTGCATACCCGGGTTGACGGCGATGCCTGGTTTCCGGCTTATGATAGTAGCCAGTGGCGTGAGCTGGAGCATCATGATCGGCCTGCGGATGAGCGCAACGCATTTGCGCACAGCTTTTGTATCTTTGAGCGGAACAAGTCTTAGCTGGAATGATGACTCACCAGGCACCGTCCAGATGGAGGTGGCTATGCTGAATATCTTGCAGTGGCTTGCAGCACGCCTGCGTGCGTGGCGTGCGGTATCGGTAGAACGGCGTTGTGGTCGGGAACGCCGACAAGGAGCTGATCGACGCCGTGAACCGCGCTTTGGCGAACCGTTAGCGTCGCGGCGTCTGCGCCAGCGACGTTATATATAGCGGGTGTTGATCAGCGCTAAGAAGCGTCTAGACGAAGTCATAAGGGTTCCTGGCTGCCGTACACTCAACGCTGTGTAAGACCGCTGGCCTGGCAGTCAATTCCAGCGCGGTTAGCGAACCTCCCCATACGCATCCGGTATCCAGGGCATAAATGCCCGGTGCTTGATAGGCGCCGAGCGTTGACCAGTGCCCGAAGATTAAGGTCAGCTCCTGGTTCGCCCGGTTTGGCACATCAAACCAGGGCATGAATTTTTCTGGCTGTGACCCCGGTGCACCTTTTTCCGAAAGGGCCAGTTTGCCGTCCCGGCTGCAGTAACGGATCCGGGTAAAACAGTTGCAGATGTAACGCAGGCGGCGTTTGCCACGTAACCACCAGTGCCATTTGCGTGGACGATCACCATACATCACTTTAAGGAATTCACGATAATCGTCGCCACGCAAGACCGATTCCAGCTCATGGGCACAGGCCTGTGCCCTGATCAGGTTCCATTGCGGTGACAGTCCGGCGTGGACCATGGTGTATCCCAGCGCCGGGTCGTGATGTAACAGGGGTTGCTGGCGCAGCCAGTCAATCAGTTCGCGACGATCCGGGGCTTCCAGAATATCCTTGAGGTCAGCGGTTTTCTTTTTGACGCCTGCGTCTACTGCGAGCAGATGCAGGTCGTGATTGCCGAGCACAGTGATCGCATTTTTGCCCAGCGATTTGACATAGCGCAGGGTTTGCAGCGATTGCGGACCGCGATTGACCAGGTCACCGGCAAACCACAGCGTGTCTTTATCCGGATCGAACTTCAATTTGTCGAGCAGTGCACGCAGGGCGTCGTAGCACCCCTGGATGTCACCGATGGCATAAACAGACATGCTGGCGATCAGGCTTCGCTGTGCTTTTGTAACTGGATACGACGGAACCAGCCACCGGCGAGACAGGGTTCATCGCTAATGACTCGTAGCTGTGGGGCGTGTGGGAGTACGTCTTCGAAGACCACGTCAGTACGGGTGGCGATATGCCTTATCAGCATATTGATCATGCGGCGTGCCGGTGCTCGTTGCCCCGGGCGCAGGAATTTGTCCAGGATATGAATCCGGCCACCGGGTTTGACAACGCGGCTGGCCTCGGCGAGGACTCGCTGTGGCTCAGCAACGACTGCCAGGATCAGGTGCAACACCGCGCCGTCAAAACTGTTGTCTGGATAGGGCATGTGCATGACATTGGCGCGGTGCAGGAAGACATTCTGTGTAGGCGTAAGCCGCTGGCGGGCACGAATGAGCATGGCCGCTGTCAGGTCCATGGCATAATATTCCGCTGCGGCAGGTAGATGGGGCAGATCCAGCCCGGTACCCACACCCGCCAGCAGAATACGATCCCCGTCTTGCGGGCTGAGTGAACGCAAACTATCACGTCGCATCGCATCCGTCGCTGATGCGACGATGGCGTCATAAACTGGCGCGAGGATGGTGTAACTCTGTTTTAAACCCATGTGTGCAAAAACCTGTTTCCTCGACCCTCGCTCAGTGGATCTTGTGCGGCATGGACAGGGTAAACGGGGCGATGGGGCAGTCGAATTCCTGGCCATCATCAGCCACCATCTGGTAACTGCCCTGCATGCTGCCTACCGGGGTTTCGAGCATGGTACCACTGGTGTAACGAAAACCTTCGCCGGGCTTGAGATGGGGCTGCTCGCCAACGACGCCTTCACCGCGCACTTCCTGGGTTTTGCCATCAGCATCGGTAATAATCCAGTGGCGCGTCAACAGCTTGGCCGGGACCGTCCCTTCATTACGAATGGTAATCGTGTAGGCAAAAACATAGCGACGGCTGTCCGGATCGGATTGTTCGGGGACATAAGTCGTCTGGACCGAGACAGTGGTATTGTATGGAGTAGATTCAGACATACGCGCAGATGACACCTTTTTGGCTTGCTACTGTGTGCCATTTTACGCTGTTTAGCGACGACTGCAAAATAAGGGGATTTGCGCAAAAGTTCCCGGTTACCGGCTATTCACGCACTCTTTGCACGACCATTTCGATGCTGTTTGACGTATTCAATGGCGGTGGTAACCGCCTTATGCATATCGTATTCCATCTGTTCGCGTTCCTGGATGCTCAGGTAATAAATCATGTCGATGTCATGCCTGCCGGTAACTGATTCAATCCGACGCAGGCGATATCTTTCAGATAATTTTGATCGGTATCGAGGAGATCAGCCTGGATCAAGTCGTTCAGGCGCTGCAACATGAGGTATCGTAATAATCATGGATATTGTCATAGGCCATGGTTGTGGTTCCTCACATGTCGCTCAGTCGTCTCGTAGTTTCCATGTGGGTCTGTCATCCGTATCAATGAGACCGTAGCGGATAAGCCAGTCGTGGGCATCGTCGGCATCCTGCTCGAACCAGGCACGCGCCGAGCCAAGACGAAAGCTGTAGCCCCAGCTATCCATATCGGCGAGCATGCGATCCGGATTTAGCGGTGGCAATTGGGCGGAGAGCAGAATCTGCAAATAACAAACGGCATTTTCCTCGTCGTAACCTCCGCCGGCGTTCGTGTGCAGGCCGCGACGGCGCTCGGCGCTCATGCAAATATAATGGCAGGCTTCGTGTAAAAGTGAATGCGCCGGGGTATCGTTGCGTACCAGCAGGCGGTTTCCGATCAGACCGGCTTCATTATCGCCCCAGAAGCTCCCCGGGATAGGCTGGCCGTCATCGATCAGCTCCAGTTGTAACTGGTATTTGCCAAGCAGTGCGTGCAAAGCGGTGGCATCCAGGGCATTTACCGGCAGGACATTTGTCGTTGTCGTATCAGTATCGGGTCGCGGCATACTTATATATTACATATTGTCAGGATATGGCGATCATTAACGCCGGCAAAATGGTGCACTGGCGGAGGGGGTTCAGGTCTCTGGTTCGTAGCCGTCGAATTGTGGGAGATCGCCGCAGATTGTTTCCCAGTTGGCTCTGGAGCTGGCAAAAATGTGGGCGCGCGGACGTTCGTTAATATCGGAATCGATGGTGCCCAGGCGTACCCGCACCCACTCGGGCCGATCCTGGCGACGGCTCAGGATGGGGGAGCCGCAGACTTTACAGAAGCACTTAAACTCGCCCGGTGAAGATTCGTAGGCGGTGAGCAGGTCTTCGCCGGATACGAGGCGAAACGTGCTGCTCGCGACATTGCCGTTAGTGGCGAAGGCACTGCCCTGCGCTTTGCGGCAGCGCGAGCAGTGACAATACACGATGTCACGAATATCGCCATGTATTTCAAAACGAATTGCACCACAAAGGCAGCCACCCTTGTACATATGGCCTCCTGCCAGGTCAGGGTTTATGCGCGATAATTTGTACCACCGCACCACGTCCGGTGTGGTATTTACCTTCTACCACCTCACGTTCGAGTTCTTCGGCATGATCAAAAGCCAGGCCATGCAGTTCAGTCTGCAGTTGCTGTAGCGTCATGGTCATATCCACATCCTGTGGGCCGCCTGTCTTCAGGCTGAGCTGGCTGGGCGTATATGCCTCCAGAACGAGAATACCGCCGGGACGCAGGCCGGCCACGACCCTGTGGTGTAATTCCGCCCGCAGGCTCGAGGGCACATGACAAAAGATCGAGACAATGGCATCCCAGCTGTTGGGTTCGATATTCAGGTGGGCCAGGTCAGAATGGATGATGTTGATTGATACGCCTCGCGATGCGGCGAGTTTTTCCGCCTTGCTGAGGCCAACGTGCGAGGCATCGACGGCGGTGACGGTACAGCCGTGCTCGGCAAGGAAGACAGCGTTGCGGCCTTCGCCTTCCGCCAGGCTCAGGACCTTGCCGTGTTGGCCGGCTTTACGATCGCAGGGTATGCGGTTAATTGCACTGGCCAGGAAGCTATTCGGTTCAGTCCCATAGACATACTCATCATCACTATAGCGTTCGTCCCACATGCTTTGCTTTCCACCTGCTGAAGTTGTCCCCGTTTATCCGGAAGTCGGCATTTAAACACGCACCGGCTACAGGCTGCAAATCCGGCAGGTCCGTTTTACCGGGACAGGATTGAAATTAGAGAAATGGATTAACGCAAAACGCCCCTGGGGTGGGAATAGCTGTCAAGCACATTGATATAGTTCGCACGTTCGAAAGCGGCCGGGTCAATAGCGTGCTGCTGGCTGATGCTGCCCTTGAGTTGTTTTACCGAGGCGTATTCATGCTGCTCCAGCCATTCGCTCATGCTTTGCAAGATGACGCCAAGATAGGCAGGTCCCTGTTGTAACAGGGCGCTGCACATATGGGCAACGTCGGCACCGGCAAACAGTGCCTTTAACACGTCTTCATGGGTATGCAGGCCGCCGGTAACAGCAATACTGCATTGAGTCTGACCGTACAGGATAGCCGTCCAGCGTATACGCAACAGCGATTCCGCCGATGTTGACAGTTCGAGCCTGGGTTCCACCTGCAGCGTGTCCAGGTCGATATCCGGCTGGTAAAAGCGGTTGAATAGCGCGACCCCGCGGGCACCGGCCCGTTCCAGTTGCTTGACCGTATTGACCAGGGCACTGAAGTGCGGTGACAGCTTCATGGTGATGGGGATAGTGACGTGTTCCGTCAGGGCATGCAGAATTTCCACGTATCGTTGTTCGACCTGTTGCGAGGATTCTTCCAGGTTGGCCGCCAGGTAATACACATTGAGCTCAAGTGCATCGGCACCGGCGTCCTGCAGTTGTTTGCCGTATTCGATCCAGCCACCCAGGGACGTACCATTGAGACTGGCGATCACCGGAATGTCCAGTTGGGTCTTGAGTTGTTGCAGGTGTTCGAGATATTCCTCCTGGTAGGTTTTATAGTTTTCCGGTACCGGGTGAAACGTTTCAGCCTCGCCATGGCCGAGGGATTGTTGATTGAAAAAACGCTCCATGTGTGCGTATTCACTTTCGATTTTTTCTTCGAACAGCGATTGCATGACCAGCGCCGAGGCACCAGCATCTTCCAGGCGACGCGCACTATCGAGTTGACCACTCAGGGGGGAGGCAGAGGGCACAAGCGGGTTCTTGAGTTTGAGCCCCAGGTATTCACTGGACAAATCAATCATGTGCTATGACTCCGTGGCTTGGTTGGCAAGTTTGGCCTTGGTAGCGGCAACGCTGGCACTGTCATCCCAGTCCAGTTCCGACAATTGTTTGTAATAGTGATAACGGTGTGTCACTTCGCGTTGCGCCTGTTCCAGAAAATGCTCGGCATCCTGTGGATGCGTGTGCCATAGCATGTTGAAGCGGGTCTCGCTCTCGACAAACTGGCGGTAAGGAATGCTCGGTTCTGCTGAGTCCAGGTGCAGGGGGTTATGGCCATGGGCAATACGTTCCGGGTCAAACCGGAACAACGGCCAGTGCCCGGACTTGACGGCAAGGTCCTGCTGGCGGTGGTTATTGGACAGGTCCACGCCATGGGCGATACAGGGTGAATAGGCAATGATCAGGGAAGGTCCGTCATGTGCCTCGGCCTCGAGGAAGGCGCGCAGGGTCTGCACATCCTTGGCACCGTAGGCGACATGGGCGACATAGACATTGTCATAGTCCATAGCCAGCAGCGCCAGATCCTTTTTGGCGGTCGGTTTACCACCGGAAGAAAACTTGGCAACGGCTCCGCGTGGGGTGGCCTTGGAGGTTTGCCCGCCGGTATTGGAGTAGACCTCGGTATCCAGCACCAGGATATTGACGTTGCGTCCCGAGGCCAGCACGTGATCGAGACCACCATAACCTATGTCATAGGCCCAGCCGTCGCCGCCGATGATCCAGACGCTCTTGCGACACAGGTTGTCACACAATTCAGACAGCAGGGCGGCTTGCGGGGTATCAAGCTGGCTCAGTTGCTTGCGTAATTTTTCCACCCGGCGGCGCTGGGCGTGAATGCCAGCTTCATCATTTTCATCGGCATTGAGGATGTCTTCCACGAGGGTCTTGTCCAGCTCATCGCGCAGCTTGTTCAGGAGTTCGCGTGCCTGTTCACGGTGTTTGTCCGCGGCCACCCGCATGCCCAGGCCAAACTCGGCATTGTCTTCGAACAGGGAATTGTTCCAGGCCGGGCCGCGGCCTTCGGGGTTGGTGGTATACGGTGTGGTTGGCAGGTTGCCGCCATAAATAGAGGAACAACCCGTGGCGTTCGCAATTAACATTCGATCACCGAATAACTGGGTGGCGAGCCTGATATAGGGCGTCTCACCGCAACCGACACAGGCGCCGGAGAATTCAAACAGCGGTTGCATGACCATCGCACCCTTGATGGTCGAGGTCTTGAGCTGGGCGCGGTCGTATTCCGGCAGGTTCAGGAAATATTCCCAGTGGGCGCGTTCTTGCGCGCGTAATGGCGGTTGCGCCGCCATGTTCAACGCCTTGCGGCTGACATTGGATTTGTCGTGGATGGGGCAAATATCCGAACACAGTCCACAGCCGGTGCAATCCTCCGGGGCAACCTGGTAGATGATGCGCATGCCGGCTGGAAAATCCTTGCCGAGCATGGGCATGTGCTTGAAGTCGGACGGTGCATCTTTCAGGGCGGATTCCGGTACGATCTTGCTGCGAATGGCGGCATGGGGGCAGACCAGCGGACACTTGCCGCACTGGGTACACAGGTCGGTTTCCAGCACCGGGATCTCCAGCGCCAGGTTGCGTTTTTCGTATGCCGCGGTACCCAGGGGAAAGGTCCCGTCCGCAGGGAGCAGGCTGACCGGGACCTGATCGCCGCGGCCGGCAATGATCTCGCCGGTTACCTGTTGCACAAATGCCGGGGCTTCATCACCAAAGGGCAAATGAATATTCCACTGGCTGTTGACCTTGTCCGGTCGCGGGATTTCATGCAGGCAGTTCAGGGTATGATCAATCGCCTTGAAATTCTGTTCGACAATGCGTCTGCCTTTTTTACCGTAAGTCTTTTCCACTGCCTGTTTAATTGCGCTAATTGCTTCATCGCGTGGCAGGATACCGGAGATCGCAAAGAAACAGGTTTGCATCACCGTGTTGATGCGCTTGCCCATGCCGGTCTGGCTGGCGACGGCATATGCATCAATGCTGTAAAGCCTGATCTGCTTATCCAGTATTTGTTGCTGCATTTTTTGTGGCAGGCTGTCCCATACCTTGTCCGGTGTCGCCGGTGAGTTGAGCAGGAAAACCGCTCCGTCACTGGCCTTATCGAGCATGGGATAACGTTCCAGGAAGATAGGCTGGTGACAGGCGACAAAGTTGGCATCGTTGTCACCTATCAGGTAACTGGCATGGATTGGCCTGGGGCCAAAGCGCAAATGCGATACCGTGACTGCGCCGGATTTCTTGGAGTCATACACGAAATAACCCTGGGCGTGCATGTCAGTGCTTTCGCCAATGATCTTGATGCTGTTTTTGTTGGCACTGACGGTGCCGTCGCTGCCAAGACCATAAAAAACGCCCTGGAAGGTTTCGGCCTGGGCCTGGGTGCGAAACGCGGGGTCCCACTCCAGCGAGGTATGACTCACGTCGTCATGGATGCCAATGGTGAACTGGTTCTTGGGGTGCGGTCGTTCGAGTTCGTCGAAAACGGCCTTGATCATGCCTGGCGTGAATTCCTTGGAGGACAGACCATACCGGCCTCCGATTACGATCGGCATCTGTCCAAACTGGCAGTCACCGCTGCAATAGTGCTGGGCAACGGCAGTGACCACATCCTTATACAAAGGCTCACCATCGGCGCCGGGTTCCTTGGTGCGATCGAGCACCGCGATCTTCTGCGTGGTCGGCGGTAGCGCGTCGAGTAAGGCCTCGGCGGAAAACGGACGATACAGTCGGACCTTGATCAGGCCGACTTTCTCTCCCTGTTGCTGCAAAAAGTCGACGGTTTCCTGTGCCGCTTCGGCACCGGACCCCATCAGGATAAGAATACGTTCGGCCTGGGGATGGCCCAGGTAATCAAACAGGTGGTAGGCGCGCCCGGTCAGCTCGGCAAACTGATCCATGACCTGTTGGACGATGCCGGGCATGTGGGTGTAATAGGGATTGACGGTTTCGCGGGCCTGGAAATAGATATCAGGATTTTGCGAACTTCCGCGCAGGACCGGATGTTCCGGTGACAGCCCGCGGCGGCGATGTGCCGTGACGGCCTCCATATCGATCATGGCTGCAACGGTCTCGGCTTCGACTGCCACGATCTTGGCGACTTCATGCGAAGTACGAAAGCCATCGAAGAAATGCAGGATCGGGACGCGGGCTTTGAGCGTGGCCGCCTGGGCAATCAGGGCCAGGTCCATCACTTCCTGCGGACAGTTGGATGAGAGCATGGCAAAACCGGTGGTACGGGTTGCCATGACATCGCTGTGATCACCGAAGATCGACAGGGCCTGGCAGGCGATTGAGCGCGAGGCAATATGAAACACAGTCGGCGTGAGCTCGCCGGCGATCTTGTGCATGTTGGGGATCATCAACAACAGACCCTGCGAGGCGGTAAACGTGGTAGTGAGGGCGCCGGTCTGGAGTGCGCCGTGGATCGCACCGGCGGCGCCGGCTTCACTCTGCATTTCGATGACCTGTGGCACCGTACCCCAGAGATTAGTCTGGCCACGCGATGACCACTCATCGGCCCATTCGCCCATGGGTGAAGCCGGGGTGATGGGGTAGATGGCGACGACCTCGTTGCTCAGGTGGGCAATCGTGGCCGCCGCCTGGTTACCATCAATGGTGAGGGTATGCTGCGGGTGCACCGTATTCTCCTGCCGGATTAATAAGTTACAGCATATAAAATATTCCGGCTGAAGGTGTACTGTCGGGCTTGATCCTGATCAGGGCGCGGCAGGAAATCCGCTAAATTTGCGCGAATCCGGCTTTATGCGTCCCGCTAATTCAGCCTCAGGGTCCGGAGGTCTTCTGATTTCCAGTTACCAGAACAGCCTCTCGTGCCATCGGCCATGATGGTAAAGCCTTTTTGCTTGGCTGTAAGCAGGGCCATATAGGTGGCCATACCGCCTGGTTTGTCGAGGTGGATGGCAAATTGCCCGGTTTCATTACATTTCGGGGTGTTGTGGATGCCTGTATTGACCTTAAACAGAACGGTGTCCTGATTGTTTGCAACAATGATTGAGGTGACATGGCCGATGGCGGTACCGGCAAAGGCTGTGCTTGAGGTGAATATTAGTATTAGGGCAAGGAAACGTTTATACATTGTTGCTGACTCCCGAAAATTATAAACATGTGGCAAGTAAATCGATGCAGGTATGACACACTATCTCCTTCTGGATTCCCATAGTTTTCATATTATTGTGTACCGAATAGATAAAAATGGCACAATATTGTGCTGCAATGGGTGGTTAATTAGCCAATTTGCTTAACGTGATTTTTTCGGGGCGCTTTCCGCGCGCGCCGCTTCCCAGACCTGTATCACCTGCTTGCGGGTTTCACCCCAGTGGTATTTTCCGGTGACGCCGGTTTGCCGGATCACCCGGTGACAGGGTATCAGGTAAGCGACTGGGTTGGCGGCGATGGCATTACCTACTGCACGGGCTGCACGTGGTCGATTCAGTGCCGTCGCTAATTGCGAGTAGTTGACCAGATTGCCCGGAGGAATGCGTAATAATGCCCGCCAAACGGCAACCTGGAAATTGGTACCTGATACATAAAGAGAAAGCGGATGGTGTGGTTCTGCGCATTTGCCAAACAGAATATCGACCACCTGGCGAGTGCCCGCCGGGTTATGACGCAGGGTGGCCAGCGGCCATGCCAGCTGCAGGGCCTGCACTTGTACGCTTAGCGGAGAAAAATCCATAAAGGCGGCCCGGCACACACCACGCGGACTGACGGCAATAAAGAATCCACCGAATGGCGAAGGGTGGACAGCGTACTCGATTGTCAGGCCCTGTCCCTGACGTTTGTAGTCGCCAGGCGTTACGGCTTCCAGTTGCACAAAATGATCATACAGACGGGAACTGCTGCTCAAGCCGATATCGTCGGCGACGTCCAGCAGGCTATCGCAGGAGTTCAGCAAATGTTTACTGCGTTCCACGGTCAGTACCTGTAAGAACCGTTTGGGGCTGACGCCGGTCCAGCGTCTGAACAGGCGCTGGAAATGGTAGGGACTCAAATGTACGTGCGCCGCAATTTCTTCCAGCCCGGGCTGCTGGCATACCTGCTGATTTATATAGTGTATTGCACTGGCTATGCGCTCATAGTCGGACATGGTGGGGTTTACCCTGGCTATTGGCTATTGGCTGTTATTGATTATGTTGGCAACGTAGTGAGCTGGCGAGCCGAATCTTGCGCAGTATGATGACCAGGGCGCCGGTTTACAGAGGTATGTGTGCATTGACGTTTACGCCCCTGAAATATCCGTAAAGTAACATTAGTTTCTGCTCTGATTTATGCCCGGGTGCAGGATATTGCATCAAGATTACTTAGTATGAACGATTTTCTGCCTTATTAAGTCCTATTCGGTGCGCAGGGCTTCCACCGGATCGAGCTGGGCAGCATGGCGCGCGGGGATGACACCGGCAGCGAGGCCGATAATGATAGCGATACTTTCCGCCAGGACGACAAAGGTAATCGGAGTATGTACCGGCAGCGCCGGTAGTACGATGTGTAGCAGTTGGCCGATGCCGATACCGAGGATCAGACCGGCAAGGCCGCCTACGGCGGATAACACGACAGCCTCCCCGAGAAACAATGACAGTACCTGCGATTGTTTTGCGCCGAGGGCACGGATTAACCCGATTTCAGATGTGCGTTCGGTAACACTGATGGTCATGATGGTGATGATACCGATGCCGCCGACCAGCAATGAGATGCCGCCGATGGCACCGATGGCAAAGGTCAGGACGTCTAGGATCGAGCCTAGTACATCGAGCATTTGTTGCTGGGTAGTAATGGTGAAATCTTCGCGACCGTGGCGCGCGGTGAGTATACGCTTAATGCCCTTAACAACCTGGTTCACATTAGTGCCTTCATGGTACATCACATCAATTTCGATCAAGCCATCGCGGTTAAACAACTCCAGACCGCGTGCGAGTGGAATATAGACGGTATCATCCAGATCGAAGCCGAGTACCTGGCCCTTGGGCGCCATGACACCGATGACGCGAAACCGATTCCCGCCAATACGGATACGTTGTCCCAGCGGACTGAGATTGCCGAACAGTTCTTCCTTGACCTTGTGGCCAAGTACGGCAAAGGCGCGTGGCGCATTGGGATCATCAGCTGGTAGAAACTTGCCTGATTGCACCGGCATGGTGAAGGCCTCGGGAAATTCGTGGGTCGTGCCGTAGATCATGGTACGGCGTGTCCGGTTGTTGGCTTCCACTTCGGCGTTGCCCTGTACGAAACCGACGACGGCACTGGCCAGGGGCAGGCGTTTGAGTGCCTCGGCATCGGCAATGGATAAAGGTCGGACCGTGCCGAACACGCCCATGCTCATACCATGCGTGGTGGTTTTACCCGGGTTGATCGCGACCAGGGTCGTGCCAAACTGGGTGAACTCATCCAGGACAAAGCGGTGAATGCCTTCGCCGATAGAGGTTAGCAGTACGACGGCGGTGATGCCCACGGCGATGCCCAACAGGGTGAGGAAACTGCGTAGCTTGTGCGCCAGTAACGAGGTGCCGGTGAGCTTGATGAAGTCATGTATCAGCATGTTAATGCCTCGACAATGCCAGTACCGGATCCAGTTTTGCCGCCTTGCGTGCCGGCAGCAGACTGAACAGGGCGCCTGTCACGATGGCGACCAGGAACGAAGCAACCACGGCCCAGTCCGGCGGGTAGGCGGCGATCTGCGGGAAGGCAAGTCGAATACCCCAACTCCCCAGCTGGCCGATGGCCAGACCTATGACACCACCGAGGCAGGACAGCAGTAGCGCCTCGACCAGGATTAATAATTCAATCGTGTGCGCCGATGCGCCCAATGCCTTTAATAAACCGATCTCGGCGGTACGCTGCGACACGGCGATCAACATCACGTTCATGATCAGGATACCGGCCACGGCCAGGCTTATCGCAGCAATGCCGCCGACAGCATAGGTCAGGGCGCCCAAAATGCGATCAAAGGTCGCGAGTACTGCATCCTGGGTAATGACAGTGACATCGCGCTCGCCCTGGTGGCGTGCCTGCAGGGTGTCTTCAGTAAACTTGATGACCCTGGGCATGGCATCCCGTGTGCGGGTTTCGATCAGCACCCGGAACAGCGAAGGCACGTTGAACAGCTGTTGGGCAGAGGCTACCGGAATGATCACGATCTCCTGTACATCAACGCCAATCGAGCGTCCTTCCGAGCCCATGATGCCGATGACGCGATAGCGATTTTCACCCAGGCGTATCCACTGGCCGAGTGCCGGATGGGGCCCGAAGATTTCGTTGCGAACCTTCGCCCCAATCACGCAGACCGGTGTGGGACGATTCCAGTCACCCTTGGGCAGGAAACTGCCCTGGGCCAGGTGCCAGTGACGAATTTCCAGCAATGCATGGGTTGAGCCCAGGACCGGGACTTCGCGCTTGCGCCCTTGCCAGGAGATCTCGGCCGAGCCAACATTCATGGGTGCAATGCGGGTGATATGGGGATTTCGCGTCAGCGCCTT
Source organism: Gammaproteobacteria bacterium (assembly GCA_037384645.1). Lineage (GTDB taxonomy): Bacteria > Pseudomonadota > Gammaproteobacteria > UBA6429 > Thiohalophilaceae > RI-92. The sequence goes on along the minus strand of JARRNT010000029.1, from coordinate 53,940 downwards.
TACATCGTCGAGGGTCAGATCGCGCGGGGTGACGCCGGTCATGGTACCAAGACCCACACCGGCTGTTTCACTCCGCCCGGGCATGACGATTACCAGGTTGGTACCGAGGGAGGCGAATTCATTGCGCACATAGTGACGTGCGCCTTCACCCAGTGCGGTCAGCATTAATACCGAGGCAACGCCGATCGTCATGGCAAGCAGCATCAGGATGGTGCGGCTGTGATAGCCCTTTAGTGCGTTCCAGCCAAACCGGAATGTATCACGGGCGAGGATCATGTGCGGGGGTCTGGCGAGAATCGGACTGGATGCGGCCATCGAGCATGTTAATCCGGCGTCGTGAACGATCGCCGATAGCCATGTCATGAGTTACCACGATCAGGGTAATACCACGTTGATTCAGTGCCTCCAGCGTCTGGATAACATCATGCCCGGATTTTTGATCGAGATTGCCAGTCGGTTCATCTGCCAGCAGTACCGACGGTTCGGTAATCGTGGCCCGGGCAATAGCGACACGCTGACGTTGACCGCCGGATAGCTGTTCAGGCTTGTGCTGGGCGCGATCGCTCAGGTGCATCGCTTCCAGCGCTTTATCCACCCTGGCGTGACGTTGCTCTGGTTTGACGCCGGCCAGGATCAGGGGTAACTCAATATTTTCCGCGGCGGTCAGGCGCGGGACCAGGTGAAAGGCCTGGAATACGAAACCGATGTTCCGGTTGCGTGTGCGTGCGGTTTCCTGTTCGCTTAATTCGGTCACATTCTTCTGGTTGAGAAAGTATTTCCCTGAACTTGGCCTGTCCAGCAAGCCAAGCAGGTTTAACAGGGTCGACTTGCCGGAACCGGATGGGCCCATCACGGAAACGTATTCACCCTGGTCGATCTGCAGGTTGATATCATCCAGGGCGTGCACGGTTTGATCACCAACCTGGAAATTTCGATGGATCTGTTCCAGCCTGATCATGGATTATTTGCCCTGGCCGTGGTTTTCCGGTTTGACCGTTGCGCCATCCTTGAGGCCTTCACGATCCACGGAGGTCACGATTTGCTGGCCCGCTTTAAGCCCACTGGAGATCTCGGTGTATTGCCAGTTGCTCAGCCCAAGCTTGACCGATGTCTTGCTGATTGTATGAGACGCAGGGTCATAGCTGTAAACATAGTTGCCTTCCAGCAGTGCCCCCGTCGGTATGCGCAGGGTGTTTGAGTGGGTATTGATGATGACTTCGACATCTGCGCTGTAACCCGGCAGCATCTCAGCCTTGTCTTTATCCGAGAGAAAATCCACTTCAATATTTACTGTGCGTGCCTGTTTTTCCACATCCTGAACATAAGGCGCTATCTGCCTGACTTTGCCTTTGAAATAAGTCTTGCCAAAGGCATCCAGGGAAATATTCGCCGGCATGCCGACTTTGATCTCCGGTGCATCCACTTCGTCGATTGGTGCTTCCACGTACAGACAGCTTGTGTCGATGAGATCGATAGCTGGCGGGGTGGGGATGCCGATTGGTGATGGCGTGACAAACTCACCCAGTTCACCATTGACCTCGGCAATGATGCCATCGAAGGGCGCAGTCAAGCGTGTACGATCCAGGGCGGCCTGGGCGACATCAATGCGGGCATGACTGACTTCGATCATCGATGTGGCAGCCTGGCAGGCTGCGCGTTTGGCTTCTGCTTCGCTCTTGGCCCGGTCGGTACTTTCTTCGGAGGCCAGGCCTTTTTTGCGTAAAGCCAGTTGCCGGTTAGCGTCGCGCTGTGCGACATCGGCCACCACGCAGGCCTCCTTGGCCCGCGATTTTGTCGCAAGGTAGTCGTCTTTGGCGAGCTCCAGTTGTGCGCGCAGGTCTTTGTTCCAGATCTCGAACAGGACCTGGCCGGTTTTGACGATGTCACCCTTGTGGACGGGCAGGCTCGCGATTTGACCACCAATAGAAGGTGATAACTTGGCACGGCGACAGGCCTTGAGTGTACCGGCGCGGGTGTTGGTGACGGTACGCTGTACGGTTCCCTTTTCGACCTGGCCCAGCAGGACAGGGATGGGCTTGGGACGTTTGAGCCAGGAGACCAGTGCCACCACCAGGACCACGGTAATAAGACTGAACAGGACGTAGCGGGTACGGCGGCTCATGCAGTTCTCCAGAATATTGTTATGCCATTACAAGGCACATCATACGCAAGAAAATCTACACTTGCATTGATCTGGATTTTGGTTTCAACCAGGAAATGGCGGTCACGGTAGAAACGCTGACAGCATGACAAACTAGATGTCTAGTGCCGCGTGTTGTGCCAGTTTGATAAAGGTGGCCAGCCCGAGTCGTTCCGGGCGAATGCCGGGATCGACTCCCAGTGCCTCAAGCTGTTCACTACTGAAATAGTGTTTCAGGCTGTTACGCAGGGTCTTGCGGCGCTGGCTGAAGGCCTGGCTCACGATGCGTTGCAACTGTTGCGGGTTCACACTGTATTTGTCTGCGGCATGGGGGATGAGGCGGACAATACTGGATTCGACCTTGGGTGGGGGAGTAAAGGCTCCGGCGCCGACATCAAACAGCTGCGTGACCTCGCAGTAGAACTGGACCATGACGCTCAGCCGACCATAGGCCGGTTCCCCGGCAGCAGCACACATGCGATCCACGACTTCTTTTTGCAACATGAAGTGCATGTCCTGAATGCACTGCAGATTTTCAAACAGATGGAACAGCAAAGGTGTGGATATATTATAGGGTAAATTGCCGATGACCCGCAGTTTGCGCGCAGGCTCACGCTGTAATGCGCAGTAATCGAGTTTGAGTGCGTCGCCGGCATGAATGCTTAGATTGGATAGTGATTTCTCCTGCCACCACTGCACCAGGTCGCGATCGATTTCGACAATATCAAGTTGTCCGACCTGGGCCAGTAAGGGCAGGGTCAGGGCACCTCGCCCCGGGCCAATTTCGATCAGCTGATCATCGGTCTGGGGCTGTATGGCCTGGATGATGCGATCGATGACATGCCGGTCATGCAGAAAATGCTGACCGAAGCGTTTACGCGGTTTGCTGAAGGTCTCGGCCATCTCATTGCTTGCCGATCATTTGCAACGCAGCAGCAATCGCGGCGTGCAGACTGCTGTCGTCGATGTTGCCGCTGCCTGCCAGCTCCAGCGCCGTACCGTGATCGACCGAGGTGCGGATAAACGGCAGACCCAGGGTCACGTTGACGGCCTTGCCGAATCCGATGTGTTTGAGTACCGCCAGTCCCTGATCGTGATACATGGCCAGGTAGGCATCGGTATCCTGCATCTTGTCCGGCGTGAATGCGGTATCGGCGGGTAAAGGGCCACGAAGGTGCATGCCTTCCTGTCGCAGTTGTGCCAGTACCGGGTTGATGATGTCGATTTCCTCCCGGCCGAGATGGCCGTCTTCACCGGCATGGGGATTGAGGCCACAGACACTGATACGCGGGTTGTCAATCGTGAAGCGCGATTGCAGGTCGTGCTGCAGGATGCGCAGGCACTGTTCGATCAGCGCCGGGGTAATCGCATCGCAGACTTTGCGTAGTGGTAAATGGGTGGTGGCCAGCGCCACGCGCAGGCCGGTAGTCATGAGCATCATGACCGGTAGCGCTGTATCTGATAGTTCGGCCAGGTATTCGGTATGGCCGGTAAAGGGGAAGCCGGCATGATTGATCACGCCCTTGTGAATCGGTCCGGTGATCAGGGCGGCGAATTGCCTGTCCAGGCAGCCCTCGGTTGCCAGTCGCAGGGTCTGTAGTACGTAGTCGGCGTTCGCCGGATTGAGCTTGCCGGCCTGCGCCGTTGCGGCGAGCGGGACATGCCAGACACATAACTCACCGGGCCGGGACAGGCTGACTTCACTGGCAGTGTAATCATAAAGTCGGATGGACAGGCCAAGTTGCCGGGCACGCTCCTGTAACAGGTCGCGACTGGCGACGGCAACCACGGGATGTGTCAGTGGCTGTTGTGCCAGGCGTAGCACCAAGTCTGGTCCAATCCCGGCGGGTTCACCGGGTGTGATGACCAGGGGGCGTGCAGGCATCGTCAGCGTCACCAGGGGCTAGCGCTTGACTATCTTGACATAGGCCTGGTCACGAATCCGGCGCAGCCAGTTTTCAGTTTCTTCTGCAATTTTACGTTGTCGGATCTGCTTGCGGGCCTGTTCACGTAAGTAGGCTTTGGTGTCGTCGTGTTTGCGGCGTGACAGGACCTGTACGATATGCCAGCCATAGCGGGTCTCGAACGGTTGGCTGATTTGTCCCGGTTTGAGTTTATCCATTTGTTCCTGAAATTCAGGCACCATGGTACCCGGGTTGATCCAGCCGAGGTTACCGCCGTCTGCCGCCGAAGCGGTGTCATCAGAACTGGCTCGCGCCACGGTACCAAAGTCCTTGCCGGCCAGGATTTCCCGGCGCAGTCGTTCGAGCTTTTGCCTGGCTTGGGCATTGCTCATGATCGCGCTGGTCTTGATCAGGATATGGCGCGCCAAGGTTTGTTCCACCACGTGCTTGTGTTGCTGGCTGCGAACCGCAATGAGCTTGATGATGTGAAAGCCACTGGCGCTGCGCAGCGGTTTGGTAATCTCGCCGGGTTTCATTTTCGGAATCACATTGGCAAAAATGGTGGGTAACTGGCCCTGCCTGACCCAGCCAAGGTCGCCGCCCTGCAGGGCATGCTGGCCACCCGATACACTTACGGCGGTTTTCGCAAAATCGGCGCCAAGGTTCAGCTGGGTGTAAACATCACTGGCCTTTTGCCGGGCCGTATCGATATCGTCTGCGCCCGCAGTCTCGGGTAGCGGAATTAGGATCTGAGCCAGATGATATTCCCTGTCCAGATCGGCCTGATTCAGCTTTTTCAGCTGATTATCCACTTCCTGTTCGCTGACGTAGACATGATTATTGATCTTGTTCCTGCGCAACTGGCTGATAATGATTTGCTTGCGGATGTTTTCGCGGAACTGGGGAAACTTGTAACCATGTGTTTGCAGGTACTGGCGAAATTGCTCCAGACTCATGGAATTTTGACGCGCGATATTGGTAATTACCCGGTTGAGCTGCTCATCATCGACCCGAATGCCACTGGTTTTGGCCAGTTGCAGCTGGATCTCGTCCAGGATCATGCTGTTGAGCACCTGTTTGCGTAATACCCCTGCCGGTGGCAGTTGCGTGTTTTTCTGCTCCAGCTGTTGCGTGATCTGGGCGATGCGGTCGTCCAGCTCGCTGGCGGTGATGACGTCCTTGTTGACGATGGCAACGATGCGGTCCAGTTCGACATCTTGCGGCCGACTGGCGGCCTGAACATTACTTAAAACGGATAATGCCAGGGCCAGGCCCAGCATGATTTGGTACAGCGACTTCATAGGCGAATTTCCTGCCTGGAGGTTATTGCGAATAGCCTAGGATACCATTTTCCAGCAGGGTATCGATGTCTTTTCCGGAACCCAGGCTGGACAGGCCCTTGAGCATGAATTCGAGGTAAATGGCATGTTCATAGACAGGATTATTGGGGTCATTGTTCAACACGCTGTTGAAACGTTCACCCCCGACCAGGCGGATGCCCCAGCAGCAGCTGTCGTAGCGCAGGCCCGCGAAGTTCTGCAGGCGATGCTTATTGAGCACATCGTACTGGGTGCCGGCGAAGATCTGCCAGCGCGGGCTCAGGCGCCAGGCAAAGGAGGCACCCTCGGTGCGCAGCTGATTGAGGGTATAGCGATACTGCAGATTGACGACCCGCCCGGGACCGGGTCTGTATTGCAAGCTGACATTGCCGACCTCGATCTGGTGGTTGTTGGGGTTGTACTGGGCGTCTCCATTGAGGTTCCAGTGCGGGGTGGGGGTAAAATTTACAGCCCCGAGATAGCTGGATCGGGTAGTCGTATCCACCGCCTGGCCGGGGAGGACGACCTGGCGATCGCTGAAATAGAAGATCTGGCCCAGGGTTGCGTCGAAAAGTTCGGCGCCATTATCCCGACGATACAGCCGGGTGGTGAGGGCCGCGTACCGCTGAAGCGATTTTCGGAGAACAGCAGGGTCCGACTGAAGGTGGTGAGCGCGGTATCGAACACCGGTAACTGGCTCTGGTCCCGATAGGGGGCATAGAGATAATACAGGCGGGGTTCCAGGGTTTGCGTCAGCCGGGTGCCAGCGATGCGGGTATCGCGCTCAAAATGGAGTCCGGAATCCAGGCTGAAGACCGGCACCGTGATCGCGGGATTGTTCGGCTGACTGCTGCCACTGGGTTGTTTCAGGTTGTACTGCAGGTAATTCAGGGTCAGCTTGGGTTTGATAAAGCCAGCACTCTTGACCACGGGGTAGGAGATATAAGGGCTCAACTTGACCCGCTGTCCGGTCACCTTGCCGGGCTCACGGATGTTGAAATTGACGAATTGAGAATCGAAATTGTAATTCCAGTGGTTGTCCGGCTGGAACAAACGGGTATCGAAGGTCAGCTGCGGCAGGCGCGTATACTGATCGGTACCGGAGATGGTCTGGTAATCCTGCAAACTGGCCGTGAACTGATAAGCCGACTGGTTGTAGCTCAGAGTGCCCTGGCGATTGAGGGCTGTGATGCTGGCGCTGGTTGCGGTCAGGCTGCTGGTGAAATCGCTCAGGTACTGGTTATCACTAACGTAATGGTAATCCACCGAGGTTGACCAGCCCGCATTGGCCTGCCCCTGGTGAGTCCAGTCGAATTTTGCCCGACTGTCACCGTACAGGGTATCCATGCCCATGTAATCGAGTTCGACGCTGCCGTGACTGTCTGGCGTCAGATAGCGAAACTGGTTTTCCAGCATCAGGCCACGCCTGGACATGTTATCCAGGGTAATGGTGGCATCCATGTTGGGCGCGATATTCCAGTAATAGGGCACGATGGTTTCGGTGCCGTTATTTTGTGAGGACGACAGCGCCGGGTAGAGGAAACCGGACAGGCGATCCGTGCCGATGGGAAAACGGATATAGGGCAGGTATAACACCGGTACATGACCGATATTGAGCACGGTGTTTTCGGCGGTACCCTGGTGGTTCTGGTTGTTGAGTTCAATTTTGCTGGCATGCAAGGCCCACACGACATGGCCGGCTGGACAGGTGGTATAGGTTGCCTTGTCAAGGCTCAGGCGATGCTTGCCTTCGAGGTTAATGGTCCTGGCTTCGCCACGGCCGTTGACGGTACCGGTACGATAGCGGGCATTTTCGATCTTGCCCTGACTGGTCTGCAGATTTAGCTGGGCCTGGCTACCTTTGACCATTGACTCGCCGGTGGTAAATTCGACCTTGCCGGAGGCAGTGACTTCGTTCTTATTGTGGTCGTAGACGATTTCGCTGGCCTTGAGCTGTTTGTCACCCTGGCGAACCACGACATTCCCGCTAAAGCGCGTGATGGAACTGCTGCTGACTGTCGCACTATCAGCGTCGACGTGAGTACTTTGATCCTTGAGCAGTGAGGGGTCAGGCTTGGGTATCTTCAGCTGGTAGTCGGGAGGACAGAGCGAGTCTGGCTGGCTGGCGGGCTGTACCGCCCATAGCGGACGAATGCCAGGCAGCAGCATACAACAAAGCAACAGGCTGTAGCGGTATTGAAACAAGGCTGTCCTTTTGGCAGTCAAGTGATATGCTGGCGGCAAGTATAAAGCGTCCGTCGCCGCTGTGCGAAATTCAGGCGCTGGTCAGCTTGTGAATCAGGGCGATGGTGCCAAAAAAGACGGGTTGATGCACCATATAGATGATTAGCGAGTGGCGTCCGGCAAAACGCAAAACCCGAAAAACCGTCAGGCGGCTATGCCACTGGCTGAAAAGACGGATGCGTTGTTCCGTGTAGGCCCAACGTGCGAGAAATATCCCCAGCAGGACCACGCCAAACCAGGGAAAAATGGGTGCGTAGTCTTCAGTAAAGGGTTTGCCGTGCATAAGCCCAATCCAGTTGAGATAACGCGGGTCCATCACGTCGAGGCTGACATAATTGCTGACGATGATGATGCCTGCCCCCAGGATCAGGTTGGTCCAGTAGAGCCGGATAAACGGCAAAGCCAGCACGCTGGCAACGGCGATAAAATGGATAATACCGAAATAGATAAAGCGTCTTCCGAATAAAAAATAGGTGCCGATACTGATTAATACGGCACATATGACCAGCCAGCCCAGGCGATGCAGGTAGTTGTCGCGACGCAGACCATTGTGATGAGCAATGTAAAGGCTCATGCCCATTACGGTGAGAAAAGTGCTGACGATGACGATGCGGTAATTGAGCCAGAACGGGTTATGGTAAAAATCCGTCGTGATGAAACCGAAATGATTGAGGTCATAGCTAATGTGGAAGCTGAACATCATCGCAATGGCAGTACCGCGCAGGGCATCGATCAGTTCATAGCGGTTTTTGGCTGGCAATGCATCTGATTTCATGGGTGGGAATTTTCCCCGGCTTTACAGCTTTAGACAAGCGCTTCCTATATAATTTTCGGATGAATATTCAAGCGGATTCACGTTTTCTCCAGCTCAAGGCCTGGTTGCAACGACAGTTACAAACGCAGGATTTTAGTATTGCCCCGGCATCGGCAGATGCCAGTTTCCGGCGCTACTTCCGTGTTGCTCATGGCGATGAGAGCCTGATTGCCATGGATGCGCCACCGGACAAGGAAGACAGTCACCCGTTTGTACGCGTGGCAGGTTATCTGAATGCCATGCAAATCAATGCGCCACGAGTGTTGGCCGAGAATTACGAGGATGGCTTCTTTTTACTCGCCGACCTCGGCCATCGCCATTACCTGTCGGTCCTGAATGCACAAAACGCCGATCAGCTGTACGCGGATGCGATGCAGGTGCTAATACAACTGCAACAAAAGGGCGCGGTCTATTTACGCGGGCTGCCAGCATTTGATGAGGCGATGCTGTTGCGCGAAATGCACCTGTTTCGCGACTGGTATGTGCAGGCGCACCTGGGGCTGAACCTGGATGAGACGCAGAGCAAAGTCCTGGAGGACACATTCGCTTTCCTGGCAGAACAGGCACTGGCACAACCGCGGGTGTTTGTACACCGCGACTACCATTCCCGTAACCTGATGTATTCACCAGCGGTGGGGCGGAATCCCGGTGTGCTGGATTTCCAGGACGCGGTGGCCGGACCGCTGACCTATGATCTGGTCTCACTGTTGCGTGATTGCTATATCGACTGGCCACCTGCTCAGGTCGAGAAATGGGTGGCAGCCTATCACAGGCAACTGCACCAGGCCGGCCTGTTTACCACCGTCAGCCTGGAGCAATTCATGCGCTGGTTCGATCTCATGGGCATCCAGCGCCATCTCAAGGCCAGTGGCATTTTCGCGCGCCTCAATCATCGTGACGGCAAGCCGGGATACCTTGATGATATCCCACGAACGCTGGGATATATCCTGCAAGTGGCACCGGCTTATGCGCCCATGCAAGCGTTTATCAAGCTGCTCGATGATCTGGGGATCAGCGCACGCCTGCAACAGGAGTCGGCATGAAGGCGATGTTGCTGGCCGCCGGCCGCGGTGAGCGCATGCGGCCATTGACCCTGTCGACACCCAAACCCCTGTTACAGGCCGACGGCCGGTGCCTCATCGAATACCATTTGCAGGCTCTGGCACGCGCGGGTATCGGGGAGGTGGTCATTAACCACAGTTGGCTGGGACAACAAATCGTAGACTACCTCGGTAATGGCCAGCGCTACGGCGTGGACATCATCTATTCGGATGAAGGTGAGCCTCCGTTGGAGACGGCAGGTGGGATCATCCATGCCTTGCCCAGGATCGGTAAGGCGCCTTTTATCGTCGTCAATGCCGATATCTGGACCGATTATGATTTCAGCCGCTTACCCACAACGCTTGATGGGCTGGCCCACCTGGTACTGGTGGATAATCCTGCCCATCATCCCGAGGGTGATTTCGCGCTTGAATCGCATATATTAAAGAATAAGGGCGAGCGTCTGACATATAGCGGTATCGGTGTCTATGACCCGAAATTGTTTGCGGGGCTGGACGAGGGGCCGCGGCCGCTGGCGCCGATACTGCGGGCGGCGATAGATCACGGGCAGGTCCATGGCGAGTACTACCAGGGCCGCTGGTGGGATATCGGTACACCGCAACGTTTACAACAACTCGACGAATTTTTACAACAACAGCACAGGAATTGAGCGCGTATGGGAGAAGAGATCCTGTCCAGCGAATTCAGCGCACAGGACTTTACGGATTTCAAACACAAGCTCGAAAATGAAACCGAGCAACTGGCAGAAATCTTTGCGCAACGCGGTTTTGCCGAGAGCCCACCGGTTGCCGGATTTGAGCTGGAGGCCTGGCTGGTTGATGAAAAATTTCGACCTGTGCCGCGTAATGAAGAATTTCTGGCGCGTTTGAGTAACCCCCTGGCCAGCCCCGAGCTGGCCAGCTTCAATATCGAGGTCAATACGGAACCGCGCCTGCTTCAGGGCCACGTCTTCTCGGCCATGCACCAGTCGCTGGATGCCACCTGGGCGGATTGTCGCGCCACGGCACAGGCGCTTGGCATGGATGTCATCATGTGTGGCATTTTGCCCAGCCTGCTGGATGAAGACCTGACCCTGGTCAACATGTCCGGCATGCAGCGATATCGTGCGCTTAATCGCGAGGTATTACTGCGGCGCAAGGGTAAACCTCTGGTACTGGATATTAATGGTGTCGAACACCTGCGAGTGAGTCATCATGATGTCATGCTGGAGTCAGCGGCGACCTCGTTTCAGTTACATACCCAGATCAATCAGACCCTGGCCGCGCGCCTGTACAATGCCAGCCTGGTATTATCGGCACCGATGGTGGCGCTTTGTGCCAACTCACCCTATCTGTTCGGCAAGGACCTGTGGGACGAGTCGCGGATACCTTTGTTTGAACAGGCGGTCGCTACCGGCGGCTATGATGCGGCGGCATTTGGTCCTATTCGGCGTGTAACCTTTGGTTCCGGCTATGTGCGTGAGTCGCTGCTGGAATGTTTCACTGAAAATCTGGCGCACTATCCGGTGTTATTGCCGGTAAATCGGGATTCGGACTGCGGGACCTTGCCGCACCTGCGCATGCATAATGGCACTATCTGGCGCTGGAACCGGCCCCTGATCGGCTTCGATGACAAAGGTGAAATCCATTTGCGAATTGAACATCGGGTCATTCCTTCCGGTCCAAGCAGTCTGGATGCGGTCGCCAATGCCGCCTTTTATTACGGCGTTGCCATGGCCCTGGTGAATCTACCCACCGCAGTGGAATGGCAGTTGCCCTTTGACAAGGCGCGTGACAATTTTTACCGGGCCGCCCAACTGGGGCTGCGCGCACCCTTGCACTGGCTTGACGACAAGAGCTATGCGGCCAGTGAGTTATTATCGAAAATCCTGTTACCGCTGGCATTCGAAGGCCTGGAGCGACTGGGTGTTGCCGGGAGTGATCGTGATGAATATCTCGGAATCATCCGGCAGCGCCTGGAATCGGGTACCAATGGCGCCGTATGGCAGCGGGCCTTTGTCGACAGGCATGGCCGCGATATGCAGGCGCTGACAGCGGCGTACTTTCAACACCAGCAAAGTGGTTTGCCGGTGCATGAATGGGAAATATGAGTATGTTAACGATCTATGATGACTTGCCGGACGGTTTGCTGGAGTGTGAGGCCACAAGCCTGCACACGGTGCTACCCGGTCCCAGCCTGATCCATTTGCAGGGAAAAAGGCGCGACCCCCTGTTTCTCTCCGTGTTATTGCACGGGAATGAAACTACCAGCTGGCTGGCCGTGCGGAGTGTCCTGCGTGATTATCAGCAGCGTGAGTTACCACGCAGTATCAGCCTGTTCATCGGCAACGTGCATGCCGCTGCCCGGGGGGTGCGGCATTTAGATGGGCAACCGGACTTCAACCGGATCTGGCAAGCCGAGGGACATCATGAGGAAGAAGTGATGGTTCGCCAGATTCTGGAACAAATGCGTGAGCGCAAGGTCTTTGCGTCTATTGATATACACAATAATACCGGGCGCAATCCACATTATGCCTGTGTCAATCGCCTGGAGATGCCATTTTTTCAGCTGGCAACCATGTTCTCGCGCACCGTGGTGTATTTTCTCAAGCCCGACAGTGTGCAGTCCATGGCCTTTGCCGAATTGTGTCCGGCGGTCACGGTAGAATGTGGCAAGGTGGCGGACCAGAGCGGGATACAGCATGCGCGTGAGTTTATTCAGTCGGTTCTGGCGCTGGAGCAGTTTTCTGATGAAGATATGGATATCAACAGGCTGGACGTGTTTCATACCGTGGCAGTCGTGAAGGTCCGTGATGGCATGAGCGTTGGCGTGGCACAGGATGGCGTAGATCTCGATTTATTGCCGGAGGTGGATCAATATAATTTTCTTGAGATTCAGGCCGGTACGCCGATAGCGCGGGTGCATCAGGATCGCGGTCTGCCCTTGCTCGCGGAAAACGAATATGGTCAGGATGTCTCAGCCCGCTACTTTGATATGCGCGATGGTTATGTCTGCAACCACGTGCCGTTAATGCCTTCCATGATGACACTTGACGTGGAAGTTGTGCGCCAGGATTGCCTGTGTTATGTCATGGAGCGGCTGGATCTGGATGCACATATGGTCCGTTGATGGACAGGCAGTGCGCAAGCCATCGCGTTACTGAAACATTACAGGCAAGAGTTTCCCAATTTTCTTATCTGCACCGTGCCAGTGACGGCAAGCATACAGTAGACGCATGTTTACAGGTATATCGACTTTTCTACTTCGAACGTAACCAGGGGCAGTGGAAGATCATTGTCGAAGGCAAATAAGCTCGGTCTGTCAGTAATAGCGCAGGTGATACCACACCCGTCCGAGTAGTTCATCCATCAGATCGTGCATTCGCTTGAAACTATATATGCTCGGCATCAAAGATAGCACGGTGGGGAGCTCGCCAGCGGTATCGAATCCCATGGGTGCCGGCGTGACCTTAAACCCGGCCCGTTTGAACGCCTCCAGCGCGCGCGGCATGTGCAGGGCATGCGTGACCAGGATGATGTGATTGATCCCTTCCTTTGCCAGTATTTTTCGACTATCGATGGCATTTTCATACGTATTGCGACTGTGGGTTTCCGCCCAGGGCACGAAGGCAAGAAACTCCTTTTTCAATACCTGTTGCATCAGTGTGGCCTCGGCCGGACGATGACTGCCGAATACCAAACCGCCGGTCACCAGGATAGGGAGTTTGGTTTTGCGTTGTAACCAGGCGCCATAACGAATGCGTTCGAGACTGGGCTCGGAAACCGTATCACCCTGGTATTCCGGTGCATTTGCATAGCGGCCACCGCCGAGGATGACAATCGCCTTTGCGCCTGTGTGTTGCAGAGAATCCGCGTTCAGCGCCGGGATGCTTTCGTAGAACCGCAGTAACGGACTGACCACGATCGGCAGGCTCATGAGCAATAACAGGCCAATACCGGTATATATGACGGTCTGGCCGGTGCGATGAAAACGCAGGCGAAGTATGGCGCCGAGCAATAGCAGTGACAGAAACAGGCCCGGCGGCAGCAAAAAGGCCCGCACCACGTGTGTCAGTATCAACTCCATGCATCCCTCTCTTTCACCGGCAGGGCGTCGTGATTATTTGATATCTGCCGCCTGTTGATCAGCATGGTAGGACGAACGCACCATGGGGCCACTGGCAACATTGGCAAAGCCGAGTTCATAGCCAATGCGTTCGAGTTCGGCGAATTCCTCCGGGGTCACGTAGCGCTCGACGGGCAGGTGATGTTGACTGGGTTGCAGGTACTGGCCGAGCGTGATCATGTCGCAAGCGTGTGTGCGCAGATCGCGCATGACCGCAATGACTTCTTCTAATTCCTCTCCCAGTCCCAGCATCAGCCCGGACTTGGTGGGGACCTCGGGGTGTTGTTGTTTGAACTGGCGAAGCAGGTTCAGCGACCAGGCATAGTCGGCGCCGGGCCGCGCCTGCTTGTAGAGTCGCGGTACGGTCTCCAGGTTATGGTTGAACACGTCCGGTGGGGCGAGGGCCAGTTTGGCCAGGGCGGTATCCAGGCGGCCGCGAAAGTCGGGGGTCAGGATTTCGATGCGGGTGGCCGGGCAGGCCTCACGGATAGCCTCGATACAATGGGCAAAATGGCTGGCGCCACCGTCACGCAAGTCGTCCCGATCCACGGAGGTCACCACGACGTAGTGTAATTGCATCTGGGCAATGGTGCGCGCGAGGTTGTGGGGTTCCTCCGGGTCCAGGGGCTTGGGTCTGCCGTGGGCGACGTCGCAGAACGGGCAGCGGCGGGTACAGAGTTCTCCCATAATCATAAAGGTGGCTGTGCCGTGGTTGAAACACTCGCCGATATTCGGACAGGCAGCCTCTTCGCAAACGGTATACAGATGGTTTTCGCGCAAGACGGCCTTGAGCCGGGCCACTTCCGGGGAATTCGGGGCGCGGGCGCGTATCCACCGGGGTTTGGCCAGGGGACGCGCCCTGGGAACCACCTTGATCGGGATCCTGGCGGTCTTGCTGGCGCCTTTTAGTGGATTGGCGGGGCGGGGTTCTACCTGTTCGGGAAATTTGTCCGAGTCATTCATGGCCGCCATTGTAGCCTAACTGCTGCAGCAGGTGGTGGTGTAAACGCTGCTGGACCTCATTCAGGCCCGGAATCGGCCTGTTGCCGCAGTGGTCGGCTATCTGGGTGACCGGCATATTCGCATAACCACAAGGGTTAATCCGTCCGAATGGCGCCAGCGCCATGTCCACATTGAGTGCCAGTCCGTGGTAACTCATGCCGCGTCGGATACGCAGGCCCAGGGCAGCGATTTTGCTCCCATCGACATAAATACCCGGGGCGCCGGCAAGCCGGCTTGCCGGGATATCGTATTCTGCCAGCAGCTCGATCATGGCCTGTTCCATCTGCTTCACAAGCAGTTTGACGCCGCTGCGGCGGCGATGCAGGTCCAGTAACAGGTAGGCGACCAGCTGGCCAGGCCCGTGGTAGGTGACCTGGCCACCCCGGTCGATCTGGATCACCGGGATTTCACCGGGATTGATAAGATGCTCGGGTTTGGTGTTATGTCCCAGGGTAAATACCGGCGGATGTTGCAAATACCAGATTTCATCCGGCGTGGTCGGGCCGCGCTGCCGGGTAAAGTCCTGCATGGCCCGCCAGGTAGGCTCATACTCCACCAGCCCGAGGTCGCGTACCTGTATGCCTGTCGGTACCGAAGCGTCCGCTTGCTTGTCTATCGACATGCTTACAGGGCCATGAGCACATGTTCGCAGGCAGTCAGGTCGCGATAGATGGCGTCCAGCTGCTCACGGCTTTGTGCCTCGATGACGATCGTCAGGGCGCTGTAATTGCTTTGCCGGCTGTTACGCCGACTAATCGCATTTTCGGGTAATTGCGGCAAATGCTTATGCAGAATTTGCGCGACAGCGTTTTCAAATGCCGCGTCACCACGGCCCATGACCTTGATAGGGAACCGGCAGGGAAAGGCGAAGATGTCCTGATCGCGGGACATATTACACACTAATTGGCATTTGCCCTGATCATGCGCTTGTATTCCTGAAACACGGCAAACAGCTTACGTGCCATGGCGCCAGGCTGGCCATCGCCGACAGCGTTGTGATTCAGTGTGACAACCGGCATGATTTCCTTGGTGGAACTGCTGATCCAGATCTCGTCGGCACGCAGCAGCTCTTCCTTGCTGAAGTTGACCTCCTGCAGGGGGAGGCCGTGTGAGTTCGCCAGCTCGACAATCAGATCGCGGGTAACACCGGGCAACAGGCGGGCACCCTTGGGCGGAGTCTTGATGGTATTGTCACTGACGATAAACACGTTACTGGCAGCACCTTCGGTCACCTCGCCATCACGGATCAGAATGGCTTCAGCGGCCCCTTCGTCGATCGCTTGTTGTCGCATCAGGATATTTGGCAACAGGGCAATGGCTTTGATATTGCAATGTAACCAGCGGATATCGTCGAGGGTGATCGCCTCGGCTCCCCGGTTGAACGCCTGTTCGTCGGTCGTGATGAGCGGGTTGGCCATGACAAACACCGTCGGCGTGGCATCGGCAGGGAAGGCGTGGTCGCGCCTGGCCACGCCACGGGTCACCTGCAGATAGACCGAGGAATCTTCAGCCGGGTTTTGTGCAAGTACCTGCTGCAGAATTTCCTGCCACTGCGCCGACGAACAGGGGTTACCGATACGGATGCCATCAAGGCTGTTCTGCAGGCGCTGCAGGTGTTCATCCAGTCGGAATAATTTACCGCCATAGGCGGGTATGACCTCATACACGCCGTCACCAAAAATAAACCCGCGATCGAGTACCGGCACTCTGGCTTCGGCCAGTGGGAGATACTCACCATTGAGGTAGACGACGGCTTCTGACATACAGGCGCTCCCGCTGCGTCGCTGGCTTAATGGAACAACAATATGATGTTGTCGATTGTACGGTGCCAGAAGCCACCCTCGTCGACATTCTTCAGCGCAATCAGTGGCCGCTTGGCAATGACGTCTTTACCCAGTTTGACCTCAACTTCCCCGTATTTCTGGCCTTTTACAATCGGGGCCACGATGGTGGAGTCCACGGTCATTAGTGCCTTAATCATATCGCGACGACCCCGCGGTGTGGTGATATACAGGTTCCTGGCCAGCCCAAGCGGGACCTCCTCTTGTGCACCCTTCCAGACACGCATCTTGGTGAGGGGATCGAGGGCATCATGCAGCTTGAAGGTCTCATAAAAGCGGAATCCATAGTTCAGTAATTTGCGGCTTTCATTCTGACGGGCATCATCTGACTTGGTACCCAGCACCACGGAAATCAGGCGCATGTCACCATTATGGGCAGAAGCGACCAGGCAGTAACCGGCTTCCTCGGTATGACCTGTTTTGATGCCGTCCACGCGGTCATCCAGCCATAACAGGCGATTGCGATTGAATTGCGTGATGTGGTTGTAAGTGAGTTTTTTAACCTTGTAGAGGCTGTAGTGATCGGGGTAGTCGCGGATCAGGGCGCGAGCGAGAATAGCAAGGTCGTAGGCCGTCGAATAGTGGTTTGGATCCGGCAAACCATCCACATCGGCAAAATGCGTATGCTTCATACCCAGTTTCTGCGCATACTGGTTCATAAGGTTTACGAAACTGTCCGTGCTGCCAGCCGTGTGTTCGGCCAGGGCAACGGTGGCATCGTTGCCAGAGTCTACGATCATGCCCAGCAGCAGTTCATGCAGCGGGACCTTGGTTCCGACCCTGACGAACATCCTCGAACCGCCGGTGCGCCATGCCTTCTTGCTGATGAGGACCTTGTCGTCCATCTTGATAGAACCGGCCTTGAGCTCTTTCATGATGACGTAGGCCGTCATCATCTTGGTCAGGCTGGCAGGTTCTATCCGTTCGTGCATATGCGATTCGGTCAGTATCTTGCCACTGTGATAGTCCATCAGAAGGTAGGCCTTGGCGTGTATATCTGGCGGGGCAGGGATCAAATCGGCGTGTGCCACTGCGCCAAAGCCGAACAGGCCAATGCTCAACAGGAAAAGAAATCGTATTTTTAACAACATACTCGCCTCGCTTGGTGACAGGTGCCTATTGTAGCGAACACCGGGAAGGTTCGCACAGGCTATGGTTCACATTAAAAAATAGGACTGGTAGTAATCGTATTCTGCGGTCGGTTATCGCGGCTACTCGATCACGACATGGGGCTCGGGAAAGCCGCTGTCGCTGATAATTTGCGTGACCTTGTCCGCCTCATCCACGCCGGACAGGGGGCCGACCCGGACGTGGTAGAGTTTATCATTTCGCAGGTAGGCCATGTGAATGTGGCGATGGGGCAGGAGCGCATGCAGTCTTTTCTTCAGTCGTTCCGCATTATCGCGATAGGCAAAGGCCCCGGCCTGCAGGTACAAGACATTCTCCCTTTTATGCTGCGGATGATACCCTGCTTGGACCGGGTTTGGCCGTGAACGTTCACGCCGCCAGGTGCGAGGATCAATACTGCGGACCTCGACCAGTCCGGTACCGGCCCGGATTATCCCCAGTTTTTTAGCAGCGACATAGGACAGGTCAATGATGCGATTGGGATGAAATGGCCCGCGATCATTGATCCGGACGATGATCTTGCGGCCGTTAGATTTCGCCGTCCGAGGTGGTGTGGCCATGAAACTTGGTGCCGTACCAGGAAGCAATTCCTCGCGCCACGTATCCTTTGGCGCTGCGCAGGACATGGTAAGTGTGGCCGAGCACGCTATAGCTCACTGGATTGGCCCTGGGATTACGCGGTTCGACCCGTGGCACGGCATTGGGAATGCGTGAGACATCAATATCCCGGTGCGGGGCGCCATCCTGAAAGCGGGTAGTGGAACATCCTGCAAGCGTCAGACAACCTAACAGGCTGAGGTAGAGAAGACGTGTTATATGTTTTCCGGGTCCAGGCATGACTCTCAGCGCGATTTATTAATTGCGTCACCCAGTTGGTTGACGGCCATCGCATACAGTGCACTATGATTATAGCGGCTTATGACATAAAAATTTTCCCAGGCCGCCCAGTATTCAGGCCCGTTGCCGCTATCCAGTTTGATCAGACATCCCTTGATATTGGCCGGTACATTCTTGTCCAGCCTGACCCCGGCCAGACGCATCTGCTCGGGGGTATAGCGCGGTTTAAGACCCGTGTTGTCGATCATTTCGCGGTATTTGAGTCCGCTGACGGTGACGCGTGTGGCAATCGGCTGACCATAACGCCAGCCGTGCTTGCTAAAGTAATTGGCGACACTTCCCAGTGCATCTGCAATATTGTTCCACAGGTCGCGTTTGCCATCCTTGTCAAAGTCGACGGCATAGTGACGAAAACTGCTGGAGATAAATTGGGGCATGCCCATGGCACCGGCGTAGGAGCCTTTTTGTGCCAGTGGGTTGAGGTTTTCCTCGCGTGTCATTAACAGGTACTGAGACAGCTCACTGCGGAAAAATTTTGCCCGTGGCGGATAATCGAAGGCCAGCGTTGACAGGGCGTCAATCACCGGGTAACGACCGGTATGCTTGCCGTAACGGGTTTCCACACCCACGATGGCTACCAGGATTTGCGGTGAGACTTTATACGTTTCAGCAACTTTCTGAATGATTGCCTTGTTTGCATTCCAGAACAGCACGCCGCCCCGTACGCGCTCGCGATTGACAAAGATCTGGCGATACTGATACCAGGGCTTGGATTCCGCCGGCCGGGAGATGGCCTCAATAATACTGGGATGGATTCGGACCTGCTTGAACAATGCCGTCAGTTTGTCAGCATCGAATTTATATTCTTTCACCATGTCGGCGATGAATTGTTTGACTGGCCCCGGATTTTCGGAAAAGACGCCGGGGTCTTTGTCGGGGGTATCAGCACTGGCGCTGATCGCGGTCATGCTAAGAAACAGGATGGATAACAGGATGGTCAGACTACGCACATTCAACTCCATGGCCATCACGTCGAAATCAGCTTCCGATGTGTTTGGATTGACATAAGGATACCGAATCCGGTCAGCAGGGTCACCATGGAAGTGCCGCCATAGCTGACCAGCGGCAGGGGGATACCCACCACGGGTAAAATACCGCTGACCATCCCGATATTGATAAACACGTAAATCAGGAAGGTCAGTGTAATCGTGCCGGCGAGCAGACGGGTATAGGTATCCTGCGCCTGCAGGGTAATCATCAGGCCGCGGATGACAATGACGGCATAGAGGGCCAGCAATAGCAGGGAACCGATAAAGCCGAATTCCTCACTGAACACCGGAAAGATAAAGTCGGTCTTGCGTTCCGGCAGGAAATCCAGGTGCGACTGGGTACCGTTGAGCCAGCCCTTGCCATACATGCCACCGGAACCAATCGCGATCGTGGACTGGATAATGTGATAACCGGCGCCCAATGGATCAATTTCGGGGTTGAGAAAGGTCAGTACCCGGTTGCGTTGGTAATCGTGCATACCGTATTGCCAGAATAACCAGGAAATGGGAATCAGCAGAATGAAGGCGATAATAATAGTGCGCCAGCGCAATCCTGCCAGGAACAAAACCAGGAAGCCGGAAGTCGCCAGTACCAGCGCGGTACCGAGGTCAGGTTGCTTGGCCACCAGCAGGGTCGGGACGACGATCATGACCAGGGCGAGCATGATGCGCAGTGGCCGTGGGGGGATGCTGTGATCAGAAAAATACCAGGCGATCAGCATCGGTAAGGCCAGCTTCATCAGTTCCGATGGCTGGAAGGTGAACAGGCCGAAGTTGAGCCAGCGCTGGGCACCTTTGCCGATGACGCCAAGCACCAGCACCGCGAACAGGAGGATGATGGCGACGGCATAGAGCCAGGGACTCCAGTGCTGGATCGTCTCCGGTCGTAATTGTGCGACAGCGATCATGACACTGAAGGCAATCACCAGGCGCATGACCTGGCGCAGGACAATATCGATATTTTGTTCGCTCGCACTATACAGCGCCATCAGGCCAACCCCGGCCAGGATCAGCAGGGCGAACAACAGGGGGAGATCAATGTGGAAATGTTGCAAATAGCTTCGACCCTTGCTGAGTCGGCTGGTTGACATAAATTCAAACTGGGTAAAGCCAGACATTATTTTCCTCCCAATAGATAGGCGTCCATCACCTTGCGGGCGATCGGGGCGGCAGTCGAGCCGCCGTGACCGCCATGTTCGACGACGACGCCCACGGCAATCTTTGGATGCTTGGCAGGTGCAAATGCGATGAAAACTGCGTGGTCGCGTAACCTTTTGGGGAGATTGCTTTGATCTTCCTCTCCTTTCTGATCCTGTTTTATCCCAAATACCTGGGCCGTACCGGTCTTGGCCGCGACGGAATACTTGAGATTGTGGTCAATTCGTCTCGCCGTTCCATGTGGACTGGTCACAACCTGTTTCATTGCGTTGATGATAATTTGCCAGTCCTTCGGATTTTTCAAGGTGATAATGTTTTTCGGCGGCGCCTGGTGTACGACAAGTTTGTCATCGCCGGGTTCGACAATGCCGCGCACGATATGTGGCGTGTAGCTCCGTCCCCGGCTACCCATTTCAGCGGCCATTTCAGCCAGTTGCAGTGGCGTCACCAGGGTAAAACCCTGGCCAATACCGGTAATCAGGGTTTCACCCGGGAACCAGGGTTCGTGACGTACGCGGCGCTTCCAGGCACGGCTTGGTAACAGTCCAGTCTCCTCACCACGAATATCGATACCGGTCGGACGGCCCATGCCAAAGCGGGCAAGGAAATCATGAATGCGATCGATTTTAAGCTGCATTGCCAGTTGGTAAAAGTATACGTCACAGGACTGTACGATGGCCTTGTTGAGATCGGTTTCGCCGTGACCACCGCGTTTCCAGTCACGATAGCGGTGGTCATCATTTTTCAACGTAAAGTAACCCTTACAATCGATTGTTGTATCAGGCTTGATGACCTTGTCCTCCAGCCCGGCCAGCCCGATGAACGGCTTGATGGTTGAGCCTGGCGGATACTGGCCCTGCAGGGCACGATTGAACAGGGGGCGATCCGGCGAGCGACTGAGCTTGTTATAGGTCTTATGATCGATGCCGTTCACGAACAGGTTGGGATCAAACGTCGGCATACTGACAAACGCGATGACTTCGCCATTATTGGGATTGATAGCCACCAGTGCGCCGTCGTGTTTACCGAACGCCTGTTCCGCGACCATTTGCACGCGTGCATCGAGGGACAGGTACAGATTTTTACCGGGCGTGGGCAGGGTGCGTTGCAGGACATCGACAATCCGGCCTGCAGCATTGGTCTCGACCCGTTGATAGCCGACTTCGCCATGTAGTTCATTTTCATAAGAGCGCTCGACCCCGGTTTTGCCGATGTTCTTGGTGGCGGCGTACTGGGAGGCATCGAGGTGAGAGAGTTCCTCTTCATTGATGCGGGCGACATAGCCGATGGCGTGCGAGGCCAGCCTGCCCTGGGGATAGTGACGCATGAGTTCTGCCGTGATTTCCACGCCGGGCAACTGGTTCAGGTGTACCGCAATACGAGCCGCTTCACTGTCACTCAGTCGGTAGCGCAGGGGGATACCTTCGAACCGGCGTTTCTTTTTACGCAGTTCGTTGAAGCGTTCGACCTCGTCGTCGGTGATATGGATCAGGGAGCGCAGTTTCTTGATGGTGGCCTTGAGGTTCTTGACGTGCTCTGGAATCAGTTCCAGGGTACGGCTGGGGATATTCTGCGCCAGCAGGACACCATTGCGATCGTATATCAGGCCCCGGGTGGGTGCGATCGGGACAATGCTGACGCGATTGTCTTCGGACAGCGCGGTGTAGTGGGCGTGACTGATGATTTGCAGAAAGAACAGCCTGGCGATCAGGCCAGCGAGCAGGATGCAAGCTAAAATGGCAGACACCAGAATACGCCGTTGAAACAGCAGAGTTTCACGCAGATGATCCTTGATGGTCAGAGCATGATTACGTCCCATGACTTCATACTACACGGTAGATTCGCCGGGCACGCCGAAGTACGAGAAACACGAACGGCCAGATGATGGCGGTGCTAAAGCTTGGCAGAATGTATAACCAGACGTTGGGTGCATAACCACTGATGCCCTGAATCCAGAGATTGATCATGTCGTAGATGAGACAAAAGACAAGAATCACGATAGTTTGTTGCCAGACCGGGTAAACTCTTAGTCGTTGGTGTGCGTTGAGTGTCAGGAAGATGACGATGGCCAGGGCCAGGGCATGCTGCCCGAGCAGGGCATCATAAGTGACATCCAGCAGCAGGCCCATGAGCCAGGCGATGACCACGCCAATACGGCTCGGGATTGCCATGCTCCAGTAGACCAGGACCAGGAGCATCCAGTGTGGGCGCAACTCCTGTGCCCAGGCTGGTAGCGGGATCATGGCCAGCATGAGCGCAATCAGCAAACTCAGGAGGATCACCGCTCCGCCACGGTGCTCATTTGCCCGCATGATGTTTACCTCCCCCCGGTCCACTGCAGGCATTTTCCTGTACTTCACGTTGATGCGGTGATGGCCATACCAGCAGGACTTCGCGGCCACGATCCAGGTTGGCCGTCGGTTTCACCAGGATTTCAGCAAATGGCAGGCTGGGATTGGTATTGATCTTGATGACTTTACCGACGGGATAGCCAGCCGGAAAGACGCAACCCAGGCCCGAGGTAACCAGCAAATCGCCCAGCTTGATGTTGGCATTATTCGGTTGATGGATGATGGAGAGTTCGTTATTGCGCGGGTCACCGACCGCGATGGCGCGCACGCCATTGCGATTAACCTGGACCGGCAGCGAGTGACTGGGGTCGGTAATCAACATGACCGTACTGGATAGCGGACCTACCGTGATGACCTTGCCCATGACGCCGTTGGCGCCGACGATGGGTTGGTTGACGTAGACGTCATCACTGGTGCCCTTGTTAATCACGATCTGACGGCGGAACGGGTCCATGTCAACTGACAGGATCTCCGCTACCAGTACGTGCTGGAACTGGTCCTCGTGTTTGTCGACGGATTTGAGCAGGGCGCGCAGGTTATTATTTTCCGTCATCAACGAGGAGTATTTCTGCAGTTTGGCTTCCAGCAGCTGGTTGCGGATGCGCAGGGTCTGGTTTTCCTCCTCCAGCGTATTGTGCGAGGTGAGGCTGTCGGAGGCCCAGCTGTAGATGTCAGTAGGCAGGTTCACCAGGTAGCGGATGGGATCCACCACCAGGCTGAGCGCAGAGCGCAGGTTGCTGGTAGCGGCAAATCGGTGATCCAGCACCATCAACAACACCGAGACGAAGGCAAGCACCGTCAGGCGAATGCCCGTCGAGGGACCTTCTTTAAATAGCAGTTTAACGACTGACTCTCCTGGGTCTGGAACAGACGCAATCAGGCTGTTGGACTACTCAACCGTGAATAAATCACCGCCGAGTTCATCGATCATTTCCAGGGCGCGGCCACCGCCGCGGGCGACGCACGTAAGAGGGTCTTCGGCGATGATAACGGGTAGTCCGGTTTCTTCCATCAAAAGGCGATCCAGGTCACGTAACAGGGCGCCGCCGCCGGTCAGGACCATGCCGCGCTCGGAAATATCCGCAGCCAGTTCCGGCGGCGTCTGTTCCAGGGCGGTTTTGACGGCACTGACGATCCCGGAAAGGGGTTCCTGTAGCGCTTCGAGGATCTCATTACTGTTAAGAGTAAAACTGCGGGGCACACCTTCGGCCAGATTACGTCCGCGCACTTCCATTTCACGGACCTCATTGCCGGGATAAGCCGAGCCAATTTCATGTTTGATACGTTCTGCCGAGGATTCGCCGATGAGACTGCCGTAGTTACGGCGCACGTAATTGATAATGGCCTCATCGAAGCGGTCACCGCCGATGCGTACCGAGGCGGAATACACGATACCGCTGAGTGAAATCACGGCAACCTCGGTGGTACCACCACCGATATCCAGTACCATGGAGCCGCTGGCCTCGGAAATCGGCATACCGGCGCCGATCGCGGCGGCCATGGGTTCTTCAATCAGGAAGACCTCGCGGGCGCCGGCACCGGCGGCGGATTCGCGAATGGCGCGACGTTCAACCTGCGTCGAGCCGCAGGGTACGCAGATCAGGACACGCGGGCTGGGCCGAAAAAAGCGCGCTTCGTGGACCTTGCGAATGAAGTGCTGCAGCATCTTCTCGGTGACGGTAAAGTCGGCGATAACGCCGTCCTTCATGGGGCGGATAGCCACGATGTTGCCCGGGGTCCGGCCGAGCATGCGCTTGGCCTCCATCCCGACCGCAGCAATAGATTTGGGACCGCCGGGACCACGTTCCTGGCGAATGGCGACGACGGAAGGCTCGTTGAGGACGATGCCTTTGCCGCGGACATAAATAAGGGTATTTGCCGTGCCCAGGTCAATGGACACGTCATTGGAAAATAATCCCCGAAGACTCTCGAACATACTGATTTCTGCTTCCTGAGTGGTGGCTAAAGGTTTTAGAATATTCCTTTATATAATAGGAATCTGGAAAGTGCCCTAATTTAATCAATCCTGCGAAGTTGTACAAGCAGGTAGTTGTTATAACATAACATTTTGCCCGTTTGTTCACATTAAATGGGCGTCAGACAACGAGGGAAAATATGGCTTTAGACAGCAGTGACGTGAAGAAGATTGCCCATCTGGCACGGCTCGCCATCGACGAGGCGGATATTCCCCGCTACGCTAGCAACCTGTCGGATATCCTGCACCTGGTGGAGCAAATGGACGCGGTCGATACCGCGGCGGTGACCCCCATGGCCCATCCCCTGGATGAAGTGCAGCGCCTGCGTGAGGACGTCGTGACCGAGGCGGATCAGCGTGATAATTTCCAGCAATGTGCACCCCTGACCCAGGACGGATTGTATCTGGTACCGAAAGTCATCGAGTAGATCGCTTTATCTTCTTAAGTCAATTAAAACGAGTAATGAAATCAACATGAGTTTGCATGAAAAAACCTTGCGCGAACTGTCGCAGGACTTGCGCAGTAAAAAAATCAGCAGTGTCGAATTGACCCAGTATTTTATCGATCGTATCCAGCAGCACGATAATAAGCTTAATGCCTTTGTCACGCTCGCCAGTGAACACGCACTGGCGCAGGCCCAGGCGGCAGATCAGCGTCTGGCCAGGGGTGAGGCCGATAGCCTGACCGGTTTGCCCATTGCCCAGAAGGATATTTTCTGTACCCAGGGGATCAAAACCAGTTGTGGTTCAAAGATGCTCGACAATTTTGTGTCACCCTACGATGCCACTGTAGTGGAAAAAATGAACCAGCAGGGTGTGGTGATGCTGGGTAAACTGAACATGGATGAGTTTGCCATGGGCTCATCCAATGAAACGAGTTTTTACGGGCCGGTAAAAAATCCCTGGAACGTCGAGTATGTCCCGGGTGGGTCTTCCGGTGGCTCCGCCGCGGCGGTTGCCGCACGCCTGACCCCGGCAGCAACGGGTACCGATACCGGTGGTTCCATTCGTCAGCCGGCATCACTCTGTGGACTGACCGGGCTCAAACCCACGTATGGGCGGGTATCGCGTTATGGCATGATCGCGTTTGCTTCCAGCCTGGATCAGGCCGGACCGCTTACCCAGAGCGCGGAAGACGCCGCGATGATCCTGCAGGCCATCGCCGGCTTTGATCCCAGGGACTCTACCTGTGTGGATCGTCCGGTGCCGGATTACTCTGCCAGTCTTGAACAGGATATCAGGGGACTGAAGATCGGTTTACCCAAAGAATATTTCGGTGAGGGTCTCGATCCACAGGTGGGTGATGCCGTGCAGGCTGCAATTGACCAGTACCAACAGATGGGTGCCGAGCTTATTGAGATCAGCCTGCCAAATAGCAAACTATCGGTGCCGGCCTATTATGTTGTTGCTCCGGCGGAATGTTCTTCCAACCTGTCGCGCTTCGATGGCGTACGCTTTGGCTACCGTTGCGAAGAACCCCGGAATCTCGAAGATCTTTACAAGCGCAGCCGCGGCGAGGGTTTTGGCGCCGAGGTCAAGCGCCGGATCATGATCGGGACCTACGCCTTGTCCGCCGGTTATTACGATGCCTACTACCTCAAGGCACAGAAGGTGCGGCAGTTGATCAGCGATGATTTCAAACAGGCGTTTGGCAAGGTCGATGTGATCATGGGGCCGACCTCGCCGAGTGTCGCGTTTAAATTCGGCGAGCGTAGCGACGATCCCATCAGCATGTACCTGTCCGATATCTACACCATTGCTGCCAACCTGGCTGGCCTGCCCGGCATGTCGATACCAGCCGGGTTTGCCCATGAGCTGCCGGTGGGTTTGCAGATTATCGGTAATTATTTTGACGAGGCGCGTTTATTGAACGTTGCACATCAATATCAGTTAAACAGCGACTGGCACAGGCAGATGCCGGCAGCTTATAAGTGAGCGAGATATTTTCAACGCAGAGGCGCAGAGATCGCGGAGGACGCGGAGCTTTTAAATAAAAATGAATTATATTCTCTGCGATCTTTGCATTCTCTGCGCCTCCGCGTTGGGAAATGATATATGAAACAATAAATGATGTAGGATCAAATATGGAATGGGAAACAGTTATCGGCCTGGAGATTCACACCCAACTGGCCACCAAGAGCAAGATCTTTTCCGGGGCCTCTACCGCCTATGGTGCCGAACCCAATACCCAGGCATGTGCCGTGGACCTGGGACTGCCCGGTGTGTTGCCAGTGCTGAACCAGCAGGTGGTGATCATGGCCATCAGGTTCGGCCTTGCCATTGGCGCCAATGTGTCGCGGCGTTCAATTTTCGCACGCAAGAATTATTTCTATCCCGACCTGCCCAAAGGTTATCAAATCAGCCAGTATGAATTGCCGATCGTAGAAACGGGCAGTTTGACCATCGAAATGGATGATGGCACCAGCAAGACCATCGGTGTTACCCGTGCCCATCTGGAGGAGGATGCCGGTAAATCCCTGCACGAGGATTACCAGGGCATGACCGGTATTGACCTTAATCGTGCCGGGACCCCGCTACTGGAGATCGTGTCGGAACCGGATATGCGCTCCCCCAGGGAAGCAGTTGCCTACATGAAAAAAATGCATTCACTGGTGCGCTATCTCGGGATCAGTGATGGCAACATGCAGGAAGGATCGTTTCGCTGTGATGCCAATGTCTCGGTGCGACCCAAAGGCCAGCAGGAATTTGGGACCCGCACCGAACTGAAAAATATCAATTCGTTCCGCTTCGTCGAGCGTGCGATTGAGTTTGAAGTGGAGCGTCAGATTGATGTACTCGAGGGCGGTGGTCAGGTGGTGCAGGAAACACGCCTGTATGACCCGGACAAGAATGAAACCCGCCCCATGCGCTCGAAAGAAGAGGCGATGGACTATCGCTACTTTCCTGACCCGGACCTGTTGCCGGTAGCGGTGAGCGAAGAGGATATCGAACGTGTGCGTGCGACCCTGCCGGAATTGCCGGACGCAAAAAAGGCGCGGTTTGAATCTGAACTGGGTTTAAGCGCCTATGACGCCGATATCCTGACCGGCGAGCGTGAACTGGCGGATTATTTCGAAGCCGTTATGAATGCCTGTGGCGAGGCCAAGCTCTCGGCCAACTGGGTCATCAGCGAATTAGCGGGTCGCCTCAATAAGGAAGACAAGACCCTGGCCGAATCGCCGGTCAGTGCTGAGATGCTGGGGGGTATGCTCAAGCGTCTGGCCGAGAATGCGATCACCAGCAAGATGGCCAAGGAAGTCTTCGATGCCATGTGGAACGGCGAAGGTGCTGCCGATGCCATTATTGAAAAACGCGGCCTCAAGCCAGCCGATACCGGTGAAGTGGAAAAGATCATCGACGAGATCATTGCCAACAACCCCGAGCAGGTCGAGCAATTCCGCGCCGGGAAGGAAAAGGTCCTGGGCTTCTTCGTAGGGCAGGTAATGAAGGCCTCCAAAGGCAAGGCCGATCCGGCGACAGTAAATAAAATGTTACGTGACAAACTGAAATAACTTCTGTTTTTCAACGCGGAGACGCAGAGGTCGCGGAGAACGCAAAGTGTTTTCAGATTTACATGATTACTTTGTGAGACAAGACAATCAATCTCATGCTGGTGGTGGCGCGATGGCCTCACAATTACAAAATGAGTGTTTTCTCTGCGTCTCCGCGTTGAAATCCCGGATCTAGAGTAAAATATGTCTGATAACGATACCCTGCAACGATTTCTGTTCGAACACACGCCGATTCGCGGCGAGGTCGTGCATCTCGACGCCACCTGGCAGGCGATCCTTGCCCGGCACGATTACCCGACGCTGGTGCGCGACATCCTGGGGGAAATGATGGCTGCCGCCATCCTGCTGGCAGCAACCCTGAAGTTGCGTGGACGCCTGGTGATCCAGTTACAGGGCAGCGGCCCGATTACCCTGATGGTGGTGGAATGTGTCAATGCGCATGAGCTGCGCGGCCTTGCCCACTGGCAGGATTTGCCAGAGTCCGGCAGCCTGCAGACCCTGGCAGGCAACGGTACCCTGACTATCACCCTCGAACCCAGTGAAGACCGGGAACGCTACCAGAGCATTGTCGAACTGCGTGGCGATAGCCTGGCTGACGCCATTATGAATTACCTGCAACAATCAGAGCAGCTGGACACGCATATCTGGCTGGCGGCCAATGCGGAGCGAGCCGGCGGACTGTTATTGCAAAAGCTGCCGGG
Organism: Gammaproteobacteria bacterium; assembly: GCA_037384645.1. Taxonomy (GTDB): domain Bacteria; phylum Pseudomonadota; class Gammaproteobacteria; order UBA6429; family Thiohalophilaceae; genus RI-92. The sequence goes on along the minus strand of JARRNT010000029.1, from coordinate 24,799 downwards.
TTCCGGTGAAGGCGAGGACGTTGATGCCTGGAATCGGGTCATCCAGTTATCCAGCACAGTGACCCGCGAGGAAATGCTGGAAGTGCCGCAACTGCAGTTATTGCATCGACTGTACCATGAAGAGAAGGTCAGAGTGTTTGAGCCGCTGCCCGTGTGTTTTCGTTGTTCCTGTTCGCGCGATCGTGTGGTCAATATGTTGCGCTCGCTTGGTCCCGACGAGGTGCGTTCCATCCTGGAAGACGAGGGCAAGGTCAAAGTCGCCTGCGAATTCTGTAATCAGAAATATCAATTCGACAGCGTGGATGTGGAACAGCTCTTCGCTGTGGACGTGGCGCCGCAGGCGACTAAGACGCGGCACTAAATATTCTGGCGTCAAAAATCACGGTACGATAATAATCTATCAACATACCCCGCAAGCGGGGTCTTTTTTCAGTTTCAGTGTGCGTATCTCCATGGTGAGGGCGTCAATCAACAACAGACGCCCGACCAGGGGCTCGCCGATCCTGGTCAGCACCTTGATGGCTTCGATGGCCTGAATGGAACCGACCAGGCCGGTGACTGGCGCCAGCACACCGTTTTCACTACAACGGTATTCTTCCTCGCCACCTTCCTTATACAGGCAGTGATAACAGGGCCCATTACCGTCGTTGAGAAACACGCTGACCTGGCCCTCGAAGCGGATCGCTGCACCTGAGACCAGTGGCTTGTGAAATTGCACGCACGCGCGGTTAACCGCAAAACGAGTATCGAAGTTATCGCAACCGTCCACCACCAGATCGACCTGCGGTATCAGGTCAGCGAGGCTGGCATCATCCAGTTTGTGTTTGAATCGGGTGATCGTGATGTCGGGATTGAGTTGTTTTAGCCGGTCATGGGCTGAATCCACCTTGTCGCGGCCGATATCATCTGTGCTGTGGATGATCTGGCGTTGCAGGTTGGAAATCTCCACCTGGTCAAAGTCAGCCAGGATCAAATGCCCGACACCGGCACTGGCCAGGTACATTGCCACCGGTGAACCCAGACCGCCCATACCGACGATTAACACCGTGGCGTCCAGCAGTTTCTGCTGGCCGACAGCGTCCAGCTGGGGGAGCATGATTTGGCGGCTGTAGCGTAAGAGTTGGTTGTCATCCATATATTTAATTTTATATTAAAAATTGGATTCTGATTTCTTTTTAGTATGAAAATTTCGCCTCTACTGGAGGCGAGGTACTTTTCTTTGCTTGTCCAAAGAAAAGTACCCAAAAGAAAGGACACCCGTGCTGGTGCAGGCATGTGTCGGGCAGGCCTTTTTTCCTTGTCCGGTTTTGATTCGCCCTCCTGGCTCAGCAAAACCGGGCGCGACGTCCATGTCGCGCTCTTCTATTTATACTCCAAAAAGACCTGCCCACCACGCACCAGCACATGGGATTACCCCCCCTCGCTTCAACGAATCATCTTTAGTTAGATAGAAATATTACAACGTGCTGGCTAAGTGGGTTTTTCCCCATGGAGATTGCTGTGAGCGGATTTTGGCTGAACGCAAGGGAGCGCCCGAAGGGGCGAGCCAGGGAAGGCGAGCCTGTGACATGAGGCAGGGATGCCGAATGTCACAGCGCCCCTGAGTACAGCCAAAATCCGCGAACGTCTAGCAATCGGGGGCGACTTTCTTTGGGTCCTTTCTTTGTTCGCACAAAGAAAGGGCCTCGCTCTCAGCGAGAGCGAAACAACTCATTATAAAAACAATAAAAAATTTAAAACTTAGACCGCGCAAGCGGCATGCTCAAAACAAATAAAAAACTACACTCGCCCCATGCTCAGCCTGACATGCCCCCCTAAATCCTGCCTCTGCTGAACTTCTTTATACCCATGCTCAACAAACAACGCCCGCACCTGTTCCCCCTGGTCATAGCCGTGCTCCAGCATCAACCAGCCACCCGGGAACAAATAGTCTTTGCCGGTCGGGATCAGGTGACGGATGGCGTCGAGACCATCTTTACCTGAGACCAGCGCCTGTTGCGGTTCGAAGCGCACGTCGCCCTGTTGCAGGTGAGGGTCGTGCTCGGGAATGTAGGGCGGGTTGGAGAGGATCAGGTTATAGCGTTTGCTGGGTTCCAGGCCATCGAACCAGTGACTTTGCAACAGGCTGAGGTTAGATAAGCGATAGCGTTCGGCGTTATCAATGGCAACTTCGAGGGCTTGATGAGAATCATCGGTAGCGCAGACGTGCCACTGCGGACGAGCTTTGGCGATGGCCAGGGCAATGGCACCGCTACCGGTGCCGAGGTCCAGGACATTGATGTGGCTATCCGCCGGATACAGTGCCAGGGCGATTTCCACCAGGAGTTCGGTTTCCGGCCTGGGGATAAGCACGTCCGGCGTAATCCTGAGTTTCAGATCCCAGAAATGCCGGTGCCCTAATATATAGGCCATGGGCTCGCCGGCGACACGGCGCTGGATCAGTGCCGTGATTTGTTCAAGCTGTTGCGGATCGAGTACCTGTTCGGGGTCGCTGATAAAACGTGAGCGCGGGATGTCGAGGACATGGGCTATCAGAAGCTCTGCATCCAGGCGGGCCGAGTCTGAGACGCTGGCAAGTTGCTGACTGGCTTCGCGGGTTGTTTCACCCAGCGTTGGCATCAGTCATTGCTCATGCTGGCCAGCAGGTCGGCCTGGTGTTCGTGGATCAGTGGTTCGATAACGTCTGCGAATACGCTCGGAGCGATCACCACTACCGACCAGCAGTTTGCGCGTCTGCGCCTGTTCCTGTTGCTGCTTTTCCTGCTCCTGGGTCAGGATGCGTGACTGTAACAGTGACATGGCGCGGGCGCGGTTCTTGTGTTGCGAGCGTTCGTCCTGGCACTCGACCACGATCCCGGTCGGGAGATGGGTGATGCGAATGGCCGAATCGGTTTTGTTGACGTGCTGGCCACCGGCACCGGAGGCGCGGTAGGTATCCACTTTGAGGTCGGCTGGATTGATCGCTACCTCATCGACCTCGTCGATCTCCGGCATGATGGCGACGGTGCAGGCGGAAGTATGTATGCGGCCCTGGGATTCGGTTTCCGGTACCCGCTGTACCCGGTGTGCGCCGGATTCGAATTTCAGTTTTGAGTAGGCGCCGTGGCCTTCGATACGCGCGATAATTTCCTTGTAGCCGCCGTGCTCGCCCTCGTGCTCGCTCATGATCTCCAGGGCCCAGCGTTGTTTCTCCGCGTAGCGGGCATACATGCGGAACAGGTCGCCGGCAAACAGCGCGGCCTCGTCGCCGCCGGTGCCGGCGCGGATTTCCAGGAAGATGTTCTTGTCGTCGTTGGGATCCTTGGGCAACATCAGCAGTTGCAGCTCCTGCTCCAGCACGTCTTTACGCGATTCCGCACTGGACAGCTCCTCTTCCGCGAGCTGGTGCATTTCCGGATCGTTTTCTGCCAGCATGCCATGTGCATCGTCGATGGCAGCGAGCACGTCTTCGTAATCCTTATAACAACTGACGATCGGGCTCAGTTGCGCATGTTCCTGGGACAGGGTGCGAAATTTGTTCTGGTTGCTGATGGTGTCCGGGTCAGAGAGCAGGGCGTTGATTTCTTCAAGACGCTCGGACAGATGCTGCAATTTATTGCGCAAAGAGGTTTTCACGGGGTTGGCCTGACTAATGCTGGTTGTCGGGTGTGATACCGAGCAGGTGGCTGGCGTGTTTCAGCAGGTCGGTATCGCCCAGGTAGGCGGCGTGGCGCATTTGCACGCTGGGCTCGTGCATGAGTTTGTTGGTCAGGATCCGGGCCAGTTCGCCCACTACGAGCTGCGGGTCCTTGCCTGCCAGCAACTGGCGGCGGGCATTGGCTACGGCTTCGTCACGCTGCTGGTGGCACTTATCGCGATAACTGCGGATCGCGTCGACCGCATCCAGCGAGCGCAGCCAGCCCATGAAATGATCCACCTGGGCGGAAATGATCTCCTCAGCCTGCATGGCGGCTTCCTGGCGTGACTTGCGGTTTTCCTCGATCACGTCCTGCAGGTCATCCACGGTATACAGGTAGACGTCGCGCAGTTCGCTGACTTCCGGCTCGATGTCGCGCGGCACGGCAATATCGACCATGAACATGGGTTTGTGTTTGCGTTGCTTGATGGCGCGCTCGATCATGCCCTTGCCGAGAATGGGCAGTGGGCTGGCGGTGGAGCTGATGATGATGTCGGCTTCGTACAGGTACTCGGGGATATCCCTGAGCGCGATGGCCTCGGCGTTGAAGGTGCTGGCCAGTTCCTCGGCCCGTTCCACCGTGCGGTTGGCCACCACCATGCGATTGACCTGGTTTTCCTTGAGGTGGCGAGCAACCAGATCAATGGTCTCGCCGGCGCCGATGAGCATGACCTTGTGCTGGCTGAGGTCCGAGAAGATCTGTTTGGCCAGGGTCACCGCGGCAAAGGCCACCGAGACCGGGCTGGCGCCGATGGCGGTATCGGTGCGGACCTGCTTGGCCACGGCAAAGGTGTGCTGGAACAGGCGGTTGAGTTGTGCCCCGATCGCCCCCGCCGCGTTGGCGTTCATATAGGCTTCTTTAATCTGCCCCAGGATCTGGGGTTCGCCCAGGACCAGGGAATCAAGCCCGCTGGCGACCCGGAGGATATGCTGCACCGCCTCACTGTCCTGGTAGGCATAGATATAGGGGGAGATGCTTTCCAGTGGTAACTGGTGATATTCGCTCAGCCATTCGAGCACCGCGTCGTTTGCCGGAAAGTCCAGGCCACAATAGACCTCGGTCCGATTGCAGGTGGAGAGGATGACCGCCTCTTGAATTGTCTTGTGCCCGACCAAATCCTGCAGTGCAGACTGCAGTTTATCCGGCGCGAACGCCAGCTTTTCCCGGATGTCTACCGGGGCGGTTTTATGATTAATTCCGAAAGCTAGTAAGGTCATACGAAGTCCGGCAAGTTGGCGTGAAACATGCTAACTTGTGATGAATCGCCAAATGTGTTGTCTCTAAATTATACAGGGTCTGCGACCGAAAGTTATTATATCGTAACGATAAATTAGGATGGATTTCTCAAACATGGTTAATTTCTCACAGGTAGTGCGTGGGGCCCTGGCTGGTGCCGGGGCCTTGTTTTTAGCGGCTTGTAGTACCGTTCCTGGCCAATCTGCCGGTTCTGGACCGGCACCGGCCGAGCGCACCACCCAGGCTGCCGAGGTGCAGTCCGCCCCAGCTGCCCAGCAGGCTCCGGCCGCCGTCCCGGCGGAAAAACCGCTCTCGCCTGAACTATTATATCGGCTGCTGACCGCGGAGATTGCGGGGCAACGTGGCGATCTGAAAATTGCCGTGCACCAATACCTGGCTGCCGCCAGGGAATCCAATGACCCTGCTATTGCCGAACGGGCCACCCGGGTCGCGATCTATGCCCGGGAAGATGCCGCTGCCCGCGAGGCGGCGAAATTGTGGGCAAAACTGGCTCCCAGCAGTATCCAGGCGCATGAAGTCGCGGCCGCGATGTATGTGCGTGAAGGTAACGTCGCCCAGGCCCATGCCCAGCTGGAAAAGGTGCTGGCTATCAGCAAACACGGTGAGCGCCGGACTTTCATGCTGATCACCGCGCTGCTGAGTAAGGAAAAAGACAAGAAGGTGGCGCTGCAGGTCATGCAGCAGCTGGTCGCCACCCGCAAGAATAACCCAGAAGCTATCTATGCTTATGCCCAGCTGGCGCTGTTGGTCGGTGACCTGGACAAGGCCCGGCAGGCTGCTAATGAGGTGCGCAAGTTGCGCCCGGACTGGGCAGATACCCATATTCTGCTCAGCAATATCGAATATCGTCAGGGCCACAAGGCCCAGGCACTGGCCAGCCTCAAGCAGGCGGTCGCGAACTACCCGAAAAACACGGTGTTGCGCGATTACTATGCGCGGCGCCTGGTGGATCAGAAGCAATACAAGGCGGCGCGTGTGCAGTTCCGGGCTTTGCTGGACCAGTCGCCGGATAATCATGAGGCCGAGTACGCCCTGGGCCTGTTGTCCATGCAGTTACATGATCTGGACTCGGCGGAATCACACTTCAAGCACCTGGTGAAGATCAAAAAGCGCAGTAACGAGGCTGCGTATTACCTGGGCCAGATTGCCGAGCAACGTGACAGGCAGGCGGCGGCGATTCGCTGGTACAAAAAGGTGGTGGGCGGCCAATACCAGGTCGATGCCCAGATCCACATTGCCCTGATCGAAGCCCGCCTGGGCAAGGTCGAACAGGCCCGCGAACGCCTGCACGAGATCGTGCCGCGAAGTGCCGCCATGGAGCAGCGCCTTTACCTGGCGGAGGGCGAGATCCTGAGCAATGCCAAGCGCTACCAGGAGGCTGATGACCTCTATAATGAGGCCCTGAGTAAAATGCCGGACAACCTGGCCCTGCTTTATGCGCGTGCCCTGGTGGCGGAAAAGCTCGACAAGACCGATGCCGCCCTGGCTGATCTCAAAAAGATCATTGAGGCGGACCCCAATAACGTGCAGGCGCTCAATGCCTACGGTTATACCCTGGTGGACCGCACCAAACACATCAAGGAAGGTTTCATGTACGTGCAGCGGGCCTACAACCTGCAGTCCGATGACCCGGCGATCCTCGATAGCATGGGCTGGGCCTATTACCGCATGGGCAATTACCCCAAGGCCATCGAGTTCCTGCGCAAGGCGCTCAAGGCCCTGAAGGATCCGGAGATTGCCGCCCACCTGGGGGAAGTCCTGTGGGTTAGTGGTGACCACGCGCAGGCGCGCGATGTCTGGGATGCCGCCCGCCGCGAGACGCCTTCGCACAAAATGTTACTGGACGTGATCAAGCGCTTTACCCAATGAAGAAGTACCTGTTGATCCTGGTCGCGGCGCTCGAAGCCGGTTGTGCCAGTGCGCCACCGCCGCTAGCGCCGGTCTCTAATCCCGCCCAGGTCTGGCAACAACGTCGCGAGCAACTCTCGCATATCGCCTACTGGCACCTCAATGGTCGCCTGGCGGTACGTCATGGCGACGAAGCCTGGCACATCAACCTGGACTGGCTGCAGCGCGGAGACAATTATCGTATCGAGCTAAGCGGGCCGTTTGGCGCCGGTGAAGTCCGCCTGATCGGCAATGCCCAGGGCGTGAAGCTGGAGGACTCCGATGATCATACCTATTACGCGGATAAACCCGGGGAGTTACTGGCGGAACGCACCGGGGTTACCATGCCGGTGGCTGGTTTGCGTTACTGGATCCTGGGGCTCAGTACCCCGCAGCAGAAACAGCGTCCCCGACTGGATAACCAGGGAAGACTGGCCTTTCTGGAAGATGACCACTGGCAGGTAAAGTTTCGTCGCTATGCCAATGTGAAAGGCCTGCAGTTGCCCGACAAGATATTCATCAGCAAACCCGCCCAGCAGATTGATGTGCGCCTGGTGGTGGATCAATGGAAACTGGGCCTGGCTGATTGAGTCGGATTACGCTTGACGCCATGGCTGAGACACAAATGATACGCTGGCCGGCACCGGCCAAGCTCAACCTGTTTTTACATATCACCGGTCGGCGGGCCGACGGCTACCATTTGCTCCAGACCGTGTTCCAGTTGCTGGATGTCGGCGATGAGCTGGCGTTCAGCCCCCGTGAGGATGGCCTGATCCGCCGGGATTACGATTTGCCCGGGGTCAGCGAAGAGGTCGACCTGGTCATGCGCGCGGCGCGGGCCCTGCAGAGCCGGTCGGGTACCCGGTGGGGGGCAGTGATTCACCTGGACAAACGCCTGCCTGCCGGCGGGGGCCTGGGCGGTGGCAGTTCCGATGCGGCGACCACCCTGGTGGCCCTGAACCAGCTCTGGGAGTGCGGGTTGTCGCCACAGGAGCTGGCCGAACTGGGGTTGACGCTGGGGGCCGATGTTCCGGTCTTTGTCGAGGGCCATTCGGCCTGGGCCGAGGGCGTCGGCGAGCAATTACAGGCGGTCGAGTTGCCTGAACGCTGGTTTGTGGTCCTGGCCCCCGCAGTAAATGTCTCAACAGCCAAGGTTTTTGCTGACCCGCAATTGATACGTGATTGCCCACCCATTACAATACGCGACTTCCTGACGGGGCAGGGTCAGAATGTGTGCGGACCGGTGGTCAGCGCGCAATATCCCGAAGTGGCGGCAGCGCTGACAGCGCTTTCCCGTTATGCTCCAGCGAGACTGACCGGGACGGGCGCCTGCGTATTCGCCGCGTTCGAGTCCGAGCCGGCCGCCAGGAACGCCTGGGCTGAACTGGCCGGGCAGTGGCAGGGCTTCGTGGCCAAAGGCGTAAATACTTCGCCTTTGTTAACGACGCTACGGCAAATCAGCGCCGGCTGAGCAGAAAGATTTTTGGGGTGTGACCGTAGCGAAGCGTAGGAAATACTGCATGAACCCGCAGGGTTCAAAGCAGTGCGCCAAGTAGTCGAAGACACTATGGGTTTCACGGAGTGAAACCCGATGAAAGAGTTGAACCTGGGTATCCAGGTGGTGAGTTAGAGTAAGTATATTGGGGTGTCGCCAAGTGGTAAGGCACTGGATTTTGATTCCAGCATACCCAGGTTCGAATCCTGGCACCCCAGCCAAATTTGAAGCGCGGGAAACACCGCGCTTGAAAAGTGTTTAACTGGATGGAACAGTGCCAGGATGAGAACCGTAAAGGTTCGACGACTTCACGAAGTGAAGTCGAATAGCGGAGTTCAGCAATAATCCGGGCATCCCAGTCAAATTCTGATACGCGTTACTAGCGTCGTTGTAGTACCAAACATTCATCGCCGGCGGGGAATCTACATTGGCAAACGGCAGCATGATGGTCTTTTCGGGGAATGCAAACCCGAAACTCGCAAACGATATTGCCGCACGTTTACAGTTGCCATTAGGCAAAGCGGTGGTAGGCCGCTTCAGTGATGGTGAAGTGATGGTTGAGATCATGGAAAACGTCCGTGGTCGCGATGTATTTATTGTGCAGCCGACCTGCGCGCCCACCAACGAAAACCTGATGGAATTGCTGGTGATGGTGGATGCAGTCAGGCGTTCATCCGCCGCCCGGGTTACGGCGGTGATGCCGTATTTTGGTTATGCCCGTCAGGATCGGCGTCCGCGCTCGGCGCGTGTGCCGATCACGGCAAAAGTGATTGCCGACATGATCGCAACGGTGGGGACGGATCGGGTGTTGACCGTTGACCTGCATGCGGATCAGATCCAGGGGTTTTTTAACATCCCGTTGGATAACGTGTATGCCTCGCCAATCCTGCTGGGTGACGTGTGGCGGCAAAAGTATCCAAACCTGATGGTGGTCTCGCCGGATGTGGGTGGCGTGGTCCGGGCGCGGGCGCTGGCCAAACGCCTCGACGATGCTGACCTGGCAATTATCGACAAGCGTCGGCCGCGACCCAATGTCGCCAAGATCATGCACATCATTGGTGAGGTAGAAGGCCGTAGTTGCGTCATCATTGATGACCTGGTGGATACGGCCGGGACCCTGTGCCAGGCAGCCAAGGCATTGAAGGAGCATGGCGCGGTTAAGGTCGTGGCCTATTGTACCCACGCGGTGTTGTCCGGACCGGCGATCGACAACATTAATAATTCAGAGCTGGATGAACTGGTGGTGACTGACACCATTCCCCTGGCGCCAGCGGCGGAAGCCTGCGACCGCATTCGCCAGCTGAGTATTGCCGAACTGATGGCCGAGACAATGCGTCGCATCAGTGATGAAGAGTCGGTAAGTTCGCTGTTTATCGACTAAGGAATTTTTCCTCTTGCGGGAACGGAAGAGGAGAATAAGCCACACCCCTGGTCGCGGGGGTGTCGTTCAACAAACCAGGAGTAATTGAAATGAGTGATTTTGTATTAACCGCAGAACTGCGCAACGACAAGGGTAAGGGTGCGAGCCGCCGCCTGCGTAGCGCAGGCATGGTACCAGCCATTATGTATGGTGGTCACCAGGAGCCGACTTCCATCAGCCTGATTCATAACGAACTGGCACATCAGCTGGAAAATGAAGCGTTTTTCTCGCACATCCTGACCATCAAGCTGGAAGGCAAGGATGAAAACGCGATCGTGAAAGATGTTCAGCGCCATCCGAGCAAGCCGGTCGTCCTGCATATCGACCTGCAACGTGTGAGTGCGACCGAAAACATTCGTGTCCATGTTCCCCTGCACTTCATTAATGAAGCCACTGCCCCGGGCGTCAAAGCCGGTGGTCTGGTCGCCCATAGTGTGAACGAAGTGGAAGTCCAGTGTCTGCCGAAAGATCTGCCCGAGTTTCTCGAAGTGGATCTGGGGGATCTTGATCTCAACCAGATTATCCACCTGTCCGATATCAAGCTGCCTGCCGGTGTGGAACTGGTTGAACTTGCGCATGGTGAGGAACACGATCAGGCCGTGGCCAGTATTCACCTGCCGCGTGCTGCCAAGGAGGCGACTGAAGAAGCCGAGGAAGGTGGCGAAGCCGAAGAAGCGGGCACTGGCGAATAATTATTGCTGTAACTGCTGATACCGGAGCCGGCCTTGTCCGCGCGAATTGAGTTAATTGTCGGCCTGGGTAACCCGGGCCGCGAATATGTCGATACGCGCCACAATGCCGGCTTTTGGTTTGTGGATGCCGTCGCCCGCAAATTCGGTGGCGACTTCAGGTACGAGCGCAAGTTCCAGGGCGAAGTCGCGCGCACCCGGATCGAGCAACAGGAAATCTGGCTGCTTAAACCCGACACCTATATGAATCTCAGTGGACAGGCTGTGCTGGCCTTGATGCAGTTTTACAAGATCGGCCTGGCCAATATCCTGGTGGCGCATGATGAACTGGATCTGCCGGCCGGGGTGGCACGCCTGAAACAGGGCGGTGGGCACGGTGGCCACAACGGGCTGCGTGATATCAGCCAGCGTTGCGGCGGTAATGGCTTTCAGCGTCTGCGTCTGGGCATTGGCCATCCTGGTGACAAAAGACGCGTGACCGGACATGTGCTCAGCAAGGTTTCCACTGATGATCTGCGCGCGATCGAAGATGCGATGGAGGCGGCCATGGGAGTGTTGCCACAGGTCGTTGCTGGCGATTTTCAGAAAGCCATGAACACATTGCACAGCAATTCAAACGGATAAACAGAGACAACTATGGGATTCAAATGCGGTATCGTCGGCCTGCCCAACGTGGGTAAATCGACCCTGTTTAATGCACTGACCCGGGCGGGTATCCAGGCGGAGAACTATCCGTTCTGTACTATCGAGCCCAACGTGGGCATCGTGCCGGTACCGGACCCACGCCTGGAAAAACTGGCTGCCATCGTCCACCCGGAAAAGATCCTGCCGACGACCATGGAATTTGTGGACATCGCCGGGCTGGTGGCGGGCGCCTCCAAGGGGGAAGGCCTGGGCAACCAGTTCCTGGCCAACATCCGCGAGACTGATGCCATCGCCCACGTGGTGCGTTGTTTTGAAAACGATGACATCGTGCACGTCGCCGGCAAGATTGACCCCCTGAACGATATCGAAGTCATCAATACCGAGCTGGCCCTGGCCGACATGGACTCGGTGGACAAGGCCATTATCCGCGTCGGTAAGCAAACCAAGTCCGGTGACAAGGAGGCCAAGGCCAAGCTGGCCCTGCTGGAACGGGTCAAGGCCCACCTCGACGAAGGTAAACCGGTACGCTCCATGGATCTCGACAAGGACGAGCGCCTGATGGTTCGTGACCTGTTCCTGTTGACCATCAAGCCGACCATGTACATTGCTAATGTCGATGAGAACGGCTTCGACAACAATCCCCAGCTTGATGCGGTAAGGCAGCTGGCCGAATCCGAAGGTGCACCGGTGGTGCCCGTGTGCGCGGCCATCGAATCGGAAATGGTCGACCTCGACGACGAGGAAAAACAGGAATTCCTCAACGAGATGGGCCTGGACGAGCCGGGCCTTGACCGCGTGATCCGCGCCGGTCACCAACTGCTCGGGCTGCAGACCTATTTCACTGCGGGCAAGAAGGAAGTGCGCGGCTGGACCGTCAAGGTCGGGGCCACCGCCCCCGAGGCCGCCGGCGTGATCCACACCGACTTTCAGAAGGGCTTCATCCGCGCGGAGGTCATCGGTTACGACGATTATATCCAGTACAGCGGTGAGCAGGGGGCCAAGGAAGCCGGCAAACTGCGGCTGGAAGGCAAGGAATACGTGGTCAAGGACGGGGATGTCATGCACTTTCGGTTCAATGTCTAATAGCCGTCATTCCGGGGGCGCCGACGGCGCAACCCGGAATCCAGTGACTTTAAATTTCAATCACTGGCACATAACTGCCTATTTTATAAAGGATAAATATTTAGACGGAGGCTTTCCTCCAGGCCAGAACAGGGGGCATAAAACTTGACATAACCAGGACAGCCCCGCAAAATGCGCGGCTTCCCGCAATACGAATACGGCTACGTAGCTCAGCTGGTTAGAGCGCGGCACTCATAATGCTGAGGTCGGTGGTTCAAGTCCACCCGTAGCCACCACTTTCTTAATCAAATATTCCACAGAATACGAATGAAGCTGTACCACCGACCTCGCTGATTAGATGCTGAGGCCGGGGTGGACTCGCTAACGCTCGCCCTTCGGCTTGCTTTCGGCAGACCTGCCGCTCTTTCAGCGTAGCGGTCCAACTACTGAAGTACAGAGATGAACAAACACCCACACCCAAAGCACTCGCTGCGCTCGTTGGGTGGCTCTGTCACGTGAGGGCAGGATGTCCGGAGCGATCACTCGTCGCCACCATTAATTCATTTCATGGTTTATGAATAAAGCGGTTGCCGTCTTTGCAGATTAGATTGATGTGATACAGGTAGCGGTTATATGTTTTACTATATATAAAGTATTGAACCAGCAAACTGCTGCTGATTCGTGGGGTGGTGATGACGAAGAATAATTTGGTGAAAATCATGCTGAGCTGGATATTGTTGCAGATGTCTTGTCTTGCGCAGTCTGCTCAACCACTGCCACCGGCGATCAAAGCCTTCTGCGACATGGCATTCAGCGGCAAGATTGCTCGCAACGGTGCGCTGTTTAATTCAGGCGGGAGTATAGTCAAAGGCGTGCCCAGCCGTAGGATCGTGGCATATAAGCTCGGCGCGCAAAACGACTATTTGTGGTACGAGCACGGGGGTAAACATTATCACCAGCACCTGGTGAAATTCAGTAACACGCCACCTTACGAAGTCAAGGCATCTTACGTGTTTGACTCGACAAGAGACAAAACCATACAGCAGTTGATTAAGGATACCCGTTTCCTGGATACTCATCTCACCAACCATTGTGGGCTGTAGGGCCTGGTTCGGTAGTACCGCATGATACAACTTCCCATCAGAATCCGGCGAACTCGTCAGTGTCCGCGCTGTGGACTGGATTATTTGATTAATGAGCCAGCCTGCCCGCATTGTAGGGGGTTGTCCGATGAAGAAGTTGCTAAGCTCAAGCAACAATATGCAACCGAAGGGCCCGCAGAAAGAAATCTTGGTATGCTGTTTCTCTATATTGCGGTTCTGATTGTTATTGGTATGCTGGTATTTGCATTGAGCCACTAAGTTGTCTTGTAATGACTCTACGGACAGTATCCAGCCCCGGGCTTTATCCGCTTGATACGTCGTATTGACCTGGGAATCGAAGCAGGAATTTATCAATGGCGATACCAGACAACATCCATTTTCGGCCTGCCGTGAAGGCAGATATCCCGGCATTATGCAGTCTGCTCGAGCAGCTCTTTACCCTCGAGGCAGATTTTCAGCCGGATGCCGAGAAACAGGCCAGGGCTCTGGCCAGGCTGATTTCGCATAGCGAAGCCGGGGCGTCTCCCGGTTGCCTCGTCTGGCTGGCACTGGATGGCCAGGAGGTTGTGGGGATGTGTACCGTCCAGGTTTATATTTCTACGGCCGAGGGAGGTGATGTCGGTCTGGTCGAGGACGTGATTGTCTCGGCCGATTATCGCCAGCATGGAATCGGGCGTGAAATGCTGCGTGGGCTGGAGAACTGGGCCAGGCAACAGGGACTTAGCCGCCTGCAACTACTGGCGGACAAGCACAACCAGCGCGCGCTGGCATTTTATCAGCGAACTGGCTGGTGCCATACCCAGCTGATTTGTCAGCGCAAAACTATATCGGTTTAAATAGTGTGCAATTTACCTTGGTTGGGGCACTTTCTGGCAGATTATGTGTCTTGCATGAGGTGGGGGGAGGGAATCCCTCGCTTGCGCTATTATCGCCAGGGATGGCGCTTATACCATGTTCCCGGGAATGTAATATTCGGTTGTGCTTCACTGTGGCGGGAGCCTGATTGGCACCAGCTATACCGCAGGCGTGCCGGCCGTCAAATAGATTATCCCTGGGAAGCGGCCTGGTTAACACTTGGTGTGTGACTGTCTGATACGGCTTCAGCCGTGCGGGGTAAGTTTGGTAATCGCCCCGTGAATAGGCTAAATTTGGGATTGCCGCCGATTTAGTGACAGCACAGGAATTCGATAAAAATGAAAAGACTGCTGGTTGTGATGTGCTTACTGTTGCCTGGCCTGGTGTTTGCCGATGCCGAGCCGAAAATCTGTCCACATAATACTTTCCACTGCCTGGTAAACAATCTGGATGACTTTTATAACGCCAGTTATAACCGGTTTTTTAAGGTCTACAATCATGCCTTTCAGCAGGCGATGCAATGTAAAAATGACAAGGCGGTCGCACGTTTCCTGTCTATCCATTCGGCGCCACATGACAGCGCGGAGGTTGATGAGCATCTGCAGCAGGATACCGAAGCACTGCTTTTGCTGAAACCCAAATGCTTTTTCAATGGGGCGCTGTTGCTAACAGCAGAGCAACAAGCCAATTTAGTCGGAAGTTATCATATTTTCTCTCGCCCCAATCATGTTATGGCTGTACTGAAGCAGTATATGAAAAAGGCAAAATATAAGAAGTTGGCCAGCGGCATTTATAATCAAAACCTCGAGGCCTACGACAGTTATGGCAAGGCGGAGCAGGATGCGCCTATGTCTGATTTGCGGGAAAAATATCGGAAATATTTAAAATAAGAACCAGATGTGGGTACATCCAGCTTGACCTCAGTAATGTTTTATTTGGTAAAAGACATAACGTGTAATATTTTACTTTGCAAGTGAATGTAAGCCATGAAGTTCTCGTGTACTGCTATTGTTTCATTGTTGCGTATTGGCATGGGGGTTTATGTTTTGTGTGCTGCCCTGGCAGCACAGGCAAAAGTAACGACTTACGCCCCGTATCATCAGGCTGAAAGCAACATTATCTATAACCAGTTGTTTTGCGATAATCCTGATGCCTATAAAAAAACAGGCGCAGTCAATAACGACCCGATATGGAAGCTGTTGTTTTCCAGTAACCCTGATATACAGGCCATACGAAAGCTGGGCGAGTCCAAGAAAGCAGACTCGAGGCAGAAATTACTGGCCGATCACATTCTAATCGAGAACAAGCACAAGCCGGTTCATAAAGTCTTGCTCGGTGTTATTGTCGAGGTCGCTTTCAAAAACGGATTGGATACCCTGGCGGCGTATCGTGACGGGAGCGTCTATTACATCCACCGTGATGGGCACGTAAAAAAACTGCAGAAACCCGGTAAAAAAATTGCCGCTAAAGTGCGGAAGTTGTTCCTGGAAGCGCAACCGTTTATCGAGTAGATCAAGCCCTGGCCGCATCAACGATTAGGACCACCAGTTGCGAAACAGGTTAGACTGAGTTTTCTGGTAAGTGATGGTATTTATTTTGGCCAGGGCAGCATGAAGCAGCTCGAACTTAATCCTCTCGCTGGACCGGTACTGACTGCAGCAACAGAATTGTTAATTCAAATCATGAAACAGTAGCCTGAGCCTTAAACTGAATATCAGTGCTAGTGGAAATTGACCGGTTTTTCCCAGATAGCTAATACAATGCATCCTGCCGGGCTAAAAATCGTGTGGCTGGTGCCGGGGGTGCTAATCATCAGTGTTCCCTGTTCATACAGACCGTTTTCATCCTGCTGTTCGCCTTCTAGTACCAGGATATGTTCATAACCAGTATGGGTATGGGCGGGGACAGTGGCACCAGGCGCATAGCGTAACAGCGCCGCGGAACAGCCCTGCTGACTCTCATATATAGGGTAAATATCGATACCTTCCCGGAATGGTTGCCAGTCCAGTTCAACGGAGTCGGTTCCAAGTTCAAACAGCCTGCGCAGAACGATGGCTTTGTCACCTTCAGCCATAGGCGGCTTCCAGGCCCTGAATGACCTTGTTGCTGGGTGCGGCCCAGCCGACGATACCGCCCTGGGCCGTGATCATGTCAATTGTCGCGGTTTTAAATGCGGGGAAGTAACTCTCGGTGGCATCTTCAATCAGCAGGCATTCATAACCTCGATCGTTAGCCTCGCGCATACTGGTTTGTACACAGACCTCGGTAGTCACACCGGCAAATAACAGGTGTGTAATCTTGTGCTGCTGCAGGATGTCGTGCAGGGCGGTAGCATAGAAGGCACCTTTACCGGGTTTGGCCAGGTCATATTCGCCGGCCTGGGGTTGCAGGGTATCAAGGATCGCATTCCCCGGTTCGCCATCGATCAGCAGCCGACCCATTGGGCCGGGATCGCCGATGCGGATGGCGCAATTGCCGCGTGCGCGTTTGGCGGGCGGGCAATCAGACAGGTCGGGTTTGTGTGCCTCGCGTGTGTGTATAATGGTCATACCCAGCTGGCGTGCAAACTTCAACAGGTCAGCTACCGTTGGAACGATATTTTGTAGCAGGCGGACATCATTACCGAGTGCGGAGCCAAAACCACCGGCCTCAATAAAGTCGCGTTGCATATCAATAATGATCAAGGCAGGCAGTGTTGCGGGCAATTCGTAGCGATAGGGTTTTGCGTCAATACTGGGCATATTGCACCTCAGTGTCCGGCCATGTATTTGCCGATGGTCATCAGGTCGGCTTTGGCGGGCGTGGTTTCATACACCAGGCGGCCATTCGAGATCACAAAGACACGATCACTCAGTTCGAGGATTTCGTCCAGGTCTTCGCTGATCAAGAGGACGGCACTACCACGATTACGGGCGGCCATGATGTTTCGGTGAATATCGGCAACGGCGCCGAAATCCAGACCAAAACAGGGGTTGGCAACAACCAGCACATTGACATCATCGGCGAGTTCGCGTGCTAATACTGCGCGTTGCACATTCCCGCCTGACAGGTTGCCGATGGCGTTGCCTGGGCCCGGCGTTTTGACGTTAAAGCGTTTAATCAGATCCAGCGCCGTACTGCGCATGGCTTTACGATTCAGCAGCCAGCCATGCCGGGCGAAAGGTGGACGATCAAACCGGCGAAACGCCATGTTGTCGGCCACGCTCATGCCGGCGACGCAGGCATTGCGCAGGGGCTCTTCCGGCAGACAATGGAATTTATGACGGTGCATTTGCTTGCGTCGGGCAGAATAAGCTTCGTTATCGACGACAATTTTACCGCCCAGTAGCTGGCGCTGGCCGGACAGGACCTGCACCAGTTCACGCTGACCGTTGCCGGAGACGCCGGCGACCCCGACAATTTCACCGCTATTGACGGTCAGGCCAAGACCCTGCAGCATGAGCACGCCGCTGTCATCCTCGACCTGGAGATCCTGCATTTGCAGCACGGGTTTATGTTCTGCCTGTTTGCTGCGTCGCACGGGTTCGCTAATGACTTCGCGCCCGACCATCATTTCGGCAAGGGCTGCGGGCGTGACATCGCTGACCCGCGCGGCACCGGCAAATTTCCCCTTGCGCAAGACCGTGACCTCATCAGCAAAGCTCATTACCTCGCGGAATTTGTGCGTGATAATCAGCACGCTCAGTCCCTGTTCTCTTGTCATCTTGTGGACCTGGCCCAGTACTTCATCGGCCTCGGCCGGTGTCAGGACAGAGGTTGGTTCGTCAAGGATCAGGACTTTGGTGTTCAGCAGGAGTTGTTTGATGATTTCGACCTTTTGCTTTTCGCCGGCGGACAGCGTATTGATCGAAGCCTCTAATGGTACCTGGAACGGCATGCTCTGCATACGTTCGCGCAGTGCTTTCATTTCCTGACGCCAGTTGATAAAGGCGGGTAACCGGGGCCGGGACAGGATAATATTTTCCGCCACGCTCATGTTCGGAATCAGGGTGAAATGCTGGTAGACCATACCGATACCGAGCAACAGGGCGTCATGCGGATTGGTGATGGCCTGTTGCCGATCGCCGAACAGAACCTCGCCGTCATCGGGCTGGTAATAACCCATGATGCATTTGACCAGGGTACTCTTGCCGGCACCATTCTCGCCCAGTAAGGCATGAACGCTGCCTGCACGTAATTTCAGATTGACGTTATCGAGCGCCTGCAATTCACCAAAGCGCTTGTTGATATTGATGGCTTCGAGGATGTTAGCAAGCTGGCTTGTCATGCCATGGCCGTCAGTAAACTGTTGGAATCGGATACCGTGCCGAATACCCCACCCTGCATCTTGATCATGTGAATGGCGGCGGCATGGTTACCGGCATCGGTGGCGCCGCAGCAGTCTTGCAACAGCAGACATTCGAAGCCGCGATCATTGGCCTCACGCATGGTGGTGTGGACACACACATCGGTAGTGATGCCGGTAAGAATGATATTTTCGATGCCTCTCAGGCGTAGCAATAGCTCGAGGTCGGTCGCACAAAATGAACCTTTGCCGGGTTTGTCGATAACAGGTTCGCCATCCAGTGGCGCCAGTTCCGGAATGATCTCCCAGCCGGGTTCGCCGCGTACCAGGATACGACCGCAGGGGCCGGGATCACCAATGCCGGCGCCAATGCGCTGACTGCGCCAGCGCTTGTTGGCCGGCAGATCGGTAAGATCGCGACGGTGACCCTCGCGTGTATGAATGACCATGAAACCCTGGGCCCTCGCCAAGTCCAGCACCCGCTTGATCGGTTCGATCGGTGCCCGGGTCAGGGACAGGTCATAACCCATCTTGTCAACATAGCCGCCGACGCCACAGAAATCCGTTTGCATATCAATAATGATCAGCGCGGTATTTGCCGTGTGCAACTCGCCATTGTAGGGCCAGGGATAGGGATCGGCGTTGACGTAACGGGTCATGAAAGCGTTTCTCCTTGTTTCAGGCTTTGCCTAATTCGCTCGGCATACTGGCAAAACGTTGTGTGGAGGAAGACGTGGCAACCATAATGCCCAGGGTGAGGACATAAGGTGCCGCGTTGAACAGGTAGTAGCCCCAGGTGATCCCGACCGATTGCAGCGCCGGGCCAAGGGCAGCGGCGCCACCGAACAGGAGTGAGGCGTACAGACAATAAATCGGGTTCCAGCGCGCAAAGATCACCAGGGCTACGGCCATGAGGCCCTGGCCACTGGATAGACCTTCGTTCCAGCTGCCCGGGTAGTACAGGGACAGATATGAACCACCGATCCCGGCCAGGAAGCCACCGCACATGGTGGCCAGCATGCGCACGCGATTAACTTTGATCCCCATGGCGAGGGCCGCATCACGGCTTTCACCCACGGTACGAATCAGCAGACCCCAGCGCGCGTGTCGGAAAAACCAGGCCATGGCAGGGGCGAGCAGGGCACCGGTGATAAACAATACGTTGATATCCAGGGCGGCACGAATCACGGGTGACTGGCTCCAGCTACCCAGCGAAAGGGCGGGCAGGTGGGGTGCCACCGGCTGGATAAAGGATTTACCCAGGAAGAAGGCGAGGCCGGTCCCGAACAACATCATGGCAATGCCCACGGCGATGTCATTAACACGATTTTGCTGACACAACAGTGCGTGAATCAAACCCAATAGCAGACCGGTTCCGCCGGCGGCGAGCACGCCCAGCCACGCCGATCCGGAAAGATAGGCAACGGCATAACCCGACATTGCGCCCATTACCAGGTTACCCTCCAGGCCCAGGTTGATCCGCCCGCTCTTCTCGGTCAGGCATTCACCCAGGCTGACGAACAGGAAGGGGGTACCGACGCGTACTGCGCCACCCAGGACGGCGATCACGATACCTGCGGCACCGAGACTGGTATCGGTCATAAGCTCATGGCCTTGGGTTTGAACCAGGGCAGCCGACCGTAAAAGGCTTCACTGGCGAGGATAACCAGGAAAATGATGCCCTGAAAAACCAGCGTGGTGGCGTCGGGCAGATTGTACTGGCGCTGAAGAAACCCGCCACTGGCGTGAATCCCGCCCAGGAGGATGGCGACGGGAATCACAGCCAGCGGGTTATGGCGGGCGAGGAAAGCAACCAGGATGCCGGCATAACCGTAACCGGCATTGAGCGAGGTGTTGGCATTACCCTGCACTGCGGCGACTTCAATGGTGCCTGCCAGCCCGGCGGTAGCGCCAGCAAGAAAACACGTTGTCAGGATCAGTTTACCCACAGCTAGTCCGGACAACTGGGCCGCGCGCAGATTGCCACCGACCATGTCGACGGCAAACCCGAATGTCGTGCGACGCATGACAAACCACAACAGGAGACAGGCGGTAATACCGAACACCAGCCCGTAATGGACCGAGGAACTACCGATGTCGCCGATCATGTTGGCGGTTCCGATAGGATAGGTGGATGGCTTGTTCATGCTGGCGGGGTCGTGCAGGGGCCCGATGACCAGGAAATTCAGGATAGCGATGCCAATGTAATTCAGTAACAGGGAACTGATAGTCTCGTTGACATTGCGATAATGTTTGAGTGCGCCGACGGCCATGATCCATAAACCTCCCGTCAGGATCCCGGTCAATAACATGCTGGTAATGACAAACCAGGGTGCGAGCCCGTTGAGATGGATGCCAATGATGGCGGCGCACAGCCCGCCGATAACCAGGGCACCTTCGCCGCCGATGTTGATTAAACCTATGCGCGCCGGCAAGGCGGTACACAGGGCGGTCAACATCAGCGGCGAGGCGCCAACCAGGGTATTCTGCCAGGAGAACCAGCTGCCGAAGGCCCCGATATACACACTATGCATAACGGAGAACGGATTGGTCCCGGCGGCCAGGACGAACAGGCCGAACAGGATTACCGACACCAGCAATGCCGTGGCAGGGATGGCAATGGACTCAAGCAGGTCGTGCATATGGCGTCGCTTCTTTACCGCTTAACCTTTTGTAGTGCCGATGACGCCTTCCACCAGCCAGTTCATGCTCTCCAGCCAGATATCCCGCTGGCCATAGGATTTCCCTTTGGGGATCACAATCTTGCCGGTGTTGTCCTTGATCGGGCCCTTGTACACGACCATTTTGTCTTCGATAAATTTCTTGCGCACCGCGTCAGCATGTTGCCGGGCCTTGGCCGTTACATGCTTGCCATAGGGCGAACTCTTGACGTAACCCTCGCGCAGGCCGCCGCGAATAAAGTTGGGAATGGTCTTGCCGGCCTTGATCATCTCCGCATACTGTTTGTAGACCTTGCCCCAGTTCCATTGCGCACCCGTGAGAAAACCATTAGGCGCAAGCACTTCCTGGTTGACATGGTAACCGCAGCAGTAGATCCCACGTTTCTCGGCAGTCTGGATCACGACCTTGGGACTGTCGACGTGACAGGTCAGCACGTCGATACCCTGATCGATCATGCTGTTGGCGGCCTCGGCTTCCTTGACCGGGTTGGACCAGCCGCCAGTAAACACGACGTGCGTGGTGATGTTCGGATTCACGCTACGCGCGGCCATGGTGAAGTTATTGATGTTGCGCAGCACCTGCGGGATCGGAATAGCGGCGACAAAGCCAAGCTTGCCGGTTTTCGACATGTGACCGGCGACAATGCCCGAGACATACACCGGTTCATCGATATAGCCGAAATAACTGCCCGCGTTGGTCGGATCGCCCTTTTTCCAGAGACCGCCACAGTGCAGGAATTCGACATCCTTGTACTTGGGCGCCGTCTCCAGGATAAAAGGTTTAAAATAACCAAATGAGGTCGGGAACAGGACCTGTGCGTTGTTCAGGTTGATCATGCTTTCCATGGATTTGACGACCGCGATGGTCTCCGGCACTTTTTCCTGGTCGAAGGCATTGACCCAGTCGAGTTTGGCGACCTCGGACTTGCCTTCGTAGTGGGACTGGTTATAGCCGTAATCATCACGTGAGCCGACATAGATGAAGCCCATGTTGACGGTTTTCGGGGCGGCCTGGGCGGTCGAGATCCCGAAACGCCCCAGAGTGCCGACAGCGCCGGCCGCGGCAATCCCCTTGAGCAGGTTGCGCCGGCTGATATTGGTCTTGTCATTGCTCATGATTGATGCTCCTCGCACGGTTACAAAAATTTGTTGGTCTATCGCCTGTCCGGCCTGGCCCGCTCGCCTTTTGGCTGGCGTGTGGTATGTTTTAAGTTAGCTGGCCGTATGCGGGCTGTTGTATACAACGTTGCATGGTTTGTGCCAAGCCCAAACCATCGGCTGATAAATGCCTAACATATTGATAATCTCGCAATTTATGGTTCACCAGGTTGAAGGAGAGAACATCCGACATGCATAAAACTGCACAAGTTTGGAACGTTGCCAGGGGCGCTGTATCGCAATTGTGCAGCGCCTCCCAAGACCGGCGTGTGGGGCCAGGAGACTACTTTGGGTAAAAAACGCCTGACAACACGCGAGATCTACCAGGACCTGTGGCAAAAAATCATCAATTTTGATTTATTTCCAGGCTCGCGGGTGACGGAGAACGAGCTGGCCCTGGCCTACAAAACCAGTCGTACCCCGATACGCGAGGCGCTGAAGCGGCTGGAAGTCGAGGGGCTGGTCACGGTGCGACCAAAACAGGGCTGTTTTGTCCGCGAAGTAGATATTGCCCAGGTCAGTGATTATTACAGTGTGCGGGTTGCCCTGGAGGCAATGACCGTGGAATTGGCAATCGAACACATGTCTGACGACGAGCTCCAGACCCTGGCCGATGTGTGGAATCCGGTAAATGCCGGCTCGCAGGTGAAAGATCCGGAATATATCAAGCAATTCGAAGAGAGTTTTCATGTGGTGATTGCCCGGGGCAGCCGTAACCCGGTGTTAGTGCAATACCTGGAAGATGTGAATAATCGCATACGCCCGATTCGCGCCTTGGGCTTTCCGGATGACACGAGTGTGAAAGATACTTATCAGGAACATTACGAAATCATACAGTTTATCCAGCAGCGCGATGTGGCCAGGGCTAGACAGGCGATGATCGATCACATTCGTAAAAGTCAGGAAATTGCACGTTCAGTCACCCTCACTCAGCTCGAGCAGTACCGGAAAAATCATCCGCGCCGCAGTTAATCAGCCTAGCAATATCAGGGTATATTCAGCCTGTGATGCGGCTATTGATTTTGTGATCACTCTGTCGATTCTTGCCCTGAATCGCATATGAGGCATGCTAAGATACTGGTCTTGATAACGGTGTAAACAGGGCAAACGGGTTTGTATATACATACACGCATTAAATCCGCTTTCAGGCATCTCGCTTATGCAGGTCTCTCGCAGGATGCTGATATTGAAATTTTACGCAAGGTATTCCTGGTCAATGTATTCAGTACCATCGGAATGATATTCCTGTTGGGCTTTGGCATTGACTCAATCGTTGATCATCGCCATAAACTCGCAACAGTCCTGTTAAGCCTTGCCGCTGTCACCCTGGTGAATTACCTGATGATGTTACGGGTAGGCAAGCATGCAATGGGTGCGCATGCCATATCCATCATCATGGGTGCGCTATTTTTTTATCTGCTCTGTAGCGGTGGTGTGCAACAGACCGGGCCCCTCTGGTGTTATGCGGCCGCTCCGTTTTTGTTGTTCATCTACGGAGTCCGCTGGGGAGCGGTCGTGGTATCGTTATTGATTATTATCGCAGCGATTCTACTTTACGTGCCCAATCCGATCATGGTTGCACATTATCCGGAAATTCTGAAAAGCCGGTTCCTGGCCTCGTTCCTGGCCGTGAGTATCATGTCATACATCCACGAATATGCACGCCATCGCTCCTACAGCAGCCTGATGAATCTCCGGCACAAGGTGGAACAAGAGGCACGCACGGATGAATTGACGCATTTGTTCAATCGTCGGCATATGTATGAGTATTTGCAGCAGGCTGAACATCGCATGCATAGACTGAAAGTTCCGATGTCTGTCTTGTTGATCGATATCGATAATTTTAAACGGATTAATGATAATTATGGTCACCAGTTTGGTGATCGTGTGCTGGTTGAAATTGCGCAGGCACTGCGCCATTCATTGCGCGATTACGATTCAATCGCCCGCTGGGGAGGAGAAGAGTTCCTGGTTGTCCTGTCAGATACAGAAAATCCGGCAGCGAAAATCGTGGCGGAGAAGCTGCGTACGACCATCGAGCAGTTACCAATGCAATTTGGCGAAAAGCAAATCGGTGTCACCATCAGCATAGGGATGCATACTGCCGGTATTAGTGAAAAAGTGGAGAGTATGCTTAAACAGGCGGACCACAACCTCTACGCCGCCAAGCATAACGGACGTAATATGATTATCGAATCGCAGCACGGGTCAGGGGATAAAATCGGCCTAATAACGAATCTTGTCACTATCTAGATTATTGCCGGGGTGGCCATCAAGCCATACCTCAAGTTCGTGTATTGGCTGCGGCCTGCATATGCCATAACCCTGGGCCTGGTCGCAATGCATCGATTGCAAAACTCCCAGTAGCTTGGTGTTCTCGACTCCTTCTGCCACCACTGACATTTCCAGGTTATGCGCCAGCTCGATAGTTGAACGTACAATAGCCTTATCCTGTTTGTTCTTGATCATTTCCAGCACGAAGGACTTATCAATCTTGAGCGCGCTTATCGGCAATCTGCGCAGGTGAGACAACGAGGAGTAACCAGTCCCGAAATCATCGATCGCGATTTTGACACCCATTTTTT
>JARRNT010000028.1:0-57590 GCA_037384645.1 Gammaproteobacteria bacterium | reverse complement strand
GTTTGAGTTTGTCGGCGCTGATCGCGGCCTGTTTTACCATAAAGCTTTCCAGCCGTTCCTGTTTGATCTCTTCGTGCACATGGTTATGCAGGGCATTGGCGGCAGCACCCTCGACGGGGGAATACATAAAGCAGCCAACCCGGTCCAGCTGTGCCTCGTCCAGGAAGTCCAGCAGTTGGGCAAAATCCTCCTCGGTTTCACCGGGGAAGCCGACGATGAAGGTGGAACGAATGCTGATGTCCGGACAGAGTTCGCGCCAGCGTTGCAGGCGTTTCAATACGTTTTCCGCATTGGCCGGACGTTTCATGGCCTTGAGGATTGTCGGGCTGGCGTGCTGAAACGGAATGTCGAGATAGGGTAACAGCTTGCCCTCGCTCATCAGTGGAATCACCTCATCCACGTGCGGGTAGGGATAGACATAGTGCAGGCGGACCCATATGCCCAGTTCACCCAGGGCCCGGGCCAGTTCGGTCATGTGCGTCCTGAGCGGGCGCCCACCCCAGAAGCCGGTACGGTATTTGACGTCGACGCCGTAGGCACTGGTGTCCTGCGAGATCACCAGCAGTTCTTTCACGCCGGCCTGCACCAGGTTTTCTGCCTCCTGCATGACCTCGCCGATGGGGCGGCTGACCAGGTCACCGCGCAGGGCGGGGATAATGCAAAAGCTGCAACGGTGATTACAGCCCTCGGAAATTTTTAAATAGGCATAGTGACGCGGCGTGAGCTTGATGCCCTGTTCGGGCACCAGTTCCAGGAACGGGTCGTGCGGTTTGGGCAGATGCGCGTGCACCGCGTCCATGACTTCGTGCAGGGCATGGGGGCCGGTGACGGCCAGCACCTCCGGGTAGGTTTGCTTGACGATGTCGCCCTTGGCGCCGAGACAGCCGGTGACGATGACCTTGCCGTTTTCGTTGAGGGCCTCGCCGATACTGTCGAGGGATTCGGTCACCGCGTCATCGATGAAACCGCAGGTATTAATCACGACCAGGTCGGCGTTGTCATAGCTGGGGGCGATGTCATAGCCCTCGGCGCGCAGCTGGGTCAGGATCAATTCGGAATCGACCAGGGCCTTGGGGCAGCCAAGGCTGACGAAGCCGATCTTTGGAGTGTCATTTGCCATAGTATATATAAGTATGTATCCGGTTATGAGTGGAGCGCGGCCTGGATGGCGTGGATGCGTTGCTGGCGCAATTCATCAGCGATGGCCTTGCCGCTCAGGCCGCGATCCAGGATGGGCTGGATCGCGACCCCGGCGGCCGCGCTGTAGGCTGTGCGAAACAGGGCGGGTTGTGCCAGTTCGCGGGTCTGGTAATCACCGGGGCGCCCGCGTGAATCCGCTTCGCAGGCGAGCAGGAACATCTCCAGGCGCTCGGGGCGGCGAAACAGGTCCAGGCGTTCGAATAATTTCATAAAGGTCGCGGGCCGCAATTCTTTGGCGCGATGAAAGTATAAATGGTACTCGGTGACCAGCAGGGCGATGTCCTGGTAATCACGCGGGATTTTCAGGCGTTTGCACATTGCCCTGACCAGCGGCACGCCGCGGGCCTCGTGCTCGATATGTTGCGGCAGTTCCTCCCTGGGCGTGGTGCCCTTGCCCAGGTCATGCACCAGGGCGGCAAAGCGCACCCGGGTATCCTGGCTGAGGCGCGCGGCCTGCTGCAACACCATCATCACATGGACGCCGGTATCGATTTCCGGGTGATACTCTGCCGGTTGCGGCACGCCGAACAGCTGATCGAGTTCGGGGAAGATGTGGGCCAGGGCACCGCAGTCGCGCAGCACCTCGAAATAGCGTGAAGGGGTGTCCTCGCCCAGCGCGCGCACGGTTTCCTGCCACACGCGCTCGGGCACCAGTGCATCCACTTCGCCATTAGCCACCATTTCCCGCATCAGGGTTATGGTCTCTTCCGCCACCTCGAATCCAAGTTGCGCAAAACGGGCGGCAAAGCGGGCCACGCGCAGTATGCGTACCGGGTCTTCGACAAAGGCCGGCGAGACGTGGCGCAACAGACGTTGCGCCAGGTCCTGCTGGCCATGATAGGGGTCAATCACTTCGCCATTGGCGGCCTGCGCCATGGCATTGATGGTCAGGTCGCGGCGCTTGAGGTCCTCCTCGAGGCTGACGTCCGCCGCTGCATGAAACTGGAAACCCGTATAGCCCGGCCCGGTTTTGCGCTCAGTGCGGGCGAGGGCATATTCCTCCCGGGTTTGCGGGTGCAGAAAGACCGGGAAGTCCTTACCGACCGCGGTATAGCCCTCGCGCAGCAGATCCTGCGGGCTGGCACCGACCACCACCCAGTCCCGGTCCTTGACCGGCAAACCAAGCAGGGCATCGCGTACACAACCTCCGACCAGATAGCTCTTCATGAATTCCAGGGATAGATACAGGGGTTTAAACTTACCGGGATTTGAGTCGATATGTAATACAAGTTTTGCGAAATATACACTACAAAAACGGTTTCCACATCACGCCCCGGTTCAATGCATGAGCGATCCTGTGTCTGTAAAATCCATTCTGGTCGTCGACGACAACGATCTTAATCGTCGGCTGGTCAAAATGACCCTGAGCAAGCTGGGCTATGACATCATCGAGGCCGAAAATGGTGTAATGGCCCTGGAGGTGATCGGCGAGCGCCATATCGACCTGGTGTTGCTGGATGTCAGCATGCCGGAAATGGACGGAATTGAGGTGCTGACCCGTCTGCGTCTGAACTACAGCATGCTGGAATTACCGGTGATCATGTTCACCGCCGATGACAAGCAGGAGCGTATCGTGGAAGCCCTGTCCCTCGGGGCCAATGACTACCTGCTCAAACCCCTGAACCAGGCGATTGCGGCGGCCCGCATCAAGACCCAGCTATCCATTGCCTGTCTGTCCAGGCTCAAGGATAACGTGGTCCGTTTTGCCAGCCATGACCTGAAAAAGCCCATGCTGGTCATGGCGGATATCATCGAATCCTTGCGCGCCTCGCCTCCACGGCAAAACGGCGAAGCCGGGGCGATAGAAGAGGAGCTGGCCTTGCTCGACCAGACCAACCGGCGAATGCAGGAAGTGGTACACGGTTTTCTGGATCAAAACCAGTTTCAGGTCAGCCAGTCATCGCTGGATGAGCGGCTTGACCTGAATACGCTGATTCACGAGACCCGTGAGGCTAATGACCTGTATGCCGGGAAAAAACAGACCGTGCTCAATACCGAACTCGCCAGCCATTTACCACCGGTGAATGCCGAAAGTTTCAAAATCCGCCAGGTCCTCGACAATATGATTGGCAATGCCATCAAGTTCAGTCCGCCGGGCTCGCATGTGGTGATACGCAGCCAGTTGCAGGGCGACAGCGTGCAGGTCGAAGTGGTGGACGATGGCCCGGGCCTGACCCCGGCCGATCAGGCGCAACTCTTCATCTCCGGTGTGCAACTCAGCAACAAACCCACGGGCGGCGAGAGCAGCAGCGGGATTGGCCTGTCATTATGCAAGGAACTGATCGAAGCCACCGGTGGCCGTATCGGCGCGCGCACAAACCCGGACAGGGGGGCCACTTTCTGGTTCAGTCTGCCCGTGTTCGACAAAGCAGCCGCGCTGCAGCTGGGTTCAAGCAGTTGTACCGACTGATCGTCGTTGAGGTCTCTGATGACAACCAGAGAGCCTGCTAAGGTTCAGGGGTGGTCGCGGCGGGCGTGTTGGCGTAATCCGGAATAGCGTTCCCGCAGTTGCTGGTGGGCGAGGTAGGTCGGCACGATCTCTTCGATCGACTGCGGGGTGATGCCAAAGATTTCCGGGAAGCCTTCAGGGCAAACGCTGTCGACCTGCAGTGAACGGTAATTGTCACGGGTGATAGGTTTGAACCCCGGCGTGTGCTGGAAAATATTGGCCATTAATTTCGACAGGCCCGGTCCCAGTCCGATCACCCAGCGGTGCAGGCTTTCGACAGGCCCGGTCCCAGTCCGATCACCCAGAGGTGCAGGCCGGCCTGTGTTGCGGTGTAGCTAACCAGTTGTTTCAGGCTGTAGACTCGCGGTCCGCACAGGTTATAGCGTTGCCCGTAGCAGTCCGGGTTATTGAGGCTGCGCACGAAGGCCTCGGCCACGTCACCGACATAGACCGGTGCAAAACGCGCGTTGGCACAGGCCAGTGGCATGATCCCCGGCATCAGGCGCAGCAGGCTGGCAAAGCGATTAAAAAAGCTGTCGCCCGGACCAAAGATCACCGACGGGCAGAAACTGGTGACATCCAGATCGCGTGCCGCATGTACCAGTTGCAGGGCTTCACCCTTGCTGCGCAGGTAATAACTTGTCCCTTGTTTGGCATCGGCATGCAGCGCACCCATGTGCAGCAGGCGGCGGACACCCGTGTGCTGACAGGCATGTACAACTTTTTCCGCCAGGTCTACGTGCACGTGGCGAAATCCCTGGCCGTTATCGCGTTTTTCATTCAGGATGCCGACCAGGTTGATCACCGCATCGCGATCACGAAAATAATGTTCGAGTACCGGCGTATGCTGAATATCCGCCTCGATCAGTTCCACGCCGGGCAGGACCAGTAAGGCCTTATGCCGTTCGCGGCGACGTGTCAGGACGCGAACATGACAGCCTTGTTTCACCAACCTGGCCACGATGGCCATACCAACAAAACCTGTACCGCCCAGGATACAAACCCTGCTATGCATAAGTCTTTTACCCGTTAATGATCATTGACCGAAAGGATACGGTGCGACCTGAGTCAAGCGCTATGACCTGCGTCATCACTGCGTCATATTTTATCTACATTCTTCACAAGTGTGTCTATACTGTTAAAACCTAAGTAAATTTTCCAGTTCAACAGTACGAGAGGAGTCGGCATGAGTTTTACTGTTATCAATCCTGCCACAGGTGAACAGGTCATGGAGATCGATGCCTGGGATGATACCCGGATTGAACAGGCATTGGCGCAAACCGCGGCAATCACGCCGCAGTGGGCAGCCACACCCATTAATGAACGCATCGAACTCATGCGCCGGGCTGGCCAGGTCCTGCGCGATAACGCCGATCGTTATGGCGCCCTGATCACCCAGGAGATGGGCAAATTACTCAAAGATGCACGCGGCGAGGTGGAAAAGTGTGCCACGGTATGTGATTACTATGCCGACAATGGCGCCAGCCTGCTTAAAGACGAGACTATTGAGTCTGATGCCGGCAAAAGCTACGTCGCTTACCTGCCCCTGGGCACAGTACTGGCGGTGATGCCCTGGAATTTTCCGTTCTGGCAGGTCTTTCGTTTTGCCGCACCGGCGCTGGTGGCCGGCAATACCGGTTTGCTTAAACATGCCTCCAATGTGCCGCAATGCGCACAGGCCATCGAAGACGTGTTTCAACAGGCCGGTTTTCCGGATGGCGTGTTTCGTAGCCTGATGATCGGCGCCTCACAGGTGGCGAAGGTGATCGAAGACAAGCGGGTGCATGCCGTCACCCTCACCGGCTCGGAACCGGCGGGGCGTCAGGTAGCGCGGACGGCGGGGGATAACCTGAAAAAATCCGTGCTTGAGTTGGGCGGTTCCGATGCGTTTATTGTGCTGGAAGACGCCGACATGGACCTGGCAGTCAAAAATGCCATCGTATCCCGTTACCTCAATAGCGGGCAAAGCTGTATCGCGGCCAAGCGGTTTATCGTGGTGGATGCCATTGCCGAGGATTTTCTCACCCGTTTCAAGGCCGGGGTCGAAGCCCTCAAGCCGGGCGACCCTGCCGACTCCGCTACCACTCTGGCACCCATGGCCCGCAACGATTTGCGCGACGAGTTACACCGCCAGGTTCAGGATTCCATCGCGGCCGGGGCGGTGGCCGTGACCGGCTGTGAGCCCCTGCCGGGTGACGGCGCCTTTTATGCGGCCTCTATCCTCGACCGGGTTGCGCCGGGCATGCGCGCTTACCACGAGGAGTTGTTCGGTCCGGTGGCGATTGTGATTCGTGCGCGTGACGAAGACGAGGCCATGCGCATTGCCAATGCGTCCGATTTCGGCCTGGGCGGCAGTATCTGGACACGCGATTCGGCACGTGGCGAGCGCCTGGCCCGGCAAATGCAATCCGGCTGTACGTTTGTGAACGGCTTTGTCAAAAGCGATGCGCGTCTGCCATTTGGCGGGGTCAAGCGTTCGGGCTATGGCCGCGAGCTCTCCCATCACGGGATTCACGAATTCGTGAATGCCAAAACCATCTGGATAAAATAATACACTGCCAGCCAGTTTGATTAGATCGGACTGAACCCGATCCGGCCTATCACAATCAAATGCTTTGGCAAGTGTTTTATTCTGTGCTGTACCAATGTTGCCAGCACAGACCTTGTTCTATACTCAATGTGCGTTATGAACGGAGCCACACAAAAGCAAATGCAGGAAGAGCAGGAAACAGTCTGGTATCTGGAAGACATCCGTGAGCTGGCAGATGCCGAGCCCTATACGTTTTACGTACCGTCTTCGGAAGTGATTGCCATGTTGCAGGCAGGGGACAGCGTCCAGCTGGTCTTTGCCTACAGCGATGACGAGTCCGGTGACGAGTTTAGCGAGGGCCTGTGGGTCCGGATTACGGAAATTGCCGGTGATGATTTTTATGGTGAACTCGAAAGCGAACCCGAATCACTGCCCGAGCTGCAGCCAGGCGATGAGATTGAATTCACCAGTTACCACATCACTGATACCCAGCAGGATGATCCGGTCCCCAATATCGTCCAGCAATACAGCCAGGGCTGTTTTGTGACCTCGCGTGTACTGGAGGATGAGCAGCCGGTCGGGGCCCTCTACCGTGAAAACCCAAGTGACGCGGAAGAGGAGATCGCGGATTTCAGTGGCTGGAATATCATGGCCGGCGATGAGGACGACGATTACCTGGATAACCCGGACAACTGGCATTATGTCTCGCTGGGCACGGTGCTGAATATCGATGACCGGTTTATCGATGTTCTCGATGCCCCCTACGATACGGAATTCGAATACGATGCCGAACAGGATGCCTTTGTCGAAGTGGAGGATGACGTAGAATAGGCCCCTGCCTGTCACCAGTCCCGGTGCGCAATCTGTTACACTGTAAGAAAAACTGTTGTCAGGTCACCATGCAAACCCAACCGGAATTTCTCAAACTACGCGAGCACATGCAGAGCGTGATCGTGGGTCAGGCCATGCTGCTGGACCGCATCCTGATCGGCGTGCTGACCGGCGGCCACCTGTTGCTGGAAGGGGCACCCGGGCTGGCCAAGACCACGGCGGTCAAGGCCCTGGCCGGTGGCGTGCATGCCAGTTTTCAGCGTATCCAGTTTACCCCTGACCTGATGCCCTCGGACCTTACCGGTAGCGAGGTCTTCGATCCGGAACAACGCCGTTTTGAATTCATGCCCGGTCCGCTGTTCCACGAAATCATCCTGGCCGACGAGATCAACCGGGCGCCACCCAAGGTCCAGTCCGCCCTGCTCGAGGCCATGGAAGAGCATCAGATCACGGTGGGCGCAGAAACGCACAGCCTGCCGGACCTGTTTATTGTCATGGCGACCCAGAATCCACTGGAGCAGGCCGGGACTTATCCGCTGCCGGAGGCGCAACTGGATCGGTTTTTATTACACGTGGTGATCGATTATCCCTCGCAGGACGAGGAACTGGCGATCCTGCGCCGGGATCGGCAGACGCACTTTGGTGAAGACAGTGTCAGCCTTGAGAGTCGGCTGCAACCTCAGACGGTCCTGCAGGCCCGTCATGAAGTGGCCGAGGTACATATTGAGCCGGTGATCGAGGAGTATGTCGTCAGGTTAAGCCATGCCACCCGTCATCTCGATCAGTGGGTAAGCGAGTGGCAGGACTACGTGGAGTTCGGCGCATCACCGCGCGCAACCCTGGCCCTGGTGCGTGCCGCCAGTGCCCACGCCTACCTGCAGGGACGTGACTACGTGATTCCTGACGATGTCATTGAAGTGGCTCCGGATGTGCTGCGTCACCGGGTGCTGCCAAGTTTTGCCGCGAAAGCCAAACAGGTCGACAGTTCGATGATCGTCAGCCGCCTGCTCGAGATCATCCCGATTCCGTAACGGCTTGTCCATGAGTAAGCCATTGCGCACGCCCTGGTCCTGGTTATCCCGGTTTTCGCCACCCCCTCTGGTCGACGCACAAACCATCGAACGCATTCATCAGGCCGCCAATTCAGACACGGCGCCGGCATTGCTGGCCAGGCGCGAAGTGCAGCACATGTTGCTCGGCGAACGTCAGTCTGCCTTTGTCGGGCGCGGTTACGAGTATGCCGAGAACCGGCCTTACCAGGCAGGTGACGAAGCGCGCTTTATTAACTGGCGGGTATTGGCCCGCACTGGTCTGTTGTACCAGAAAACGTTTTACGAAGAACGCCGGCCACCGGTCTGGTTAATCCTGGACCGCGGTGCCAGCATGCGGTTTGGTACACGTGTCCGCCTCAAGCTGACACTTGCCGCACAACTGGCGCTGTATCATCTGTTTCTGGCGCAGCGGCGTGCCCTGGCTATTGGCGCAGTGCTATACGATAGCGAGGCAGACTGGTTCGCACCTGCCCACGATAGCAGCAGTCACCAGGCATTAGTCCGGTGTTTGACCGAGCCCAGCCCGCCGCTTGCGGAATTTAGCGCGGCCAGTATCCTGCCAGCGGTCCTGCGCCAGTGCCTGGTGCAGCTTGACCCTGGCTGCATCATTATTCTGTACAGTGATTTCCAGAACCTGCAGGCGCATGATTTACCCCTGCTACATGCACTGGCGCAACGCCACAGCCTGTATGCCCGGCACATTGTTGATGTCAGTGAACTGCATCTGCCACAACAGGGCGACCTGAGCTTTGCACAGGCTGACGAGGTAACACACATCGATTGCAGCGACAGCGGACTAACCAGGCAGTTTGAAGACAAAATGCGGCAGCGCCATCGCGAAGTGGCGGACTGGTTCAGCCAGGCCGGGATCGATTACCAGCGTTACCGTGCCGACGAGACCTTGTTTGTGGACAGTTAGGCTATTATGAGCGGACACGCGGCCATGTTGAATCAACACTGGGTGGATATTCTGCCACCGACACCGCCGGCAGCCGTCGACAGCTGGTTGTTGCCTGGCAGCATTGCCTTATTCATCCTGGTGCTGCTGGTGGTGGCTTTGTTATGGCAACAGCGACCACGCCAGTGCGGCTTGCGTGCCCTGCGTCGCTATCGACGCCAATTACGATCACAAACGGTGGATGCCCGGGACATGGCATACCGGATTTACCATGCCGTGCTCCATGGCCTGGCGTTGCATCCGCTACAGCGCCACTCGACTGCAAACGATCAGGAGTGGCTGGCCTTCTACCGGCAACTGCAGGCCTGCGTGTTTGCCTCACGTCCGCCGGGGCGTGAGGAACTGGCAGATTTAATCGTCAGAGGCCGTTACTGGTTAAAGCATCATGCCGGCGACTGAACCAATGGCAGGCAACAGCTGAGTTATTCCTGAATGCATACACCGATCTCACAACTGGGCATTACTCATCCGCTGTGGTTGTTGATCATCCCGTTTGCGCTGTTGCTGCTGGCCTGGCTGTTGTGGCGCAATCCGCGCTGCCTGTTGCCTTTCGCGAGCCTGTTACACGGCCTGGGTGTGCGACGCTATCGCCACCCGCAATATAGCGTACTCCAGGCGCTGCAACAGGAAAAACAGAGCCGGGCCATGAAGCGGCGCTGGCTGGCACAGTTTCTGAGTTACGCGGTGCTGCTCACGCTATTCTGTCTCGCCCTGGCCCAGCCCTATCGCCTGGGTGCAGTATTTTCCGAGCAACCCTATGATTACGTGCCGTTAACCAATGATTATGGTTTATTGCAATATCAGATCCGTCGCCTGCGTGCAGCGGTACTGACTGGCCGTACCAGTAATATCAGCCGGGCCCTGGTGTACAGCCTGCGCCAGGTAAAACAGGATGAGCAGAGCAGCCCGGGTGCCAGGCCCGTGCTGGTGTTAATCAGTGATGCCAATCGCAGTGCCAGGCATATCGATCCCCGGGCCGCGGCGGCCTATCTTGCGCGACAGCATTTGCGTCTGCATACCATTGCCATCGGCGCAGGCAGTTATGCCGGTGCAGAAAAACACCGGCTCACCCTGATTTATCACCCCGCCAGTTTTTACCTGCTCCAGGGGATTGCCAGGGCCGGTGACGGTAAATTTTTCTGGGCAAAAGACGAGGCCAGCCTGCAACAGGCCTTGCGTGCCATTAATGCAGCCAGTCTGCGCGCGACCACTGCTGCTCCCCAATATGTACGTCAACCTTTATACATGTGGCCCCTGTTGCTGGCGCTGATCTGGCTGAGTTTATGGCAGCTGTTGCCATTGCTGCGGAGGCGTCGCTGATGCCGTGGCTTGAGACGATCGAACTGCGCAATCCCTGGTGGTTGTTGCTGGCGCTGCAACCGCTTGTATTGTGGCTGCTTATGCGCCTGCGCCAGCGTCGCCGTGTAGATGCGTTTGCCGACAAAGCCTTGTTGCCCTGGGTCGAGAGCGCAGGCCAGAATGCACGATCACCCTGGCGCTTGCGTCAGCTGGCGCTGGTACTGGCATGGTGCAGCCTGGCGCTGGCCATGGCCGGCCCACGCATATTGCAACAGACTGTGGCAGCAAACACTTCGCAGTTTTTGCAACTACAGGTCGTGGTGGATGAGTCCTATTCCATGTCGGCGCGGGATGTCTCGCCTTCGCGTTTGCAGCGAGCGGTACTGGAGCTGCATGACCTGATCGATCGTCTGCACCAGGTGCGCATGGGCATAATCGTGTATGCCGCCCATGCCCACGTGATGATCCCGGGCACCAGCGACAAGTCTATCTTACGCCAGAGCGTTGCTGCGCTGCGTGTGCGTCAGCTGCCGACGGAAGGTTCGGGGATGTTCAACGCCCTGCGCCTGGCGCAGACGCGATTGCTGGCCAGCGATCACGTCGCACGTGCCATCTTGCTGGTGAGTGACGGCGGGATACTGCATGACGATGCCGCCTCCCGCCAGCGCCTGACACGACTGGTCAGCGGTCTGCGTCAGCACAATATTCATTTATACGTACTCGGGCTTGGCACTCCCCAGGGTGCCCCCTTGCTCAACGATCAAAATGGCTGGTTAAAATATGCTGGTCGTCCCGTGGTCACGCGCCTGGCCGCAACACGCCTGCAGCGACTGGCTCAACTCGGTAACGGGGCATACGCAAAAGCCGCCGACGATGACAGTGACTGGCGGACACTGTATGACGATGGCATTGCCCGACTGGCATTGCAGGAACAGGCTGGCACAAAAAATGGTGTGCAGATCTGGCACGACCTTTCAGCCTGGTTTGTGTTGCCGGGATTGATCCTGTTGTTGCTCGCCTATGTCCGTGTGCCCGTGTTGCCGCGTGCCGGCGTGTCCGCGTTAGTGTGCGGCATGCTGTTGCTTGTCAGCCTCTCGTATGCGCCGCAAGGCCAGGCGGCGGAGGATAATACTGCCACGGCCTGGCGGTTATACCGGCAAGGTCACTATTCCCAGGCGGCGCAGGCTTTTGCCCGTCGCGCCGGCTTCCAGGCCCGTATGGCCGAGGCCGCCAGTTGGTACCAGGCAAAAAACTATCCGAGGGCCGCGACAGTCTATATCCAGGCAGTACTCGATGCCGACAGTGATCAGCAGCGTGCCGATGCCCTGTTTAACCTGGCTAACTGTTATTACCGCCAGGCCAGGTATGCGCGCGCAGCCAGGACCTATCGTGATGTCCTGCGTTACCGACCAAATTTTTCGCCGGCCAGAATCAACCTGTCCTATGCCGAGGCCCTGCAGACGAAGCCATATCAGGTTCCGCCGGTCGGTGGGCGCGCTGGCACCGGTTATCATACCGCGCCGGCGAAACCGGACACCGATGTTGGCAAGGGCCGGGTCAGCATTGACGAGAGTGAACACTCGGGCAAGACGTCAGGCCCGGTCCTGGACAGGAATAATATTCAGGGGCAGGCGAACCTGTTGCAGCAGGCCCGGCCTGCCAGCAGTCAGGTTGAGCTGAATAAGGATACGCAATGGACTTACGACATTACCCGGGCTCGGGACATCCGGACTCAGGACACGCGAATTTCCGTTGATCAAAGCGTGTTCTGGCAGCGCCTGTATGAAGCGGAAGAGGGCTTTCCGGCGCCACGCCGGCGACCGGAAGTGTTGCCGGGGGTTCCGCCATGGTAAGCCTGCAGTCGGGTCTGCGTAGCCTGTTGCTGTTGTGCCTGGTGGTGTTAAGCCAGATCGCGACGGCAGCGGTGTTAGAGATAAAAGCGGAACGACACCAGCTGGAACTGGGTCAGCCGATCTGGCTAACACTGCGTTCTGATCAAACAGCGGTCTCGCTGGACACACTGGATTTCGACCGCTGGCGACATCAGGTCGCCTTGCCGCGCGTGTATGATGCCAATCTTTCACGGGACGGTTCGGCACAGGTGTTGCGTCTGCGTGTCTATCCTCTGCACGCTGGCACGCTGATCCTGCCGGGACTGAGCTTTTTGCAATATAAAACTCCGGTGTTGCGCTTCACCATCCTGCCCGCGCGAGATCCGGTGACTCATGCACCGATGGCGTTTGCCTGCAAGGTATCGACCCGGCAGCCCTGGCAACAACAACAGGTGATCGTTGCCTGTCACCTCAACCTGCACGATCACTACGCCCTGTTCGCGCAGCCACACCGGCAACAGCAGGATATTGTACTGTTGCCCATGCAGGTACACAAACAGCGCATCACCCAGGCGAAGATTGCATTGACGCGTTACCAGCTTGGCTGGGTCGTGGTGCCGTCACGCAGTGGCAAGCAGAGCCTGCAATTACCGCCCATTGAATACGTCAGGGATGGGGTGGTGGTCCGTCGCTTTTACCTGCCGCCACTGGAGCTGAAAATCAGGGCCTTGCCGGCCTGGTTGCCTGGCACGATCCCGATCGGTCAACTGAAGCTGCGAGCTTATGGCTTGTCACAGTCGTGGTTAAACAGTTCGGTCCTGTCCCGGTTGCAGCTGAAACTGCAACTGTCAGGCGTGGCGCCGGCGCTGGTGCCGGACTATGCCGGGCAATTGCACAGTGATCGGCAATTTGCCTTTTATCAGGCGCAACGACACAGCCTGATGCGGGTCAATGCGACGGGGCTGCAGCATGAGCTGGACTACAGCGTGCCTGTGCGCGCAAAACACATCGGCATCTATCGCCTGCCCGATCTGCGCCTGCAATATTTTGATCCGGCCAGTGGCACGCTTGAGAGCAAAATCCTGCGCGGACCAAGGATAGTGATTATCAATGGCTGGTTGCAGTTACTGTTTGCTGTGCTGGTGTTGTGGCTGGGGTTTGTGCTTGGACGCAGGGGCTTAATTTTTGCCTCGCGTTACTGGCAGCGTTTCCATGCCTACCAACAGGCCCTGCAACAGTTAAGACAAACCGATTCACTGGCCGGGATCAGGCGGGCCATGCAAACCATGGCGCGCGCCGAAGGCTGGAACGAAAATCTCAGTTACCTGCAGTGGCAGGCGCGTATGCAGGCAAAAACCATGCGGGTTGAGGTATTGCCGGTGGACGAGCTAAATGCCGCAGCCTATGGCCACGCCGCGATTGATACCGTGCAGGTCGCCAGGGACCTGATGGACATTTGTCGACAGCGCAGACTGGCCTTCAGTTAAGTCGCGATTCACGACATAATCCGGCGCATGGCAGATATCCCGCTCAAGCGCAGCCTGACGCTGCCATTACTGACGCTTTATGGCATTGGCACTATCCTTGGCGCCGGGATTTATGTCCTGATCGGCCAGGTTGCCGGTTCCGCCGGCCTGTTTACGCCACTGGCGTTCCTGCTGGCGTCGCTCCTTGCCGGGCTGACGGCCTTTTCCTACGCAGAGCTGGCAACGCGTTATCCCAGGAGCGCGGGCGAGGCGGTCTACGTGCAGGAAAGTTTTCATCGCCCCGGCCTGTCCCTGTTTGTCGGTATGATGATTGTCGGTGTTGGCACCGTTTCCAGTGCAACCCTGGTGCATGGATTACTCGGTTACCTGGCGCATTTTGTCCAATGGCCGGCTGGCCTGGTCATGACTCTGAGCCTGTTACTCCTCGGCGCGATCGTGATCTGGGGGATCGGCGAGTCCGTGCTGATTGCCAGCGTGATGACCTTGTTCGAGATGCTGGGCCTGGTCATGGTGATCTGGGTGGCGCGTAGCGGCTTCGGCGAGCTTCCAGGCCACTGGCCGCAGCTGTTACCGGGCGCTAATCTGATGGCCTGGAGTGGAATCCTGCTGGGTGCCTTCGTGGCCTTCTATGCCTTTATCGGATTTGAAGATATGGTAAACGTGGCCGAAGAGGTCAGGCAGCCGCAGAAGACACTGCCGCGCGGGATCATCCTGGCCCTGGTGATCACCACCGCGTTTTATTTTGTGGTGGCGCTGTTGAGTGTGCTGGTCATCCGGCCCGGTGTGCTGGCACAACAGGCAGCGCCGCTTGCCTATATCTATGCGCACATGACCGGGCGTGATCCCTGGCTGATCTCACTCATCGGTGTGGCCTCCATCGTCAACGGTATTCTGATTCAGGTCATCATGGCCTCGCGCATCCTGTATGGCATGAGTCGCAGCCACTGGCTGCCGGCCTGGCTGGGCAGGGTCCACCCGCGGACCCGGACCCCGATTATTGCCACCGTGATCGTGACCTGCCTGATCCTGGGTTTTGCCCTGTGGTTGCCCATCCTCAGCCTGGCGAGGTTGACCAGTTTCATCAGTCTTTGCATTTTCAGTCTGATTAATTTGTCCCTGTTGCGAATTAAGCACCATAACGGGTCAAGTCCGGGATTCAGTGTGCCGTTATGGGTACCTGTATGTGGATTGTTTTTCAGCGTGGCGTTCTTGCTATTTCAAGTCAGCCAGCTGACCTGAAGTGAGGCGGCATATGCTCGAAACCACTGGTACCTATCTGCTGCTGGGGGCGTTTGCCGGTACGGTGGCAGGCCTGTTGGGGGTAGGTGGAGGTTTGATCATCGTACCGGTACTCGTCTATATGTTTCACCGCCAGCATTTCAGCTCACCGCTCATTATCCATCTTGCCGTGGGAACCTCGCTGGCCACTATCGTCATGACGGCGATTTCCTCCGTGCGCGCCCACCATCGGCGCGGCGCCGTGCGCTGGGCGGTGTTCCGCCAGCTGGTCCCGGGCATTGTCCTCGGTGCCCTGCTGGGGTCGCAGCTGGCCGAATGGATGCCGGCGTCTGTGTTGCGGCGCTTTTTCGCCATTTTCGAATGGCTGGTTGCCCTCCAGTTGTTTATCGGGCTGCGCCCGCGGGCCAGCCACGATTTACCGCGCCTGCCCGCCATGCTTGGTGTGGGTGGGGTTATCGGCACGGTGTCTTCCCTGGTGGGCATTGGTGGCGGGAGTTTGACCGTGCCTTTTCTGGTGTGGAGCCGGTTGCGTATCCAGGAGGCTATCGCGACCTCCAGCGCCTGTGCCCTGCCCATCGCCATCGCCGGGGCGGCGGGCTTTGTTGCCACCGGCTGGAATCATGCCGGGCTGCCGGCGTACAGCCTGGGCTATGTGTATTTACCGGCGTTCCTCGGCATTGTGGTCGCTAGCGTCGTGTTTGCCCCCCTGGGGGCCCGCCTGGCTCACCGCCTGCCTGCGCAGGCATTGCGTCGATTTTTTGCGATCTTCCTGACAATGCTTGGCTTTTACATGTATCTAAGACATTGAAAATTATGGAAAAGCAAATATATACAAGCAGTTATCGGGTATTCTTGAAACAATACCTTATCAAAATTAATGCTATTGTTTCGACCATGCTGATCGTGTATTTTGTGCGGCCTATCACAATTCGTACACAAGGCTAGATTGACTATGCTGGACCGTTTACGTGCACAACCTGTCTCCCGAATCTTGCTGCTCGTGACCGTGCTGGTTGCCGTGCTTCCGATCTCGATCCTGGGCTACTACATCTACCACAGTGCCTGGAAGAACAGCTGGCGCGAAATTCGGGAAAAGCACCAGCTGTTGGCACAAAACCTGGCCGTACCGCTCTCCACTTACGTCAACGACCATCGCAATATGCTGGCCATGACGGCACACATGATTACCCTGATGAAACATCGCGCCGGGGTCGGTTCACCGCGTTTGATTGCGCAGGGCATCACCACCATGCACGGTTTCAAGTCATTGATTCAGCTGGACATGCAGGGACACGTGGTGGCCTATGCGCAGGGTAAGCACCATCTTGAGAATACTCCCGGGGTGAACAAATTCGCGACCGAGAGCTGCTATTTACAGACCCGCCGGACGGGGGAGTGGACCCTGTCGCCGGTCAAGCGCAACCCGCTGACGAACAAGCCAACGATCTTCATGGCCCAGCCGGTCTGGGGTCTGGACGGCAGGATGCAGGGTGTGCTGATGGGCGAGCTGCGTATCGATTTTATCGAGGCCATCCGCAAGCGGGTACATTTCGGCAAGCGCGGGCATTCCGCCATCGTGGATGCCACTGGCCATATCATTGCCCACCCCAATGCCAAGTGGATGGCCGAGATCAAGAACATCTCCAGCTGGCCCATCGTCAAGGACATGATGGCGGGCAAAACCGGTGTGACCACATTTTATTCGCCGTTCATCCACGCCAACATGGTGGCCGGCTATGCCTCGGTCCCGGGGATCGGCTGGGGCATCATGGTGCCGCAACCGGAGTCGGAAGTGGCTGCCCAGGTAAACCAGTTGATGCGTTCCAACCTGATCTGGGCCACCATCGGCCTGATCCTGGCGATTACCCTGGCCCTGATGCTGGCGCGCTGGATCACGCGTCCGCTGGATAACCTGGCCAGTGCGGGTCGCGCGTTGATGAAGGACGGTTCGCTCGGCAACCTGCCGGATATTCGCAGTAATTCACCCAAGGAGATTCGCGACCTGGCGACGGTGCTGCGTAGCCTGATTGCCGGCCTGCAACGGTCCCGTGATGAGGTCAGCGAACTCAATGCTTCGCTGCAGGAACGGGTGGATGATGCGACCCAGCAATTGCGCGAGTCCAATGAAAAACTGGAACTGCTTGCCCGCCGTGACTCATTGACCGAACTGGCCAATCGCCGTTACTTTGAAAACTCCCTGAGCCAGGCCCTGAGTCGTCGCTCCGGTGATGTGGACACGGTCTGCGTCATGCTGGTGGATATCGATCACTTCAAACAGATCAACGATGCCTATGGCCATGCCGCAGGTGACACCGTGCTGAACCATATTGCGCGCGTACTGGAACGTGGCATGCGTTCGGCTGACCTGGTGGCGCGTTACGGTGGCGATGAATTCGTGGCCTATATGCGCTGTAGCAGCGAAGTCGGTATGCAGCGGGCGCGGGAGATACGCGAGGCCATCGACAGTTACGCCGTTCCCTGTAACGGCAAGAACATTCACATCACGGTCAGTATCGGTCTGCATTGCCAGGTCCTGGTGCCAGGGCTGGATGTTAACAAGTTACTTTCCAGCGCTGATGATGCGATGTACGAGGCCAAGAAGCAGGGTCGTAACCGGGTCGTGGATATCACCCATTGACACCAGTGCGCAGGCTGAAGCGCGTTGCAGCTTGTCCTGATACTGCTAGACTCGGCTTTGTATTGTTTACCCTGAGGAATTTCGTCTGATGTCTTTTCGCCTGATGACTGGCATAGGCTTGCTGTTTGTTGCCGGCCTCGTGCAGTCGGCCGCTGCCGATCAGTATAACTTCGGTGCCTGGAACCTGCGCGTCAGTCAAAGCATAACGGGTTTACCAGCCGGGACGCTGCAATTCCGCCTGCATGAATGCCTGGACAGTGCCCACCCCATCCCGACTAAATACCTGCAGGCCAGCAGTTGCGACGTGCTGTCACAACATTTCGTTTATCACACCCTGCACTACAAGCTCAGTTGCTTCGGCAAGAACGGCACCTTTACCAATGAAGGCGTGATACGGTTTGGCCGGCTGCACCTGACTGGACGATCCAAATCGGATACGGGCCGCGTGGACGGGCAGAACACGGTAATGCGTTACACGCTGAGCGGAACGCGTGCCGGCAGCTGTGATTGAAGCAGGTACGGTATGGCGGTTAGTTAGCTAGCGGGGTTGCCTGAGGCGGATGTGCAGGTAACCGACGGCAATATAATCCTTGATCTGGGCCGGCCCCTCCGCAGCAACATTGACGTAATCGGGAAAGTCTTCCTGGCTCAGGCCCCTGCGCTCGGCATAGGTGCCGCAAACGTGCAGGCTCACACCGTCTGTTACCAGTTGTTGCGTCAGTCGTTTAGCTGGTGTTGTTGCGTGCTGCGGGTCTTTTTTCAGTGCGAACATTTCACGCCCATGGCTGACCACGGCGATGTGGAGTTCGGGAAAGCGCCGGTGGAGTTGGGCAGTGTAGCGCTTGACCAGGGGCAGGGCCCAGTTGAGACTGTCGCTTTTGCCGGTCGCAATTTCAAACACAACGCCTGGCGGGGCGTGTTCAGCCTGTAATATCGGATCGATGGGTGATACCGCCCAAACTGAGCGGCCTGCACCAGACACAAGTATGGTAAGCAGCAGGAGCAGACGATAGAAAGGCTGTCGCATGATATAAACTCGGTTAAGGATCGTACCAAGAGTAGTACAATCGTTTCCGGGTTCCAAGTCGGCGGTTTGACTTAGGGCGATTCAGCGCGATGATTTTGCGCGTGTAGCCAGGCTGTTCTGCAGCTCGGCAGCCCGCATGGGCCGGCCCAGCAGGAAACCCTGCACCGCATCACAACCCAGGCTGCGCAAATACTCCAGCTGCTCGTCGGCCTCCACACCTTCGGCCACGATGCGCAGGTTGAGGCTGCGGCCCATGGCAATAATGGTACGAGTCAGGATGCTATCGCTGTTGACGTGCGGGATCTGGCTGATGAAGGAGCGATCAATCTTCAGGGTGTTGACCGGCAAACGCTGTAGATAACTCAATGACGAGTAGCCGGTGCCAAAATCGTCCATGGCAATGTGAATGCCTTTGTGATTGAGGGTATTCAGGATTTCGACCGCCCGATTTTCATCCTGCATTA
The DNA here is from genome assembly GCA_037384645.1 of Gammaproteobacteria bacterium. Lineage (GTDB taxonomy): Bacteria > Pseudomonadota > Gammaproteobacteria > UBA6429 > Thiohalophilaceae > RI-92. Next base: position 38,584 of record JARRNT010000028.1, on the reverse strand, counting down.
ATGAGCTTTCGGTGATTTCCAGTTCAAGGCAGTGTGGTGGCAGCTGAAATTCCTCAAGCGCAGAGAAAATGGCATCAATAAAATCTGGTGAACCAAGTTGATGTGGTGCGATATTGATCGCAATTCGCGGCAACATGAAATTGGCATCGTGCCAGGCGCGCAGTTGTGCGCAGGCTGTGTGTATGATCCATTTGCCAACCGGCTGGATTAATCCGGTATCCTCAAGTAGTGGTATGAACTTACCGGGTCCGAGCAGACCAAGTTCCGGGTGTTGCCAGCGGACCAGAACCTCTGCGCCAGCAATACTCATGGTTTCGTCCAGGGAAAACTGTGGCTGAAATTCCAGCTCGAACTGGTTGCGTTGCAGGGCATAACGTAATTCATTTTCCATCTGCAAGTGCATGGAGGCCATGGCATTCATATCGGCGGTGTAAAAACTGAAACTGCCGCGACCGTTAGCCTTGGCGGCATACATGGCGGTATCGGCATTTTTCAGCAGGGTATCCGGGTCATCACCGTCGTGAGGGCAGACTGCAACCCCGATACTGGCGCTAATAAACAGTTCACGGCTTTCTATTCTGAAGGGTTCACATAACTGCTGTTTGATCTTGCTGATGATCGGCAGGACGCTATCAATATCTTCAATATCCTGCAGCAGGATAGCAAATTCATCACCGCTCAGCCGTGCGACAGTATCATCCTGTCGCAAATTCAGTTTCAGGCGTGTCGATAACTGTCTAAGTAGCTTGTCGCCCGTATTATGGCCCAGGGTATCATTGATCTTCTTGAAGCGGTCCAGGTCCAGAAACAATAATGCCAGCGGCTTTCTGCTGCGCTTGCAATGACTGATTGCGTGTTCGATGCGCTCCATCAGTAGCATGCGGTTAGGCAGCGCAGTCAGGGCATCGTGGTGGGCGAGGAAGTGCAAACGCTTCTGGGTGCGCATGCGATCGGTAATATCTTTGCCGGTAGAGATATAGTGGGTGATATCGCCATTCTGGTTACGCAATGGCGTGATGGTCTTTTCTTCGTAATAAAGGTCACCGTTCTTCTTGCGGTTGATGAAAACATTCTGGAACACCCGGCCTTCCTCTACCTGTTGCCACAGGCCCTGATAGAAGTCGCTATCCTGCAGGCCGGATTTAAGAATCGATGGGCGTTTGCCAAGGACATTGCTACGTTGATAACCGGTCGTGTTTTCAAAACCGCAGTTGACGTATTCAATGAAGCCCTGTTTATCGGTAATCATAATCGTATCGGCAGTCTGCTCGATAGCCAGGGACAGTTTTGCCATTTCAGCTTCATCGTGCTTGCGTTGGCTTGCATCGCGGATAATTCCGATAAACATATTTTTTTCCGGTAACTTCAGTTCGCTGATGGACAGGTCGATCGGGAATGATGTGCCGTTGCGATGCAGGCCTTCGACTTCCCGAAAGCCGCGACCTAGACAACGCTGTTTGTGGCTGGCGGCATATTGCTGCAGATAGTGGTCATGCATGTCCTGGTAGGGTGAAGGCATCAGTTGGCTGACGTTACGGCCAACGATTTCACCGGCCTTATAGCCGAAGAGCTTCTCGGCAGCGGGGTTAAACGATTCAATACTGCCATGCTCGTCAATGGTGATAATACCTTCCGCGATGTTATTCAGTATTGCCCGAACCCTGTTGTCGTAGGACTGTGTCATTTCGATCATGGAATCACGCTCAGTGGTGTCTTCCATTACGATTAGCAGGGCCGGTTGCGGGTCAATACCGCTATCCGGGCTGGACTGCTTGAACGGTGTCAGCGAAATTTCACAATGGCAATTACCCTGGGTGGCGCTATTGAGTGTCAGGTGAACGCCATATTGCGGCCGGCCTGTCGAGAGCACTTCAATGGCACGATCGTTCAGGCCACCACAGGGAAAAAATTGTGTTAGTGGCTTACCTTGCATATTCCGGTGGGGAATACCAAAGCGTGTGTGCATATACTGGTTGGCGGACAGGATATTCATATCCTTGCTGACCACGATCAGGCCCAGTGGGGTATTACAGATCAGGTTTTCCGCATAGTCCTTCAGCGCCTGTATGGAAAGTTTATCGGCGTAGGCATAAGTGTCCAGCACCAAGTTGATATCCAGGAATACAATCTTTATCAAGGCGCTGAGGATGGACGCTAATTTTGCCGTGTCGCCATCGGCCAGTGTCGCCAGTTCAGGTAATAGCGTCGTCAGGAATTTGGCATAGGCACCAATATACCAGTCAGTGGATAGTCCGGCTTGCTGGTGGAGAAAACCAACCTTCAGGCGATCATGTAGATATGCCTGGTCGTATTCACCATCAAGCAAGGTATGGAAATAGTCTGCCTGCTTCTGTCGTAACTGTTCTACCAGTTGTGGATCCTGGAAGTAATTCCGGGTCTCCGGAAACTGTTGCAGGTGAGCGTAGAACACATCCATGAGTTTGGGATGGAGATCGCGTAGCGGTTCTGCCAGCTCGCGCAGAAGCTGCACATCCATTGCACTCAGTCCCAGATAGTCTTTGCGGTGAGTAAATTCCTTTTCGCCCAGCCCCAGTGCCCTGGCGATACTCTCGACAGATAGTTTAGGCCCTGACTTACTCACTGAACCCCTTTTACATCATCAGCATAGTGCCTTATTGCAAGGCACTGGATTAAAACGGCTTAAACGGGGTCTTGGTTTAACCACTGAGTTTATATGTGTAATCTAGTGAATCTACCCGGCAAAGTAAAGTCATTGCTTGTTAACGGGCTAAGCCATGAGTAGATGGCGAAAGATGTATGCAGCCAGCCAGGAGTACTGAGTGAGGCCTAGCCGCCGGTGTAGGACATGAAGCGCAGGATTTTTTCGGGTTGTTCGCGGAACTCATGGCGTTCAGGTTTGCGATCAATGGCGGCAAGGATGTGTTGTTGCAGCTCGTGATCACTGCAACCCTGGCGCAGGGCATCGCGTAAGCGTAAACAATAACTGTCATTTAGGCCAATGCAGGTATCCAGGGTGCCAGCCACGCTCAGCCGTACCAGGTTACAGGTTTCGCAAAAATGCTGTGAGATTGGCGTGATGAAGCCGATGCGCAGGTCAGTACCGGCAATGCGCACATAGCGGGCCGGGCCGCCACCGGGCATGACGCTATCGATCAGGTCGTAACGCCTGGCCAGGCGCGCCTTGACCTCCTGCAGGTTGACATAGTCCTGGCTGGCGGCGCGACCGGTATCGCCCATGGGCATGGTTTCGATCAGGCGCAGGGTAAAGCCGTGTTCGAGACAGAATGCCACCATATCCTCGATTTCGTCTTCGTTGTGATCCCGCATCACTACCATGTTGATCTTGATGGGGGCAAAGCCGGCGCGCCGGGCTGCCATGAGGCCGTCGATCACCTTCTCCAGTTTGCCGCCGGTCAGCTGCCGGTAGCGTGCCGCCTGTAACGAGTCGAGACTGACATTGATGCGGGAGATACCGGCCTGGTACAGCGCCGTTGCCTGTTTGGCCAGGCGGGTAGCGTTGGTACTGAGTGACAGGTCCTCGATACCTGGCAGTGCTGCCAGGCGTGCCGCCAGTTGGCTGATATTGGGACGCACCAGGGGTTCGCCGCCGGTGATGCGGATGCGGCGGGTGCCAAGCTGGGCGAAGGCATGAATAACACGCTCGATCTCATCGAAGCTCAGCCAGCTCTCGGGGGTCTCGAAATCACGATAGCCCTTGGGCAGGCAATACTGGCAGCGCAGGTCACAACGGTCGGTGACGGACAGACGCAGATACTCGATTTTTCGTCCAAAGCGATCGGTCAGCATGTCAGTTTTGACAACTTATAGCAGGTTCGGTTGAGTCTTAATTATAGGCCAGGCGGCGGGCCGGACCCAGACTTACCGATGGGGTAGGCGGTGAGATAGCAGTCGCCTGATGGCGCCGCGACGGCTAATTACCCTTGCGCAGTTCATGGTTAACATACAACACGATGGTCAGCAGCAATAGTGCGCCGCCCTGGTGCATGGAGGCCAGCCAGATAACAACGCCACCGCGATCGGGTACCGCCGGAACCGACAGCAGGGTACTGATACCCAGGGTGATCTGGATAATCATCATGAACAGCATGAAGTTGAAGGCATTACGCGCCGAGGCGGTGAGGGTGTACTGGCGGCTCCGGTACCAGATAAAGCTCAGGAAGATGACAATCGTGTAGGCAATGATCCGGTGATCAAACTGGATCGTGGTGGTGTTGTTCACAAAGTTCGTCAGGAACGGACTCATGGAAAACAGGCCCGGCGGGATCAGGTGGCCGCCCATATCGGGGAAGGTCTTGTAGATGGCACCGGCATGGGTGCCGGCGACGAAGGCACCGGACACGATCATCAGCAGGACAATCCCGGTAAGGATCCGCACCAGCCGGCGCAGGCGTTTGATATTGGGTACCCAGGCGTTACGCGGGGTCGGATAGAGCAGGCCCCAGGCCGTCCACAGGATATAACAGTAAATCAGGATCGCCGTGATCAGGTGTGCGGCCAGCCGAAACTGGCTGACGTTGGGTTTGGTCTCCAGCCCGCTTTTGACCATGTACCAGCCGAGTAGTCCCTGCAGGCCGCCCAGCACAAACATGATAATGAGCTTGGGGGTGAGACTGGGTTTTATCTTTTTGCGGAAATAGAAAAACAGGAAAGGAATGAGAAAGACGAAGCCGATACTGCGTCCGAGCAGGCGGTGCGCATATTCAAAGGCAAAGATACCCTTGAATTCCGACAGGTCCATGTCGCGATTCAGATCTTTGTATTCCGGGTATTGTTTGTAAGCGGTAAAGGCCTTTTGCCATTCCTGATGGTTCAGTGGCGGGATAGCGCCCATAATGGGGTCCCATTTCACCATCGACAGTCCGGAGCCGGTCAGCCGGGTCACACCGCCGAGAATGACCATCCCGTAGATCATGAGTGCGACAATAATAAGCCAGATGGCGATACGACGATCTGCGTTTCCGTTTAATTCCATAGTGACCAGTCAGGCGATTTTGGTGGCCCCAATACTAACACTAAATGCAGGGTGGCTGTCCCCGAATCCGGGTAAATTGGCGCATTTGCCGTGCGACCGTTTACCTTGCTCCCGATACCTGGTCGACATGGTGTCATCAATCGGTTGATCTTTGACCTGGGTATGCTGCTGCTAGTTACGGCCTCTCGGCCGCCGCGAAGCGGATGACATTCATGACACAGCGGAAAGGACCGACACGGACCGTTGCCCGTGTCGGTCAGAGCGTTAAATTTTAGCTGCAGCCCTTGGGACGGGGCAGGCCGGCGACCTTGTTGGCGCACTTGATCAGACCGGTGGGAAACAGCGAATAGATGTACTGCTGGCTGCTGCGATCGGCGCCGAACTTTTCTTTCATGATTTTGGAAAACTTGCGTGGCTCGGCCACCACACCCTCATCGAGAAAGTGTTCGCGTGCAGTGTTAATAATATCCCAGTGCTCCTGGGTCAGTTCGTCGATTTTCTCGTTCTTGGCTATCTCGACGGCAAGTTCTTCACTCCACTCGTCCAGGTTTTCCAGCCAGCCGGCTTCGCTTAACTGTATGGTTTTGCCGTTTACGTTGGCTTGCATGTGATGCCCTCCTGTTTAAACAGTTTGATAATAAAGATTCTGCGGGTGATTGGCCTGGGCGAAGAAGAACCAGCGCTCGGCAATCAGGCCGAGGTATTGCGCCACAAACGCAGCGAGCAGGATCGCCAGGCTGTTTTCGGCAATGCCCATCCATAACAGGATCAGCGGTACCGGGAAGACCAGTATGAGAAAGATCCATTTGATGCTTTTCAGGAATACCAGGGTCTTGTGATGAAAAAAGTCACGGGTGTTAACCGAGCCGCCCATGAAGCCCATGGACTTCTGCTGAATCCGGTTATGCCGCACACCGATGGCGGTCTGCAGGGTGGACTTGGCCTTGATCCGGGCGTTACGGATCAGCGAGGCGGTACGACTGACCAGCGCCGCCAGGGTAATGATCGTGGCCCAGATGCCGTAAAAGCGGACCAGGCCGGGGGCAATATACTGGGCGAAGCCGGTCGTGAGCACGAAACCGGAGGCGGTACCCAGCAGCAGGTAGTTAATGACAGTCAGCGGGCTGTGCCATTCCTGCAGGAACTTGAGACAGCCATAAATCATGCCGGTACACACGAACAGGGCAAAGGTGGCCAGCATGCCCAGGGTGGCGACCACCAGGCTCAGTTGCAGGCGGGCGCCGTTAATGGTGGTGAACAGTACGGTATCCCAGCCCATGATGTGCATGACCGCGTAGACAAAGACCAGGAACATGAGCGCCGGCAGCACGATGACTTCGCGCGATAACCACGATGTGCGCCACTGCGAGGCGGCGCGCCAGGCGCGTTCAGGACGGCCCAGGTGAAAAAACGAGGCTAACAGGCCGCCGGCCAGGAACAGCAGGGCGATCACGGCGCCGATGCCGTAGAACCGGGCACTGTCCGTGGACGGTAACAATTCCACCGCGGAATAACTCTGGCCGGTGAACAGGGCCAGGAACATGCCCTGACCGACACCGATGAGGGTGGTAAGAAAAATAACACTAAAAGCAGGTTGCATGTCTTTACCTCATTTAAAATTTTTAACGCAGAGGCGCGGAGAACGCAGAGAAAATATTTTTAATCTGCTGTTCCTGGCCTGTAGACTGAATCATCACTTACTAAGCAAGGCATTGTCTGACCAGGAATTAAAATACAAATTATTCCTCTGCGAGCTCCGCGCACTCTGCGTCTCTGCGTTGAAAATGTCCCTTACCACGAAGTCGAATCGTCCAGCGTCGGTTCGTCGATCGGGCCGCGCGGTCCGCGCTGTTCTTTCTTCAGCGGGTTGTCGGCACGCGTCAATTCGTCTTCGTGGATTACCTTGCGCATCTTGCGCCGCGGCAGGTAATGGTTGGCCGGCTTGGTGCCCCACTCGGGCATCAGCTGGTAACCGCCCTGCTCGCGGATGGTGATGGAGACTTCCGATTCCGCATCGTGTACATCGCCGAACAGGCGGGCGCTGGTCGGGCAGGCCATGACACAGGCCGGTTTACGTTCATTCTCCGGCAGGGTTTCATCGTAGATTCGATCCACGCAGAGGGTGCACTTCTTCATGACCTTCTGTTTTTCGTCGATCTCACGCACGCCATAGGGGCAGGCCCAGGAGCAGTAACGACAGCCGATGCATTTGTCGTAATCAACCAGTACGATGCCGTCTTCCTTGCGCTTGTAACTGGCGCCGGTCGGGCAGACCGGAACACAGGGTGGGTCCTCGCAGTGCAGACAGCTCTTGGGAAAATGCACGGTCTCGGTATTGGGAAACTCACCGACCTCGTAGGTCTGTACCCGGTTGAAGAAGGTGCCGGTCGGGTCCTTGCCGTAGGGGTGTTCGTCAGTCAGATAACCTGCGCTGCCAGAGGTGTTCCATTCCTTGCAGCTGGTGACACAGGCGTGACACCCGACGCAAACATTCAAATCGATGACAAGTGCTAATTGAGTCATTTTTTTACCTGTATAAACCTAACGCAGAGGCGCTGAGTATGCAGAGCTCGCGGAGTAACAATATTATTGCTCTGCGTTCTTTGCGTTTCTGCGATGAAAGTTAAGGGGCTGGATAAATTGCGCATCGCTATCCCGCCTTGCGCTTGTTGAACTTGCCCGCAAAGAAGCTCAGCCATTTGCGCGTACCGCCGGTACCCGGCAGGGCCGGCATGGCGTCGAATTGCGGATAACTCATTTGCGGTTCGTCTTCACCTGCCGGGTAGATGCGCACGCGCACGTCATACCAGCCGGCCTGCCCGGTGTTGGGATCGGAGTTGGAAACATGCTCACCGGCTTCGTTGGCCGGCAGTTCTTCGCCGATCACGTGATTGAGCAGGAAGCCTTTCTCCGACTCGTTGGCATCCTTGTCCAGGCGCCAGGCGCCCCTGGCCTTGCCAATGGCATTCCAGGTCCAGACGGTGCCGGGTTCCACCGCTTCGGAATAACGGCACAGGCAACGCACCTTGCCGTGCATGGACTCGACCCACATCCACTTGCCATCTTCAATCCCGGCCTTTTGCGCCGTCTTCGGATGCACGTGCATGAAGTTATAGGTATGAATCTGGCGCAGCCAGGCATTTTGTGAATCCCAGGAGTGATACATCGCCATGGGGCGCTGGGTGACCGCATTCAGCGGGTACTTGTGCTTGTCGGTCAGATGCGACTCCAGTGGTTCGAAATAGAACGGCAGCGGATCGAAATAGGTTTCGATGCGCTTGCGCAGATGCTCAGGCGGTTGCTTGCCGTCGGTCTTGCCCTGCGCGGCAAGGCGGAACTTCATCAGGATCTCGGAATAGATATGGATGTTGATCGCCTCGGCGTAACGCAGCAGGCGATGTTCCTGCGCCCAGTTGAGATAACCGCGGTTCCAGTTGCGCATGTACTGGTAGGAGCGCGGCATTTCGTAATGGAACACGCAATTGTTCTTTTCGTACATTTCCCACTGGTTAGGGTTGGGTTCGCCTTTCATGAACTTCTCGCCACCCTTGCCGCGCCAGCCGGCGAGGAAACCGATGCCCGAACCCGGTTCGGTTTCGTAATTGATAATGAAGTCCGGGTAGTCGCGGTATTTGCGGCTGCCATCTTCCCGGGTGAAGGCCGGCAGCTTGAGGCGTGAACCCAGTTCGATCAACACGTCCTGGAACGGCTTGCACTCGCCCGTGGGCGGTACCACCGGGATGCGCACCGAATCCACCGGGCCGTCGTATTCGGAAATGGGGCGGTCCAGCATGGACATCACATCGTGACGCTCCAGGTAAGTGGTATCCGGCAACACGATATCGGCGTAGGCGGTCATTTCCGACTGGAAGGCATCGCATACGATGAGGAACGGGATCTTGTATTCACCATGTTCATCCTTGTCATTGAGCATGGTGCGCACTTCGGCGGTATTCATGGTGGAGTTCCACGCCATGTTGGCCATGAAGATCAGCAGGGTGTCGATGGGATAGGGATCCTGGCGCCAGGCATTGGTGATGGCGTTATGCATCAGGCCGTGCGCCGCCAGTGGAAACTCCCAGGAGAAAGCCTTGTCCAGCCGGACCGGCTTGCCCTGGTCGTCGACAAACAGGTCATTGGGATCCGCGGGCCAGCCCAGGGGCATGCCATTGAGCGGGGTATTGGGCTGGACATCGGACGGCGACTTCGGCGTCTTGGCGCACGGCGGGATCGGGCGCGGGAACGGCGCCTTGTGCCGGAACCCGCCCGGGCGGTCGATGGTGCCGAGCACGGTCATCAGGATCGACAGGGCGCGAATGCTCTGGAAGCCGTTGGAGTGGGCGGCGAGGCCACGCATGGCGTGGAAGGCCACCGGGTTGCCGGTGACACTGTCGTGGTCCTTGCCCCAGACATCGGTCCAGGCGATGGGCAATTCGATTTTTTCGTCGCGTGCGGTAATGCCCATCTCATAGGCCAGGCGCTTGATGGTCTCTTGCGGGATGCCGGTGACCTCTGCCGCCCATTCCGGGGTGTAGTTTTCCACCCGTTCCTTGAGCAGCTCGAACGCCGGCTTGGCCCGGCGGCCATCGGCCAGGCTGAAGTCACCGAGCAGGAAAGGGTCGGCCCCTTGCGTGCGCGAGGGCACGGCCTTGTCGCTGTTGCGGTCCCACCAGACCCGGTCCTGCGGGTCGAAACAGTCCGGGGCCTGGGGAATATCGGTGCGCACGAACAGGCCGAAGTCATCGGATTGCTCGTCGGTACTGACCAGTTCAGCGGCGTTGGTGTACTGGATCAAAAAGTCACGATCGTACAGGCCGGTGCGGATCAGTTCGTGAATGATGGCCAGGAACAGGGCACCGTCGGTGCCGGGCTTGATCGGCACCCATTCGTCGGCAATGGCGGAGTAGCCGGTACGCACCGGGTTGACCGAGATGAAACGGCCACCGTTGCGCTTGAACTTGGAAATGGCCACCTTGAGTGGATTGGAGTGATGGTCTTCCGCGGTACCGATCATGACGAACAGCTTGGCCCGATCCAGATCCGGTCCGCCGAATTCCCAGAACGAACCGCCGATGGTGTAGATCATGCCGGCAGCCATGTTGACCGAGCAAAAGCCACCGTGGGCCGCGTAGTTGGGGGTGCCGTATTGTTTGGCGAACAGGCCGGTCAGGGCCTGCATCTGGTCGCGCCCGGTGAACAGGGCAAATTTCTTCGGATCGGTGGCGCGCAGGTGTTGCAGGCGCTCGGCGATGGTATCAAAGGCTTCATCCCAGGAAATGGGTTCAAATTCAGCATCGCCCCGATCGGCCCCGGGCTTGCGTCGCAGTGGTTGGGTCAGGCGTGCCGGCGAATATTGTTTCATGATCCCCGAGGCCCCCTTGGCACAGATGACGCCCTTGTTCAGGGGGTGATCGGGATTACCCTGGATATAACGGACTTCGCCGTCACGCAGGGTCACCCGGATACCACAGCGGCAGGCGCACATGTAGCAAGTGGTGTTCTTGACCTCGGTGCGCCCGGCGGGGGCTTCTAACGGATTGTGGACGACTGACATGGTGAACCTCTTGGGTAGCCCGGGTATTACGCTGGCCGGGAAGGGGTGAATGCATTGTTATGGCTATGCCCTAGACTGCCTGAAACTATAGACAGCCAATCTATATGAGAAAATAGTAATAAAGTAATATATTTGTCGGATTTATCCGTGTATAACTCCTTGAGATTCGCTAACATATCTTACTGATTTGTAAGGATAAATACCGTTACTGCGGCGCTCAATGTTACTGGCTTGTGTGTCCTGTCCAAAAGCCTGCGTCACTGTGCCTGATGAGAATAAGCAGGTTAACATACTTATTATATAGACGAATCGATGTCCCAGGCCTTGCGCCGGAGGCAACCGAATGTGGTCAGCAAGTCAGCCTCGGTATGAAGAACCCCGCAGTATTCTTACTTCCCCTGCTTGACCCTGGTCTGGAGACCAGGCTTAAGCAGCTGCGCATCATCGTCAGCCCGAAGCCGACAAAGTCAGTGAGACATGTAAGGACAACACTGTCGGCGGCATGGCTGATTTCCTGCAGATGGTCAAGCGCGATCCCGGGGTGACAGTCATAAACTTCGTCACATGCTGGCGGCACTGATCGAGGACGTCGGCAACGATGAGCTGGGCACTCACGTGAAGAAGCCGCCGGAAGCATGAAGATTGCTGGCTATCAGGACAAACTGGTGGCGACCATGGGTGCCGGCGGCTGGACAATTATGAAAAAAACGTGCAGTGTTATGCGTATGCGCTGGCCTTGTTCGAACCGGATAAGCCCCAGGCCCTAAGGACATCTTCGATGCCCGCTTACGGATCCAAGGTGCTGACATGATTTTAAGCCCGCGGCCGGTTTGTCCGATAAATGTGAAGGTCTAGCAGGATCAGAGCAACGCCAGGGATGCGGGTTTTAGCGCCCACGTGATCTCGGCCAACAAACAGGAAGGGATCGCATCGAAATAAAATCAACCATAAATGTTCGACCCTTATAAGGCCCACAAACGTGGGCTTTTTTATTGCGTAGTGACAATTGACTCATCCCGGCAATATCTTGCAAGACGCATGGATATAGGCCCAATATCTGATGAATCACGCAATTCGGGAGCCCGAACATGGATTAATGCAGGATCCGACATGCAATTTCATGCACGATTTGGCACAATAAGAACTCATTTGAATGCGCCATCGTGGTGATTTTTAGCAATCATCAATTGAGCTGGACTGGTGGTGTGAGCGGAAGCGTCATTGAACTTATATAAGGTAAAAGATCGGGATGCCCGTTCGGGCCGTGCCCTGTTCCTTTTCCATGGGTGCAGCTTAACTCCCCTGTATTATCGAAAAAACCTGCTTCGCCTGTTTATCGGTATGCTGTTTGTGTGCATCAGGGGCGTGCACACTGTGTTGTCCAGACTTATCGATCACCCGGGCCAGGGGATATCCGGCGCCATTATTTTTCTTTCCCCCCTGATTGTTATCCTGCACAAGCCCGCGAATAGCCGGTAACCCCGTTACGTTATGGCAATACACATTAACCAGGCCCGTCTCAAGGACGATATCGAATCACTTGCTGCAATCGGCCGCGAGTCCGACCACGGACTTTATCGCATGGCCTTTAGTCCGGGTGACATCAAGGGTCGGGACTGGTTTAAACAAAAAATTCATGACGCTGGACTTGAGTTGTACGAAGACGGCGCGGCCAATATCCACGGACGCCTGAACTGGGATGACCATAAGGCCAGCGTCATGACCGGCTCGCATCTGGACACCGTACCCGGTGCCGGCCACCTCGACGGTGCCCTGGGAGTCCTCAGTGGTCTGGAGGCCCTGCGCCGGATCAAGGAAGAAAACATCCCGCTGCAACGGCCGCTGGAAGTGGTGAGTTTCAGCGATGAAGAAGGCCGCTTCGGTGGCATGCTTGGCTCACAGGCACTGACCGGTCGGTTGACGCCGGAGTCGATTCACAAGGCGATCGATCTCGACGGCGTGAGTGTCACCGAGGCCATGAAGGCCTGTGGTTATGACGCCATGGCCGCCCTGCATGCGCGACGCGAGCCTGATTCGATTCATGCCTATGTGGAATTGCATATCGAACAGGGCCCGATCCTGGATCAGATGGGTTTCAGTGTCGGGGTGGTGGACGCCATTACCGGCCTGTTCAAATGGGACGTGAGCCTGATCGGCACGCCCAATCATGCCGGGACCACGCCGATGCACATGCGCAACGACGCCTTCGGCGGGCTGGCGGAATTCCACACCCAGTTACAACGTCTGCTGGACGAGAACGGCAGCGAACGCAGCGTGGCCACAGTAGGCCGGGTCGCTTTGTTCCCTGGCGTCGCCAACGTGGTCCCGGGTCGTGTTGATTTTACCCTGGAAGTCCGCGATACCGAGCAGCGAGTCCTGGACGAACTGCAGGGGGCATGCCGGCGGGCGCTATCGGCGATTGCGCGCCGCCGCAACCTGATGTTCGAGTTCAAGGTACTCAGCGAAATTACGCCGGTGAAGTGCAGCAGTGGTCTGGTGGATCAGATCAAGCAGGTGGCCGATGACCTGAATATTCCCAGTCTGCGTATGGCCAGCGGTGCCGCGCACGATGCGCAAATGCTGGCAGGTATCACAAGGGCGGCAATGGTGTTCGTGCCGAGTAAGGACGGACGCAGTCACTCGGCCGCGGAATGGACCGACATGCGTGATATCGAGCGCGGTGCGGATGTCCTGCTAAACACACTGGCAAGATTGGCGGGCTCATGAGCGATACTAAGCAAAATCACAAAACAAAAATGGAGGACCTGCGTCAGACGGATTTGCAAAACCTGGACAAGGATTATCTGCATATCGACCCGCTGCGGCAAACCTACCGCGAGTCGATCGTTCAACCCCCAGAGGCCCGCAAGGCCCTGATACTGCATAAAGTCGCCTTGCTGGTCATCGACCTGCAGTATCTGGATGCGGCGCCCGGCTATGGTGTCTTTGCCGATGTCATCAGTAATAATGCGGTACCGGTGCAGGCCCAGGAATACTATTTCAAACGCCTGGATCATGTGGTCCTGCCCAACGTGCGGCGGATACAGGATGCCTTTCGTGATTTGAAACTGGAAGTCATCCATACCCGCATACAGTCACTGACCCAGGATGGTCGCGACCGCAGTGTCGGTCACCAGCGTCTGGGCCTGCATGCGCCGCCGGGTTCTAAGGAAGCCGAATTTTTACCGGAGGTGGCACCCAAGGGCGATGAGATTGTGATCAACAAAACCGCCAGTGGTGTATTTAATGCCAGCAATCTCGAATACATCCTGCGCAATATGTTAATTGATAGCCTGTATGTTTGCGGTGTGTATACCAATGAATGTGTCTCGACCACGGTACGCGACGCCTGCGATCGGGGATTTCATACTACCCTGGTCAATGATGCTTGTGCCACGGTGACGCCGGAGTTACACAATGCCACCATCGCTACGCTGCGTGACCGTTACTCGCGGGTCATGACCACCGATGAAGTCATCAAGGAGATCAGACTGGCGGGGAAAAATGAATCACGTTAACAGTGCAATTCTCAATGCCGATATCGGCCGGTGGAGACGGGCAGGCTTCAGTTCGATCTGGAACCTGCTCAACCAAGGGGGGCGTATCGTGACCGCATCCGCCCGGCTTCTTTCAATTCCGATGCTTGCGGCCGTTGTAGTGGCTGCGATGTCACCGGTGGTAATGTTGCAATTATGGGTCAGGGACCGGATCAAGAGGTAAGTATGGTAAAAAGACGTCAACTGGAAAAACTCAAACAACGAGTCGAACCGGAAAACTGGACCGATGGCATCGAAATGCCGCTGGCGCTCATGGGCGCCTGCCACGAGGACCCGGCCACCCTGGCCAGCCTGGCATTCCGTTCGATCATCTCGGCCCAGCAATTTACCCGCGAACAGATCACGCAACTTTGCCGGCTGTCAGCAAAGTTTGAGACATCGCAAAATGCCGGTCACTTTCCCCTGACCGGGAGAATCCTGATCAGTGCTTTCTATGAGCCCAGTACCCGCACACGCCTGTCGTTCGAGAGCGTGTGGCAGCGCCTGGGCGGTGACATCATATCCATTACCGATCCCTCGACTACCGGCATCGCCAAGGGCGAGTCCTACCAGGATGTCGCGGAGATGATGAATCACTACGGTGACGTGGTGGTCCTGCGCGACAGCAATGAAGACGCCATTTATGAAATGCTCGATGGCTTGCGTATCCCCATCGTCAACGCCGGTAATGGTATCGACGAACACCCGACCCAGGCCCTGGCGGATATCTATGCGATCTTCAAGTGGCGGCCGGACCTGATGGTGGGTGAGGTGAAACCAGAAGACAAGATCACGATCGGCATCATCGGGGTGCCGGGCCGGATGCGCACGGTGCGCAGTTTGCTGACCCTGCTGTCGCGTTTCTCCTATGCATTCAACGAAATTTTTATCGTGTGCAACGAGGATGAAGTCTTCTCCGAAGGACAGCGTGAACAGCTGGAAGAGGCCGGGCTCAAGCTGACTGTGTCCAAAACCCTGAATAATATTTTGCCTGGTATGGATGTAGTCTATATCAACGCGATCGCCTGGGTCGGCGACAGTTATGAGGAGCTGGGTACAGAGTACGGACTAAACCAGGCGTCACCGCTGAAGAAGGGCGCGATTGTCCTGCATCCATTGGCGCGTGGCGACGAGCTCGACACCAGCCTGGATAACACCGAGCACAACTGGTATTTCGCCCAGGCCCGCGGCGCGGTATATATGCGCATGGCATTGCTCAGTACGCTGATGCGTTTCTAGTGGATGCGCGGTACAAAAAATTTTAATTCAACGCAGCGACGCGGAGGACGCAAAGGTCGGGGAGAAAAGCAGAAATTATTTGAAAATAATTTTTTTCTCTGCGAACTCAGCGTCTCCGCGTTGGAATGAATTTCATTAGCGAGGTAACAGATTAATTATGTGTGGCATAGCCGGAATATTTCAGGCGCAGCAGGACAAACCCATCGACCCACAGCTGCTGGTCAACATGGCAGCAATTCAGTATCACCGTGGACCGGATGGTTTCGGTTACAAGGTCATGCCGGATCGCGGTGTAGGTTTCAGTCACGCGCGCCTGTCGATCATTGACCTGGATGAAAACCGTGCCCGGCAGCCATTCGTGTCGGCAGACAACAACCTGCTGTTGGCGCATAACGGTGAATTTTACGATTACAAGCGTTTGCGTACCGACCTCACTTCTCGCGGCGCGCGTTTTGCGACCAAGAGCGATTCGGAACTGATCTTACACCTGTATCCGCGTCTGGGCCTGGAAGCAATGTTGACTCACCTGCGAGGCGAGTTTGCTTTTTCCCTGTATGACAAACAGCGCGACCGCCTGATCCTGGTCCGCGATCGTTTCGGCATCAAGCCCCTGTACTGGACCCAGACCGAAGACGCCATCGTGTTTGGCTCCGAGCTGAAGGTGATCTTTGCCCATCCCGATGTTAAACGTCATTTCAACCCGCAGGGTCTGTATCACCAGTTAATGCAGACGATTGTCCCGGGTTCGACGGCATTTGATGATGTTTACCAGATCAAGCCGGGTCATTGCCTGATTATCGAACGTAAACACGGTCAGTTTCAGATCCACGACGAAAAATACTGGGACATGGATTTTCCGCTGGAAAGTGAACGCAGCAATGACTACGAGGAAGAGGAATACATCGAGGGCGTGCGCGAGAAACTGATGCATGCGGTACAGCTGCGCCTGGAGGCGGACGTGCCCGTGGCCTGTTATCTGTCCGGCGGTATTGACTCGTGTTCGATCCTCGGACTCTCGGCGGCCAGTCAGCAATCCGCGGTGAAGGCCTTTACCATCGGTTTTGATGACGCGGATTACGATGAAACCCCGATTGCCAAACAGATGGCACAGGCCACCCAGGCCGATCAGGACATCCTGTTATTAAAAGCGGAGCATTTGTACGATAATTTTGTCGAAACCCTGTGGCACACCGAGCGCACGATCTACAACACGCTGGGCGTGGCCAAGTTCCTGATGAGCAAGCACGTCAACGAAGCCGGCTACAAGGTGGTGGTAACCGGCGAGGGTTCGGATGAATTGTTTGGCGGTTACCCGGCGTTTCGACGCGATATGTTCCTGCACGGCCTCGATAGTCTTTCCGCGGCGGATCGGGTGGCCTGGGAACAGATGCTGGCCGAGAACAACAAACTGTTTAAGGGTGCCATGCTGGCGGAGAACGAACTCGATGATCCGGCCCTGACCCAGCGCGTCGGCTTTACCCCCAGTTGTCTGCAGCCCTGGCTGGCGAGTGCGCAACACGCCCCGGGCCTGATGCATCCGGACATGCGTGCCGCGGTTGCCGACTACAAACCAGGCCAGGCCATCGCCGAGCAGCTGGATGCGGACATGCTGCAGGGACGGCATCCACTGGACCGGGCCCAGTACGTCTGGATCAAGACCATGCTCGAGGGACAGATCCTGACCTGGGGTGGCGATCGCGTGGACATGGCCAACTCCATGGAAGCACGCCCGGCCTTCCTCGATCATCACCTGGCGGAGTATGCCTGTACGATTCCGCCAACCATGCGGATCAAGGGACGGACCGAGAAATACGTATTGCGCGAGGCCATGAAGGGCCTGCTGCCTACGGTCTTGTATGAGCGTGAAAAATTTGCCTTCATGGCACCACCGGCGCATACCGATCCGAAGAAATGGGCGGCGATGAAGGCGCTGGCGGACAAGTATTTGTCTCGGGATGCGATCGAGAGTGCGGGTCTGCTGGACCCTGATGGGGTGCAGGCCCTGTTTAACCTGCACGAAGACAAGGACACGCCGGCTTCAACCCAGGTGCAGCTGGATGCGGTGATCAACCACATGCTGGGTGTGCAGGTGCTACACAGCCAATTTGTCGCCACCGATGTCCCGGCCCAGGCGCGGGCACAGGCCGATAAGCTTGGCTGGTGTGTGAGTTAATATATTAAGGAGTTCTTATTCACAGAATTTAACAAATAAAAACGGGCTAAATTGTCGGCCCTTGCGCTTCAGCTGATATAAAATATTGGCTACAGGGAGAGGGCGCATCATTACAATAATACGTCGACACCGGCGCCAATAGGGAAATCAGCCAAACATAACGAGAAAGCCCGCATGCGTGTCATGCCGGGACGATTAGTGGAGGATGATCCCATGCTACGCATTATTTCTATATGCGCTATCACGTTGTTATTCAGCATCAGCTCAACGGCCAGTGCCGCGGATAACCATACCCTGGTCTGGGCAGGTTGCGGCATTACCAAGAAGGCCTTCATGGCCGAGCTGGCCAAGGCCTACGAAAAGAAAACCGGTATTCACATTATTCTCAAGGGGGGCGGCGCGACCCGTGGTATTCGCGATGCGGCGGCCGGCAAGATCGATATCGGTGGCGCCTGTCGTTCCACGATTGATGGCAATCCCCTGGAGATGAAAGCCTACGAGGTCCCGGTGGCCTGGGATGCCCTGGCGGTGATCGTTAACCGCAGGAACCCGGTGAAGTCGATCACGCTCAGACAGTTACAGGATATCTATCTGGGCCGGATCAAAAACTGGAAACAACTGGGCGGGCCCAATGCACCGATTGAATTGTATGTCCGCCGGGGTGAGATTTCCGGCGTGGGCAGAACGCTACGGGCCCTGGTCTTTGCCAATTACGATCAAAAGTTTCCCGGGGCAAAGCATATCGTCCGTTCATCCGGGCCCCTGGAAAAAGGCATAGAGCAAGATCCGCTGGCCATTGGTACCACCGGTATCAGCAGCGCCAAGCGTCGCAAGGTCAGGATCCTGAGTATCAACGGCATGTATCCGAGTTACGAAAACATCAAGAGTGGTTCGTATATTCTGTATCGTCCACTTTATCTGGTTACCAAGGGGCAAAGCGCAGACGAAAGAGTAAAGGATTTTATTACCTTCGCCCTGTCGCGGCAGGGTCGCGCGGTGATTCGCCATGCCGGTTCAGTGCCGTATTCCGATGCCATGGGCCTGGTGATGAAACAGATTGAACAGTATGACCAGGCTACGGACCGTGGCCTGTTTAACACCACGGCGAGTTCGCGCTAGGGCGTAACGCGGCCGGCAGGCCACCCTGTCACAGGCTCAGTCCCAAAGTGCGTAAACCATAAAAAAGCCCGCCAATCGGCGGGCTTTTGTCCAGAAGCGTCGATTCGATGAAGCTATCAGGCATTCAGGCTCTGATAATACTCGATCAGGATCTGGGCCACTTCCGGGCGCGAGAATTCCTTGGGCGGGGCAACACCGTTGCCCAGCATCTCGCGCACCTTGGTGCCGGACAGCAGTACGAAGTCTTCCTTACTGTGGTCCGGGGCTTCGCGCATCATGACCACCTTGTTCAGTTTCTTGGACCAGGCGGTGTGGTCGGCCTTGAAGATCTCGATGTCCAGGGCGCCCTTGGGCACTTCCTCGTCGAAGATGGTCTGGGCATCGAAGGCACCGTAGTAATCGCCGACCCCGGCGTGGTCACGACCGATGATGAAGTGGGTGGCGCCCATGTTCTGGCGGAAATAGGCGTGCAGCACGGCCTCGCGTGGGCCGGCGTAGAGCATGTCGAAGCCGTAGCCGGTGACCATGGCGCTGTTGGGCGGGAAGTACAGCTCAACCATCTTACGGATGGCGGCGTCGCGCACCGGGGCCGGAATGTCACCCTTCTTCAGTTTGCCCAGCAGCATGTGGATAACCAGGCCGTCACAGCCCAGGCGATCCATGGCCATGTGGCACAGCTCTTCGTGGGCCAGGTGCATGGGGTTACGGGTCTGGAAGGCCACGATTTTTTTCCAGCCGCGCTCGGCGATCTCATTGCGAATCTCTACCGCGGTGCGGAAGGTATCCGGGAAATCGGTGATGAAATAGCTGAAATTCAGGACCTTGATCGGGCCGGACACGGCGAAGCGGCCCTGGCTGTTGAAGGCGGCCACGCCCGGGTGCTCGTTGTCCTCGGTGCGATAGACCTTCTGGGTCATGGTCTTCATCTGGGCATCGGAGACTTCCTCGATGGCCTCGATGTCCATCACTGCCAGGACTGGATTGCCGTCCACGTTGGGGTCACGCAGGGCGATACGCTTGGCGTCCTTGATAGCGTCGACGTTGTCCAGCAGGCACATGACCGGCACCGGGAAGAACGAACCGTCGGTCAGGGTCATTTTCTCGGCAGCGCCCATGGCGTCGGCCACGTTCATGAAGCCCTTGAGCGGGGTGAAATAACCACCACCCATCATCACGGCATTACCGGCGGCCTGGGAACTGATGGTCACCGCTGGCAGGGATTCGGCTTCCTTGCTGAGTTTTTCGTGTTCGCTTGAGTCGTAGACGAAGAGCGGCTTGAGCTCATCGGAACCAATGGGTTTGATCATATTTCTGTCTCCATTTATAGGGCGCCGCAGGGGGTACTCGGGCTGACGGCTAATGGTGAAAAATTGGGTCGATCACATACGTTATTGTTCCGGCCCCGGTCGTTGGAAACACTTGCGCTCAGAGCGCTTTCGGGACCACCAAAAAGGGCGCTAACTATACAACACTCTGTATTCGCTGGATAATAGGTAAATTTATGCGGGTATAGAATCAAGACGGTCAGCCCGGCGGGGTCTGACCGGGAAAGCCGATGCCGAGATTTTCACTATACTTAGCCAAAGAGCTGAATATGGGAGAATCGAGATGACGCAGGATGCGGAGAAAGCGACCGTTTACGTGGATTGCGATGCGGGTCGGGACATGGGCTGTGCGACGTTTTGCTGTCGCCTGCTGGTTCGTCTGAAACCACACGAAATGCAGCCGTCCGATGGGCAGACCGCGGCGAAGGGTTTTGTCGACAAGGATGAACAGGGTTTGTGCGTGCACCTGAACCGGGAGACCTGGGGCTGTAACATCTGGGCGCAGCGCCCCCAGACCTGTCGCGAATACGACTGTAACGCCGATTTCCTGCTCCAGGTCGTGTTGCGCGAGGGTTTTACCAATATCGCAGATGTTGCGCGCAAGGCCGCGACCGCCTACATCCCCAGGGAATCCTATATCCAGATTCCCGTGCGGGACAAAAAAGACTGAAGTCAGGCGTAGCCTATACCAGGCTGGTGGCCTCGATTTCCCTGGCGACCTTGCGTGCCTCCACGAACACCATCCCCAGGTTGGAGGAAGGCTTGGATACCACCGCCAGCACGGCACGTTGGCCGATGTGCACAATCAGGACACAGCCCTGATCGCCTTCGAGCAGGACCTGTTTCAGCTTGCCGCGCGACAGCTCTTTTGCGGTTTTATCACTGAGCGATAACAATGACGCACACATGGCGCCAAGCCGGTCCTGATTTACATCGTCACGGATCTTCGACGCCAGGGTCAGGCCGTCACGGGTCATGACCGCCGAGGCCTCGATCTCCTTGGAGACACTGTTGAGTCTGCCAAGGATGGGCTTGAGCACAGCCGCGATGCTTTGCTCATTGGATTCATTCGCGCTTGCGATCATAGTCATACTCCAGATAAGAAGCTCAGTTAATGGCAAAGGCTTGTTCTGTCCGCTGGTGGCAGCGGGCACAATTCAGTTGTCCGGTACGGCGGTGATAGTAGCCATCCGTTCCGCTGGGAATTTCGCTGCCACAACAGTCACAGAGACTGCTGACATCAAGGGTAATCGGGTTATAACCATCCAGGGGGAGTGCCTGGTTGCCGACCTTGCGCGGTATCGGCGTGTCTTTGACGATGACCTTGCGGAACACCGATTCGATTTTCTGCCAGCGCCGGATCAGGTGCGAGGGCAAATTGTGCTTGCGCATGGAGTTCTCCAGCAAGGCTGCGCGATAATCAAACAGATCATCTGATATCACCATCCAGTGATGGGCATTCTTGGGATGATCACCGAAATAGCATTTTTCTCCGGTAAAAATTGAACGCAGAAAGGAATATTGTTTGTCGATAATTCTGTCGATGGTGACACCAGTAAAGAAAGGAGAAAGCGCAGCATCAGCATACACCTGAGTATAGAAATCGGTAAGGATGCTACGCAGCAATTGTCCTTCGTCCAGAGCCTGCCACATTTCCGCGTCGGGCGCGAGCAGGCCGTGGCGCTTGTGATAATGTTTGTACATGGTTATCAGCAGAAATAGATAACGTACGGTCCGGTCATTGCTGGCCGGACCGTACATCGTGGCGCATCAGGCTGCCGCTTCCTGCACGAAAACGACGCACTGACGCGCCTTGGTGATCGCCATGCCGAGATTGGCGCTCCTGCGGCAAACAAAACAACTTACGTGATCTTCGTTGTCCTTGGAACGAATAAAAACGTGTACCAGGTTGTCGCTGTTGACGATGATTTCCTGAAAATAATGCCTGCCATCCTGGACGCCGCGGGCCTTTTTGAACAGGCTCTCGATGGTCAGTACATTGGGACCCTGGAAAAGATCGGCCGTGGCGGCAGCGAGAATATCCATCACTTCCTGCGGATGTGAGTCAACGGTTTTGATGCCGAGCAACATCCCCGTGCTTAAATCAACATAACCGGCAGCCACGCACTCCGGAATTTCCGTAATGGCTTTTTGTAGAGCAAGTTCAACTGACATAATAATCTCCTTGATTCGGGTTAATTAACGACGTTTTGTCGAATCTTCTGGTGTAGATTTGCAACGGCACAGGCAAAATCCTCCAGAAACTGTAATTGCCGCTCAGATTGCACCCAGCGTGGCTCAACCCTGCGGGATTTCTCCAATGCATCCAGTGCGGTACTGCCTTCCCAGATCAATTGCGCGGCCAGCATGGTCCCGGTACGGCCCAGGCCGGCCTTGCAGTGATAAGCAACAGCATGGTGTTCAGACATCTGCTGTGAAACCCTTTGACACATCTCGATGGCTTCATCGACTGGTGGCGCATCCATATCGGTGATTGGCATCCACCAGCCTTCAATCCCATAGCGATGCAATAGATCGGAATCGAAGCGTTCTTCAGTAAGCGAAATCAGGACCCTGATGTTGACGCGTTGCAGGGCTTTTAGATCGTATTCTTCATTGACCACGATTCCCGGCTTGGGCGTCCCGGCGAGTAATCCCTTTTTCAGCCACAAAAAACCGCGTGGACCATAGGCATCGCTGACGTAATTGGTGGCCTCTTCGAGCATGGGCGGTGGTGTCGGGTATTCCGAGAATTCATCCAGGTCTTCCGGTTTGGTGTTCGGTGATGGCACGGTACAGATGCCATTGCGGATATATTCCCGGGTAACCTGGTTTGCCGGCTGGCTGAAGAATTCTGCACTGGCGCTGGACTCCTGGATCCAGCCACCGGCGAGTAGCGCAGTATTGCCGTCAAGCTGGCGGGCTTCCTGCTGGTTATGCAGGACGATCAGTACGGCGTGGCGGTCGGCCAGGTATTTGACATACGACAGCAGGGCCTCGCTCTCGGCATTGCTTAAGCCAGTGGTCGGTTCATCAATGCACAGCAGGCGTGGGCTGGCGGCCGCGGTCCGCATGATGGCGAGATGGCGCTGGAGAGCGAGAGGCAATTCAACTACCGGCGAATCCAGTTCATTGATGAGATCATCCAGCCCGGCCAGGAGTAACAGGCGTCTGGCCAGATCGCGTTGTTGCGCGATGGTCAATGACCTGCGCTCCGGCAATTCGTACATGATGTTTTCGAGAATGCTGGCCAGCATAAGCCGGACATTTTGCGCGACCAGGGCCGGGCGCTCGCGTTCGCCCAGTTGTGCCCCCGCATAGCTTGCTTCGCCCCAGGTCCGCATGTTGGCCACGGCCTCATTGATACCGCACAGGGTGCGCAGCAGGGTGGACTTGCCGGTCCCTGCGGGTCCCATCAGGACAAAACAACCAGTGTCCGGGATATCAAGATCGACTGACCGCAGGATAATCTTGTCGCCGAAGGCGATACCGAACTTGCGCAAAGCCAATAAATTCATGTCTAGTGCAGCCCCGGATCGATTGAATACAGCAGCGAACTGGTGAGTCGGATCACGTCCTCCGAATTGCGCGCATCCACTTCGAACACCGGACAGTGCAGGTCGTATGTTTCCAGCACCCTGGCATAGTCATCGAGATTGGGTTTACCGCTCTCGCCCATACGGGTCACGCCAATGGCGAGCCCGCTTTCATCGATGAATGAGCGGAATGCGCTGAGATAGAATTCCAGATCCCTGAGCGGGTCAGGGTTGGCGTTGTTAAGCAGCAGGACCAGACCGATACCACCTTCAGTCAGGATGTCCCACATGAAATCAAATCGTTCCTGTCCAGGTGTCCCGTACAGGTGGATGCGTTCACCGTCTTCGAGTTTCAACATGCCGTAGTCCATGGCGACAGTGGTGTTTTCCTTCATGTTTCTGGTTTCATCGCTTGCCAGTTCTTCGGTCTGAAACGGCTCAATATCACTGATCGAAGCGATTGCGGTGGTTTTGCCTGCGCCCACCGGTCCGGTAAAAATGATTTTGTAAACAGACATAGCTGACCTCAGGCAGTCCTGGAAATTTGTTCTGACTTATTGCCGCGCAGGCGATTGATAATGGAAGTCATCAGGCCCCTGCGCTTGTGATCATTCAGATCGACGGACTCCATGATCTGATCGGAACAGCGTTTGGCCTCACCGGTGAGACCGGCGGCATAGGCCGCGCTGAAAACTGAAAAGACGTCCTGCAGCGGGATATCCAGTTGCTCTTTTATATCCATCAGGCTGCAGGGCTGCTGGCTCCAGTAGGATAAAATTCGCATCGCGTTGGCGGGTACGTTTATGCGTGTCAGATTGGGCCAGCGCCGCAAATAATGGCGATTGCAAACCGTGAATTCCACAGGAATACGGCCGCGGCATGTCAGTAAACCCAGATCCCACAGGAACGTTTCCTGTGGAAAATGGCGCAGTCCATTTGTCCTGAAGGCAGTGTCCAGCTCGTTGTTTACTTCGTCCGATGGATAGAAATTCACGTGGATGGGTGATGAAAGGTTATCGTCGATCGGCGCAATCGCCAGTGTGCGGATCTGGTTGTCGTTCAGATCGGTGCTGACTTTCCCCTGGCCTGGATCAATGACAATGACCCGATCACTCCAGCATCTGAGGACGGCCGTCTCCTTGCCAGCGCTGCACCGGGTAACAGCCCCGATGACTGTACCGAGCAGGAAGCGCTCCGGGTTGAAACACATTTCATCGGTCTTGCCTGGCATGGCGCGTTTTGCCGCCGTTCTGGGCTGGTTCTGTTCCGCGCGTTTGTTAATGGAGCTGGCAATTTTCTTGTTTTCCAGTGCCTGCATGGCGCGGGCGACTTTGTCATCGGTAATCATATTTTTTGTCCGTGAGATTTCCATATTGGCAAGCTTGAATATGGTGTCCAGGAGTTGTTCCTGGTTAAGTGGTATGGTGACAAAGGCCTGAACCGGCAGGTCAGTTTGCTGCCTGCCGATGCCAATGACTGCCTTGTCCGGGTAGTTTTGCTGGAATTCAGAAAGAAGATATCTGGCGCCGCTGTTATCGAGATCAAGCAATGCGACCTGTGCCTGTTGGGCTTCACCCAACTGGCAAACGCCAACGGATTTTCTGCGAAGTGAATGGTTTAAAACGTTGCGTGTGCGCTCTTCAAATCCGAGCGTGACCACGGTGAATGATGCTGTTTCTACTTCTTCCCCCGGCATCAACATGCCATCTTTCAAAAACATCACATACCTCTCGACACAATTAGCACCCCTGAGGAGGGGTGGCCCGCTGTCAGGCTGGTTTGTATACCACTCAAAGTGTCTGGGAGCGATGTCGCATGTCAGTAGCATCTTTTTGGTACAGACATGCAGGAGATAAGAGGCCGGACGCAACACCAGCAATTGCCGGTATATTGCAAATCGTGGTAACCCCGCTATCTTCGGGTCGTAACCCGTAGATCGGAAGCTTTGCGTCCCCGTCTTTCGGCGGGTTTGCCCTTAGCACCTGAGAGATACTGTCGGTTTCAGCAGGGGAAACTTTAATAAAAATGTGAGAGAACTTTCGGACAAATCCGGATAAAAATTATTTGCGATGCACTACCTCACCACGCCTTTATCCATGATGATTTTAACAAGCTGTTATGCGGCCTTGTGTTTCTCCTTGGCCTCACGGGCGGCCCTGGCTTCTTCCTCGGAATAGGCCTTGCCCTGCCACAGCATCTCGTAGGCGATTTCCTCGTTACCGTTTTCACACAGTTCCAGCACCTGCTTGAACAGCGGCTGGAAGGTTTCGGACTTGTGCGATTCCTCGTGGTCCTCGAAGGATTTCCAGAAGGTAATGATCAGAGCCTCTTTACCCTTCAGCGGGCTTTCCACGGCCTGACCGACGGTAGAGCCCTCATTGGACACGGCACAGCTATTGAGTGCGACAAACCCCCCGATGAAACCGGTATCAGAGTGATAGGTCTTGACGTTCTCGCACAGGAAGGCGACCCGCTCCTGTAAATCATCCATGGTGTATTCAGGTTTCAGGATGACGCGGTTGCAATATATTTAATAAAAAATTAATAGCCCTAGCGTTTTTGTCAGTTTTTGCGCCCATGTAATAAGGCTATCTATTTGTTTTTACGGCAAAATACCTGCCTGCAGAGGGCGCCAGGGTGGGCAAGCGGGCGAAGTTGTTCAGGCCGTCGCCGTGACTTTAATGTCACAATTTCTGTAGGTTAATAATCCAGCGTTGCGGCAGGGGCCGTTATCAGGCGAAATGCTTTTGCCAGAGGCTGCGGATATTTTCTGACAGGGTCATGGGGTCGAAGGGCTTGGGGATCACGTCAATCGCGCCCTGTTGCCGCAGTTGTGCAACTTCAGCGGGTTGTACCTTGGCGGTCATGAACATGGCGGGAACGGTTTCCAGTCCGGGCTGTTTGCGTAATTCGTGCAGGGTGGTGACGCCGTCCATGCCCGGCATCATCACGTCCAGCAGCAGCAGGTCGGGCTGAAAGGGTGCTGCGCGTTCCAGTGCCTCCTGGCCGGAAGCGCAAATCTCCAGTTCAAACCCGCCGACATGGGCCAGGGCAATCCGGGCCACGGCCTGGATATCCGGTTCATCTTCCACGTAAAGTATTCGTTTCAGTGCGTGCGTCATGCTGGTTTAATTGAGATATTGCTGCGGGCCATCGGCATCATCGCGTTCATTGATCACGGACATGATTACATTGATGAGTTCCTTGCGGCTATCCTTGGATTTGACCAGGGCAGCCTTGACCTTCTGTGCGACATCCTTGCCCACTTCGTGAGAGGAGAAGATGACCACCTGCGGCATGTATTCGACATCTCGTGAGAGGAGAAGATGACCACCTGCGGCATGTATTCAACATCATCGAGATCGCGGATCAGATCGAGACCGGAACCGTCGGTCAGTTCAACGTCGAGCAGGATAAGATCGAAAACCTCTTCGCGCAACTTTTGGTGGGCGTCGTACAGGCTGGGTGCCAGCACCAGGTCCACGTGACCGCGCAGCAATACCCTGACCATTTCATAGATGAGCGGATCGTCTTCCACGTGCAGGATGCGCGGCAGTCCCTGTTTGTAACTCGCGATGGTTTGTACTGCGGATAACAGGCGGGTCTCGTCCAGGGGTTTTTCCAGCCAGTCCACGATGCCGAAGGCACTGCCGTTGAGCCGGCGCTGCGCCTGGTCGGCAATGGCCGACATGACGATCACGGGCAATTCGCGGGTCCGATCCTGACGGCGTAGTTCCCGGATCAGGCGAATGCCTTCCGGGTCATAGGGCCGGCCTTGCGCATCGGGCAGGGCCAGGTCGAGGGTCACCGCCAGGTAATGATTGTCCTTGATGTATTGCTTGGCCTGCTCCACCGTGCGTGCAATGTCGGTGTCGAAACCGGATTGCGACAGGATGATTCGCAGCATGTAGCCAATGTCGGCATCGTCTTCACAGATGAGAATCCGATACTTGGCCGCGCCGCTGAGCCGGGGCGGTGACTTATCCTGGCTGCGGGTCCAGATCGGTAAATCGAAATAAAAGGTCGTGCCAAAGCTGACACGCGAAATAAAATCGATCCGGCCGCCGTGTTGTTCGACAATGGCCTTGCTGATACTCAGGCCCAGTCCGGTGCCGCCGAGGCTGCGGGTGTCTGAGGCATCGGCCTGGGCAAATTTTTCGAAGATGTGTTTCTGGAAATTCTGCGGGATGCCCTTGCCATGATCGGTTACCGAGATACGGACTTTCTGCATGCGTTGCACGGCGGACAATTCGACCCGGGCACCGGGCGTGGAAAACTTGGCGGCATTGGACAACAGGTTGTTCATGACCTGCATCAGGCGGTCTTCATCGGCGTAGACCGTGATGTCCTGTGGGCACTGGCTGATGCGGAATTTGACATCGAACTGCTGGCCGTAGGCATGGTTGGCCTGGATCGCGGCCTCGAGGAAGTCGTGGAGGTTGACCAGCTTGTAGTGGTAAACCATCTTGCCGGACTCGATCTTTTCGATATCGAGGATATCGTTGATGAGCAGCAGCAGGCGCTCGGTATTTTTATTGGCGATATCGACCAGGGTCTGGGCCTGGTCCGGCAGTTCGCCACCGGCACCACCGACCAACAGGCCGAGTGAGCCGCGTACCGAGGTCAGTGGCGTGCGCAGCTCGTGCGAGACGGTGGAAATAAATTCGTTCTTGATGTGCTCGACCTTCTTACGTTCGGTGATGTCGTTGAAGATAACCACGGCGCCGGCGATATCGTTGTTCTTGCGAATCGGGGTCACGGTGTATTCCACCGGGAAACAGCTGCCGTCCTTGCGCCACATAACCTCATTGGAAACCCGCTGGATATCGCCCTCGGTGATCGCCTTGTAGGTCGGACTGAAACGATAGGGGTATTCGCTGCGGTCCTGGTAACTGTACTGGGCAAAGTCGTGCATGCGCTTGCCGATGAGATCGATGGCGTCGTAGCCGAGCATGCGTGCCGTCGCCGGGTTGACGAAGGTGATATTGCCCTGCAGGTCGAGACCGTAAATACCCTCACCGGCGGATTCCAGCAACAGGCGTGCGCGCTCTTCGGCGTGGGCCAGGTTTTCCGCCGTGCGCCGGCGTTCGGTAATGTCACGGACAATGGCCACGAAGCGCGGCTCCTGATCCACCGGGTAGATATACTGCAGGAAAATCTCCACCGGGATCAGGTTGCCGTTCTGGTGGCGGTGATAGGACTCGAAGGTCACGGCATTGCGGGTGCCGTCGATCATCGGCCGCAGCAGGCGGCGGAAGCTCTGCTCGTCGTGTTCGGTAATGATGTCGACCGGGGTCATGCGTAGCAATTCGTTGTAACTGTAACCGACCTGTTCCAGTGCGCCCTGGTTGACGTAGAAAAAGCGCAGGTTCTCGGGCGAGAACATGAACACGCAGTCGAGGGTCATATCCAGGGTGGTCTTGAAGCGGCTGATTTCCTCTTCCGCCTGTTGCTGGCGACTGATGTCGCGGGCGATGGCCACGAAACCGATAATGTTGTCGTGCTTGTCGTGCAGCGCGGTCATGGTCAGCACCACCGGGAAACGTTTACCGCTCTTGCTGATGTAGGTCCACTGCTGTTCGTCGGCGATGCCGATACGGGCCTTGGCCACGAAGGTCTCAAAACCGGGGCGTACGTATTGTCCGAGTTCACCGCTGATCATGATGGAACGCTGACTGATCTCGTCGCGGTCGTGGAAGATCTCGGGCGTGACCTTGCCAATGAGTTCATGCTGACTGTAGCCCAGTAATTGTTGGGCTGCGGCGTTGAAGGTCTGGATGATGCCGCGGGCATCGGTAGAGATGATGCTGAGTTTGGCGCTGTCGAGAATCCCCTGTTTGAAGGCCATGGTATCCTGCAGCAGTTTTTCGGCCTGGCGGGTCAGGGTAATGTCGCGAATGATGCCGGTATAGTGACGGCGGTTGCCCAGGCGCATTTCACTCACGGCCAGCTGCATGGGAAAGCTGGTGCCGTCGGCGCGCAGGCCGGTGACCTCGCGCCGCACACCCAGGATCCGCGGCTCGTTGCTGGTCAGGTAGCGCTTCATGTAGGTGTCGTGCAGTTCGCGGTCCTCGCCGCTCATCAGCAGGCTGATGTTACGCCCGAGTACGTCACTGGCCTCATACCCGAAGATCTTTTCCGCGGCGGGGTTGAAGGTTTCGATGTTGCCTTCCTCGTTGATGGTGATAATGCCGTCTACTGCCGTATCCAGGATCGCCGCGATCCGGGTTTCGCGCTCGCGCACCGCCTCTTCCGCCTGCTTGCGTTCGGTAATGTCGGTATGGGTGCCGACTGCGCGCAGGGGCTTGCCATCCCTGTCGTGTTCCACCACCTTGCCGCGGTCCAGGATCCAGATCCACTGCTCATCCCGGGTTTTGACCCGGTGTTCGCTCTGGTAGATGGCGCTTTTGCCGCTCAGGTGTTCCTGCAGTTTTTGTTTAACGCTGTCGAAATCGTCCGGGTGAATGAGTGTTTCCTTGGCGTTGATATGCGGCTTGATATCACCCGGTTCATAACCCAGCATGGTCTGCCAGCGCGGACTGTAATACACCGAGTTGGTGCGGATATCCCAGTCCCACAGGCCGTCGTTGGCGCCTTCCAGTGCCAGCTTGAGCTGTTCTTCCGATTCGCGCAGGGCGCGGTCGGTATGGATGCGCTGTTGCTCATTGCGCAGGGCCCAGATCAGGTTGGCCGAGGCAGTGGCCAGCGGGGCCAGGGTATAGAGGAAGGTCTCGTGATAACCGTCGGGACTGTTGGCCAGGCCGAACATACCGACCAGCTGGGTGCCATGATACAGCGGGATGCCGAGGAAATTGCTGAGCGGGCTTTTCCCGTTGCCTGGTTCGTGCAGATTGTTGTCGCCCTTCAGGTTGTTGGAAATCAGCGGGGCGCCGGTGCGCAGGACTTCACTGAACACATTCCTGCCGTTGAAGATCTCCGCGCTGCTGATCATGTCATCCATGAACGCCACCAATTCGGAGTTGGTGTGGTAGCGCTCACTAATGGCGCGGATGTGCATCCTGGGTTTGCCCTGTTCGTCATAGAGATTTTCGGCGATGAATCCGATGTTGCTGGAAGACAGGGTCAGCAGGTCCGCCAGGATCTGTTCGAACATGGCCCCGGGCTGGATGTTGTCACTGATGAAGTAGGACTGGGCGCGGCTGATGGCCTGCAACAACTGGTTCTTGGTTTGCAACTGTTGCTCGGATTCGCGCCGTTCGATCTCGAGGCCGATCCACTGTGCCATCAGTTGCAGGAAGCGGAAATCCTCCGGTGTGAACTTGCCCGGATACGGCGCATAACTGGAGAAGTGCAGGGTGCCGTAAATCTTGCCATGCACAAACACCGTGGTGCCCATGAACGATCGGATTGGCCGTGAGCGAAAATAAGGGTGATCCAGTCCCTGGCTGTTATCGGTGTGTTCGATACCGACCGGTTCACCACGCTTTAAGGTATGCCGGCAATAGGTGTTGCCCATGCTAAAACTCGCGCCGGGTTGCAGGCCGTTATCCGGTGTTACCGCGGAGATAATGATGTTCAGGTTGTCTTCCACCCGCGACAGGATGGCCACGTCCATGTTGAATTCATCCAGTCCCATGAGCAGCAGGGAGCGGATTTTTTCATGGAACCTAAGTTCTGAGGATACCGTGGTTTGCTGCAGGTGGTTGAGGCGATGTTGCTCGCGTTGCAGCACGGTACTTTGTTGCATGACAACTTTATCGGAACGCCGTAATAACCAGAGCGCGGTACTGCCCAGCAACAGCAGCAGGCTAAAGGCCCACAGGGCCGAGGTCCAGGTGGGACTCAGCGCGCCGGCATTGTGCTGGACCGCAACAAGTTTCCAGGTCGTGTCCGGGATCGTCACCGCATAATCAATTTTGTCGAGGATTGCCGGGTCAAGCTGCGTGCCTGCTGACGATTGATCGCCCGTATAGATCGGGTAAAGCGCATTCTGCTGCGCGCTGACCAACTGGACCTGGTAATTTTGCAGTTGACTGCCCTTTAGCAGACGCTGGAAATTTTGCGGACGGAAGCTCAGGTACAGGATCAGGGTGGTGGATCGGGTTAGCAGATAAAAGTAATCGCTGGCACTGTTGTGGTGAAGCTGCAGCGGAGACTGTATTCCGGTGCGGGCATAGCGGCGCAGGTCGTTACGGATACCGGCGTCCAGTTCATGGTTGCGATCATCGAGGAGTAAATCGCCGGTGTGATCCGCCAGCATCAGCCCGAACAGGTCGGGATAGACCTGCTGGATATGGTCAAACAGTCGCTGGTATTGCGACTGGTCCAGCGGGGAATCCGCCAGGTTCTGGATTTGCACACGTCGGCCGTCGCTGAGGATGCTGATGCTGCGGCGCATATCCGCCAGGTGCATGCTCAGTTCCTTGGCGGCAGCGTCCAGCGCGGTTTTGATCAGGGCGTGTTTTTCCTGTTCGGTGGTGCGGAACTGATCGAAGGCGTGCCACAGGATCAGGCCACACGCCAGCAGCAGGATAGCCAACAGGGCCAGCAGGCGGGATTGTTGTGGCGATTTGGGTCTGCTCAGTCTCATGTCCAGGGCAATACATAACCGGTGCCATCCCGTTGCCAGGGGCCACGGGATCCATATCGTATCTATATATATAGTAAGAGGACAGCACAAAAGCGCGCAGCCGATATGGCTGCACGCTTTGTCTGGACAAAAGGTAAGGTTACTGCAGGTACAGGAACAGGGCCATGTTGCCGCGCTGGATGTTCAGCAACAGGGTATGGTGACCGCGCACGGCCTCGCGTAACTCCTGCAGGTTCTTGATATTCTGGCGGTTTGCCGAGACGATGACGTCATTTTTACGCAGGCCGGCACGCCAGGCCGGGCTGCCCACGGCCACGTCGGTGATCAGCACGCCCTGGATCTGGCCATACAGCGGATTGCCCTCGGTAATGTCACTGAACACCGCACCTTCGAGCGAGGCGTTGAGCGCCTTGCCGTGCAACACGCTGGAATGTGGCTCGGCCACGGTAGCTTCCAGGGTCTGGCGTTTGCCATCGCGCAGAATGGTCAACTTGACCTTCTGGCCGACGCGCAGCACGCCGATGTCATTGCGCAGGTCGGCGGAATCGCGCACGGGCTGGCCGTTGACGGCGATCACGATGTCGCCGGGCTTGAGCCCGGCCTTGGCCGCGGCGGAGTCCGGGGTGACCTTGGTGACCACCGCGCCGGCGCGTCCGCTTGGCAGATTGAAGGCTTGCACCAGGTCAGGCGTGAGATCCTGGGCCTGGGCTCCGAGCTGGCCGCGTTTGACTTCGCCATGTTCAATTAACTGGGTCATGATGTCATGTGCCATGTTAATGGGGATAGCAAAACCGATTCCGATGTTGCCGCCGCTCTGGGAGAAGATGGCGGTGTTGAGGCCGACCAGCTTGCCGGCAAGGTCGACCAGGGCGCCGCCGGAATTACCCGGATTGATCGAGGCGTCGGTCTGGATGAAATCTTCATAACCTTCGATACCCAGGCCGGTGCGGCCCAGGGCGCTGACGATGCCCGAGGTCACGGTCTGACCCAGGCCGAAGGGGTTGCCGATGGCGACCACGAAGTCGCCGACGCGCAGGCGATCGGAGTTGCCGATGGGCAGCGCGGTCAGGCCCTTGGCCTTGATCTGGATAACGGCGATGTCGGTTTCCGGGTCGGTACCGATCAGCTTGGCCTTGAAGTTGCGCCCGTCCTTGAGGGTGACGGTAATGGCATCGGCCTTGGCGATCACGTGGTTGTTGGTAAGGATGTAGCCGTGCTTGGCGTCAACGATGACCCCCGAGCCCAGGGCCTGGGTCTTTTCCTCGCGCGGCTGTTGATCGGGAAGATTAAAAAAGTGGCGAAAGAACGGGTCGTTAAACAGCGGGCTTTCCTGCACCCGGACATGGCCACTGGTGGCGATGTTGACCACGGCCGGCAGGGTGCGCTGCAGCATGGGGGCCAGTGACGGTAAGGGTTTGCCCTGGCTGTCGACCAGCGGCAGTGCCGCCTGGCTGACCGCACTCACACCCAAAAATAAAATCAGAAATAGGCTTGTTATTGTAAACGTGTTTCTCATGAATGATGCACCTCAATGCGTCGGCGTTGATGTTGTTGACTCTTGGGTAAGTTCACCGTCAGCACGCCACGCTTGTAGCGGGCCCGGGCCCGGGTGTCGTCGACGGTGACCGGCAGGGGAACAGTCCGCTCGAACACACCGTAGGCGCATTCCATCACGTGGTAGCGTCCGCTCCGGTGTTCGCGCTTCGCCTGTTTTTCGCCGCGGATGATCAACTGGTTTTCGATCACCGCGATGTCGAAGTCACCGGGCTCCATCCCGGGAATTTCCAGGCGGACACTCAGGCTGTCCTCGCTTTCTTCCAT
The DNA here is from genome assembly GCA_037384645.1 of Gammaproteobacteria bacterium. Lineage (GTDB taxonomy): Bacteria > Pseudomonadota > Gammaproteobacteria > UBA6429 > Thiohalophilaceae > RI-92. The sequence continues at coordinate 4,755 of JARRNT010000028.1, read as the reverse complement.
GTCGATGGTCAGCAGGGCCCAGCGCGCACCGTCAAGACTGGAAATGTCCTGCGCCGTTTGCAGGTTGTCGCGGCGGGTGACCGGGTTGAAACGGGTCAGGGCGTTGCCGGCGCTTTCCCGTAATTGCTGCCAGCCTTCGGCAATGTTGTCCCACAGGGTTTGCAGGCCTTCACGGAATTGATCAAATGTACTCATACCTGTCACCTCGAAATTGCCGTTATTGAAACAGTGTGATGCAGATGGGAAATGGACGCAGGGGTGCGCGGCGGCTGCTGTCCCTGGCGTTCATACAGCCCGGCAACAGCACAACGACGCAGGAGAGAAATCGACGCCGCGCTGTTGCCGGGATGCAGTACATTTGCCGTGTTGCTCTTCAACAGACAAATGAAATAGCTAAAAAGTTCAGAGGTTTAGTGCACCGTGTCGGCGCACCACGCACACGCGTGCGTGGTGGCGCGGACCGGGTTATTCCTGCACGGAAATTTTACGTGGCTGCACCTTGTCGTTCTTGGGGATGGTGATCTCCAGTACGCCGTTCTTGCTCTTGGCCGAAATCTTCTCGGCATTGGCGGTGTCGGGCATGGTGAAGCGACGATAGAAGGAACCGTAAGAGCGTTCCACGCGCTTGTAGCCTTCCTTTTCTTCCTTCTTCTCGGACTCACGCTCGCCCTTGATGGTGAGCATCCCGTTTTCCATGTGCACGTCGATGTCCTTGGGATCAACACCCGGGATATCGGCGGTGAGGATGAACGCATTGTCACTTTCCTTGATGTCAACGGCCGGTGTCCAGTCACTGGTGACCACGCTACCGGACTCGTTGCCTGTGCGCTCGAAAGCACGTTCCATTTCTTTGCGGAGCTGATCCAGCATGCCCCATGGTTCATAACGTACCAGTGCCATTGTCTTTCTCCTTCTCTAAAAAAATATACGGTTGGCGAGATTCCTGTCATGCATTGTCATGACGTCTGTATTAGCTAAATAGGCATTCCCGCGAAAAGGATCAAGCACTTGAAATTCGGCGCATAGACACTATTGCGGTTCGTTTGACCTGGATCAGTAAGTCAGCGCGTACTCACCGGGAAGAACGCGCGGTTGAGGGCTATATTAGCAACACAAGATATAGTGAGGCAGGGGTCCACAGGCTGTCCACAGGCTGTCGCCAGCTTATGCACAGGATATTCCAACTACTTGATTTATAAAGGGGAAAAAACTTTAGATTTTTATGTTACCGGATGTTGACAGATCCCGTCAATTCGCCTAATTTTCAATGCATCCACAATATCTTGTGTTTGTATAAATCCAGCTTTTGGGGGCACGTGGAGGGCTCGAAAAACGCTGGAGAAACAAGCTTTTACTAAACTATAAACATCCGGTTGTCCTCCACCGCACTGCGGCAATCTGGTGATCACAATAGCCTTAGGTGTGCCTACGGACAGGAGGATGTGAATTTTGAACAAACGTGCCCATTTGAAAGAAGTGAAACCCCAATCAGTCGCAGAAATACCCTTTCAATCAGCCTCGCTGGATATCTGGGATAAAAAGTATCGGCTGAAGGCCAAAGACGGGCGCATCATCGACAACACCATCGACGAAACCTACCAGCGCGTGGCGCGGGCCCTGGCCGAGGTCGAGCCGGCGGAAGGTCGCCAGCACTGGTACGAGGAATTCCTGTGGGCGCTGCGCCACGGCGCGATCCCGGCCGGGCGCATCACCTCCAACGCCGGCGCGCTGGAACACAAGCCGGCCACCTCCACCATAAACTGCACGGTGTCCGGCATCATTCACGACTCCATGAATGACATCCTGCAAAAGGTGCACGAGGCCGGGCTGACCCTGAAGGCCGGTTGCGGTATCGGTTATGATTTTTCCACCCTGCGTCCGAAGGGTGCCTACGTCTCCGGCGCCGGCGCCTATACCTCCGGGCCGCTGTCGTTCATGGATATCTACGACAAGATGTGTTTCACCGTATCCTCGGCCGGCGGTCGCCGCGGCGCGCAGATGGCCACCTTCGACGTCGGCCATCCCGACGTGAAGGATTTCATTCGCGCCAAGCGCGAGAGCGGTCGCCTGCGCCAGTTCAATCTGTCGCTGCTGATCACCGAAGACTTCATGCAGGCGGTGGCCGATGACGCCGACTGGCCGCTGGCCTTCCCGATTACCGAGCGCGAGGCGGAGGATGAAAAGCTGGACGTCAACGATCCGGCCCAGGTGATCTGGCGCGAGTGGCCGATCACCGACGAGTACCTGACCGACGAGGACGGCCTGGTCGCCTGCAAGGTCTACAAAACCATTAAAGCCCAACGGTTGTGGGACATGATCATGACCTCGACCTACGACTTTGCAGAGCCAGGCTTTATCCTCATCGACAAGGTCAACGAGATGAACAACAACTGGTTCTGCGAAACCATCCGCGCAACCAACCCCTGCGGTGAACAGCCGTTACCGCCCTACGGTTCCTGCCTGCTGGGCTCGGTCAACCTGACCAAGTTCGTGCGCAACCCGTTTACCAAGGACGCCGCCTTCGACTGGGACGAGTTCAGCAAAACCGTCGCCATCTTTACCCGCATGCTCGACAACGTGGTCGAGATCCACGGCCTGCCGCTGGACCAGCAGGGCGTCGAGATCAAGACCAAGCGCCGCCACGGCATGGGCTTCCTCGGCCTGGGCTCGACCCTGACCATGCTGCGCATGAAGTACGGCTCCAACGAGTCGGTGCAGTTTACCGAGAAGGTCAGCCAGGCCCTGGCCGTGACCGGCTGGGAGACCGCGCTGGAACTGGCAAAGGAAAAGGGCCCGGCCCCGATCATGGAACAGGAGTTCGAGGTCAGCACCGACATGTTGCGCAAGCGCCCGGAAATGAAACGCGACGGCTACAAGGTTGGCGATAAAGTCAAAGGCAAGGTCCTGCACGCCCGCTACAGCCGCTACATGCAACGGGTCGCCGGCGTCGCCCCGGAACTGGTGGCGGAGCTGGAAAAGACCGGGGCCCGCTTCACCCATCACAGTTCCATCGCCCCGACCGGCACGATTTCCCTGTCGCTGGCCAACAACGCCAGCAACGGCATCGAACCCTCGTTCGCGCATCACTACTTCCGCAACGTGATCCGCGAGGGCAAGAAGTCCAAGGAGAAGGTCGACGTGTTTTCCTTCGAGCTGCTGGCCTACCGCGAGCTGGTCAACCAGGACGCCAGTGCTAACGGTGAAGAAGGCGAGAACAAGTTGCCGGACTACTTCATTACTGCCGACGACATCACCCCCAAGGAACACGTCGATATCCAGGCCGCCTCGCAGAAATGGATCGACTCCAGTATCTCCAAGACCGCCAACGTGCCGACCGATTACCCCTTCGAGGACTTCAAGGACATCTACACCTACGCCTACAAGCAGGGCCTCAAGGGCTGCACCACCTTCCGCTTCAACCCGGAAGCGTTCCAGGGCGTACTGGTCAAGGAAAAAGACCTGGCCAACACCACCTACAAGTTCACCCTGGCCGACGGCACCACTATTGAGGCCAAGGGCAACGAAGAGATCGAATACGACGGCGAAACCCACACCGCCGCCAACCTCTACGATGCATTGAAAGAGGGATATTACGGCAAGTTTTAACGGGTTTTAGATTTTAGCTACGGGGTGGAGGAAGCCTCTTCTCCCTTTAAGGCGGGGAGAAGAGGCCAAGTTAAGATTACCCGTAGGGGCAGGAAGTAACCGATTTATACGAAGTAAATGCGAAGAAGCAAGGAAGGACAGATAAACCAACAGGGCAGTCGGAGTTTTAACGAAAACAGGCAATTCATGTTTAACGGGTCCTCGTAGCGGCAGTCGGGGACCCCTTTAAAAACTCAGGAGCCACCATACGATGAATATGACGCAGCGAGTAATGGCACTACAGTCAGCGCGTAGAATCATGCAGCAACGCCGTCAACAGGAACAGCAACATAGGATCAGGAGACAATGGCAGCAATTAAAATTGAAAACAAAATAGTCGGTTACGAGGTCGCCAGAGACGACGCCGACGACAGGGCCGCCGAGGCCGCGCTCAAGGAGGCCCGGGGGGAGGTCGAGCAGACCAATGTCGTGCACATGCACGAGAAGCTCGAACGCCCGGAGATGCTGCTGGGCAGCACCTACAAGATCAAGACCCCGCTGACCGAACATGCCCTCTACGTCACCATTAACGACGTGATCCTTAACCCGGGCACCGAGCACGAACTGCGGCGGCCGTTCGAGATCTTCATCAACTCCAAGAACATGGACCACTTCCAGTGGATCGTGGCCCTGACCCGGATTATCTCCGCGGTGTTCCGCAAGGGTGGCGACGTCACCTTCCTGGTGGAAGAGCTTAGATCCGTGTTCGACCCGCGCGGCGGCTACTTCAAGAAGGGCGGCAAGTACATGCCCTCGCTGGTGGCCGAGATCGGCGACGCCATCGAGTGCCACCTGCGTGCCATTGGGCTGATCAAAGACGAAGGCCTGGACGAACACCAGAAAAAACTGGTGGAGGAAAAGCGCGCCCAGTTCGAGGCCCAGGCCAAGATGAAAGACGCCGACGACGCCGGTTCCAATTTCCCCGCCGGCGCGCAACTGTGCGCCAAGTGCAGCACCAAGGCGGTGGTGAAGATGGATGGGTGTATGACGTGTTTGAACTGCGGCGACTCAAAATGCGGCTAAATAGCGTCGTCAGATAGCCGTATGCGGCGTTAAAATGGATTTTTCGAAACGGAGTTTACATTTAGTAAATGAGTATTCGAAAAATCC
>JARRNT010000027.1:0-24095 GCA_037384645.1 Gammaproteobacteria bacterium | reverse complement strand
ATTGATACTGGGCGACGCTGCCGTCTTGGTCATGATCAGGTTAGGGCCGACAATCGTCATGGGCGGCGAGACACCCGACTGGCCTGGCAACGGTGCATAGTCGATCCCGTCTATCTTGCGACCGAACCACCATTTTGCGGTATTGATAAATTGCGTTCCGTCGACATTTGTCGAAGTTTTATCGAGCACTACCGTGAGTTTAACGACGACCTGAGTACCGGCAGGGATGTTTTGCAACGCGGGATTGTTCGAATAATCGAATATAAGATGCTTCGTGTTGTCACCCGTGACAATATCCGTGCCCAGGGTTTTAGTTCCAATATAAAGATTGAGTCCACCCGAAATCGGATGTATCCCCCCGCTCGTATCGATGGTATAGGCCGTGTTACTGACATAGGTCATGTCAGCACCAGTTGCTGTCAGATCGTCATAGACGGTAGCGTTGATCAGGTTATTCGGTGATGGATTGTTGTAATAAGTCCCTGTCGATGGGTCATACATCACCGGGATCGTCAGCGTGTAAGTAAAGGGTACGCCGACAGTAGCCGTTGGCCCCGGCGTCGCTTTACCGATGGTTTCAACCGGGATAAACAGATCCTGGCAACTGTTGTTGGCGGCATAAGTGGCGTTGTTAACAAACCAGATTTTTGTATTGGTGTTGGAGCAAGCCATATTCCCGCTGTAATAGACATTCTCGAATATGGCCAGCGTCGGAAGGGGGTTTTGCTTGAAGTTAAGCGTTGAGGTTAGACCACTCGGCCACTTACTGGAAATCGGAAAATTTTTAAATTCGCAACTTACGTCGATACCGATAGAAGATGGCAAGTTGATAACATGGAATTGACCGACCAGCGGGTATGAGCTGCAAAAAACCGTGCCGGCATGCGCCGCCTGGGCTGCGCCCAGCAATAGCAAAATACCCAGTGCACGAAGGACCAGCCGACGCCCGATTATAGATCTCCCCAAGTGTGGTGATGTACTGGCTGCATGCTTAACTGGCGAATACGAGCCTTTCACCCTTCCCAGAAAGCCGGCAACACGCACCCACATAGCATCAAACACGCGAGTCACCGAGTTGCGTGGTTTCATGACGGAGCGGGGAGCAATCAAACTACCGGACACGCAGCACTCCTACCCGCAATTCCGGCAGCAACATTCTGAAAAACATACCCGGCTTGAGTGAAGGCAGATTGACAATGAATCGATATTGCCCTGTTGCCGCAATCCAGCATCAAATTACGACAGGCATTCAGGAAATGTGCGGGCGCACCTCTGACTATGGCCTGCAATGGCAATAAATACTCAACATGACCATGTTGCAGCGAGCATAATCCTTCCAGTCTATTCGCATTTCTTTCCATATCGTACACACTACAGTTGTTATCATGTTGAGCATAAAGCTATTTACTCGATTAATACCTGACGCGCTTTCATCCGCAGTTGATAGTTCAGCAAGGTATTCCCCACTCCTGTATTTTTCTGCCTTTATACGCGACACAGTCTTTTAAATAAGTCGTCTGTTATATATGCCTGTATTAAAGTTCTTATCTAACTTGCAACCTTTGTCACTAAAACGAGTACCACCTGGTCTGCCGGCATTGACAAACGCTACGATGCCGGCAGGAAGTCGATCGGGTAAAGAATAGTGACTGGCGGTACGCCGGCTTTTTTACCGAAATTAAAGAGCCTGACCCGCGCCAGAATTTTCTGGACCAGCTTGCTGGATGCCAGGTTTGTAGACGCCAGCGTGCATTTTGAGACGCTGCCATCTGGCTGGATGGTAATCCGCATCACCAGCCTGCCTTGCAGAGTCGGATTAACGCGCAACTCGCGATTATAAATCCGGTACAACGCCGCCTTATAACGATCGAATACGATCTGGATCTCTTCATCCGTACGCGACGGCCCTGGACCATCGCTCACCGGGCGGTCGTCCGACGCGGCAGTACCGATATCGCTCTTTACCCGGGTAAATGCCACAGCGGCCATTTTCTTACCGGTACCGGAGACATTATGACTTAGCGAAGAAACATGAATGCCGCCACTGCCACCCTTAGCCTGGCTGGTAAGAATATGACGAGTGACGTGCTTGGAGACGGACCCCTTGTTTGACAGGTTTGCACTCGCACCCAATTTGGCTTCCGGCGTGTCTTTAAGCAGATTGGCGAGATTGTTCCTGAACGCGAGCACCCCTTTATGTGCGACACTTCGACGCGCTTGCAGGCGCTTCGCCTTGGTTGGCTTCTTCGCGGTTTTCGTCGGTTTCTCCTGCTTAACCGGTTTTTGTTTCGGCTTGGGCTTGGGCTTGGGTGGTGGTTGTTTCTTGATCAGCTTGGCAAATCGATCCGGGATCGGCTGTTGTTCAGGACGATCGGGGATCGCCAGTTTAATCTGGGGAATAACCAGGCATATTAATATGCAGTACAGTAGAGCCAGCAGGAGTATCTTTCGATACCTTTTCTCGTCTTCATCCTTCTTGGTCCACGGCATGACCATGACGCGAACCGGAAGCGGCCGAATTTCCCTTTCGATGACATAGAGATTTTTGGATTCCTCTTCCCGCTCCTTGAGTTCTTCGATTTCTTCCAGGAGAAATTCGATTGATGCCTTGTTATTACCAATGTGTTCGACGATACCGTCGCGCTTATCTGATACCTTCTTGAATCGACGCTCAAAGAACGCAGCTTTGTCACGCAGGTTTTTAACTTTGTCATCAACCTGCGCATCTTCAAGTATGCCATCCCAGAACAGGGCATTAGCACCCATCTCCGCCAACTGCTCGAGGTTCGAGCTCAGGGTAATAAGCAATTCGTATTTGCGGCGCTCGTCTGCAAACTCTTCCAGCTGCTTTTCAACATCCTGCAGGTCGCTCTCGAGCTTTTTTATCTCGCCCTGATAGATCTCGATCCGCCCCTGGCAGCGCTCTATCTGCAAATATATATCGTCTTGTTCCTGGACTATGGCATTCATGGCATCAACACTTATCGTTCGTTTATTTCCACATCAACCACTAAGTTTTTTTGGACTCTTGCTGTACCGCAAGATTAATAGTGTCGTAACCAGCCATCGTGCAACTGGACATGACTTTTTGCAGAAGTCGATAGGGAATGGTTTTTTGGGAAAGAATGGTCACTTTCCTGCTTTCCGCGATCGCCTTGGTACTGACTCCAATTACATGCTTCCTGATATCTTTCAAACTGTTTACGATTTGTGGAATGTCTTCACGCTTCGATGCCGCCACTTCTTTCATCGACACCACGACTCTTCCCTGCACAAGGACATTATCTGAAGAGACGATCACCACCGCAGTTTCTGCAGGTTTGGTATCTGATACGGAATCCGGTAACTTAACTTTTTTAGGCGGATCCAGGACCGGTCCATTGGCAGTATTTACCAGCAGGAAGAATACCAGGATCGTAAAAACGTCCATCAGCGATGTCAGGCTCATAGAAGGAATCTTTTTCTTATGATTCCGCGACATGCGTTTGATACGTCGACTGTTCTTCATGGCGCCTGACCTATTGATATATCCGGAAACAGTTCCGCCCTGACCTCTTTAGTCTGGCCAGGCTCCTTCATTGCTATACTGCGTACGGCATCCATGGTTTGCACCAGATAGTTGTATTCGATGTTAGGCGCCATCAGGATGGTGGCGTCGGTCTTCTTCGGATAGTTTTTCTTAATCTTCAGGAGATATTGACTAAGCTTCTTGTAATCATACTTGCCGTCAACTTTAGGGATATTGGCAATCACACCTTTGCCGTTTCCGATCTGCAGCAACTTTTCCCGCACAGTCACTTCGATATTGACAACCTGTTTGTCTGTAGCACCACCGCTACCCTCTGGCAACTTCAGCTGCAGGATGGTAATGCGGGAAAACACTGCCGAAATCAACAGAAACGGCACCAGCACCACCATCAAATTCATGAACGTGGTGATATCCAGCTCTGGCGGAGTTTTATCCTTCCCTCGATAATGATGTCTGCGTGCCATAAGGTTCCCGCTTATTCAGCCGGTGCTGCCGGAGCTGCTGCAGGAGCTGGGCCACCAGGTCCTGGCTCCGGAGCTGGTGATGTTGCAGCTGCAAACTGGCGTTTTGCCATCTTGGTAATGACGCTCAGTGTTTTGACTGAAGCCATCTCAAGACTGTCGACAATCTCACCGGTTTTGGAAGTCAGGATGACGTACACGATCAATAGCGGGATACCCGCGATAAGACCCAGCGCAGTGGTGTTCATGGCGACCGCAATACTGCCGGACAACAGGTCAGCCTTATCTGCCGGGTTAGCATTGGCCACCGCGGTAAAGGCCTGAATAAGACCCATAATAGTTCCCAGCAGGCCTAACAGGGTCGAAATATTGGAGAACAGGGCAACGTAAGGTGTACGTTTTTCCAGCTGTGGAATGATTTCCATCATCGTCTCTTCCATGACGATCTCTATATCGTCCCGCCTGCGCACGGTTCCCTGTAATTCCAGCCCCGCATTCAACAACTGACTGATCGTGGATTTATCCTTTTGCGTCATTTCACGGGCAGAATCGAAATCGCCTTTAGCCATCACCGGATACAGCTTGTTCCACATACTCCGGTTTTGATTACGCACCCGGGTAAGCTTGATATAGCGCTCGATGGATATCGCGATCCCGAATGCAAGCACAAACAAAATGGGGTACATAAAAAACCCACCTGTTTGTATGAATTTAACTATCGCTTCCATTACTCACTCCTTCTCGTTCAATTCTGTTAGCAAACCTGTTTACACCTGACGCTTTACCACAATCCGCTCATCACGCTACCTGTCTTCATGCTCAAGCCCAGACTATGGCTTCTTGCCTACGGTAATGTCATAAAAATTCAATTCGCGCATGAATACATCCTTGTCCACCGGTTTCAATTTCTCGTTCAACAAACTCGACGTCAATCCCTTCTCAACCCCGACTTCCGAACTTTTCCATGGCACAATAAACAATGACTTAGGTGCTTCCTTGTTACCAATAACGGAAATTCCCGACAATTCTTTAACATCGCCTGTTGACTTGCGTGCCTCTTTTTTACCCTTACCTTTTGCCACGGCATTCAAGGCCACTAATGTCAGCAGGAGCACGAATGCAATTCTTTTTGCGTTAATCATTATTAATTACTCTTTAACTACATTCGTCGCTTTACATCGGCGACCCAGATTTTCACCTTCTTGTCATCTGGCCTGGCTTTCAAATACGTTTTATATTGATTCAAGGCACAACTCAGGTCCTGGAGATAAATATCGCAAAGCACGCCAAGATTTTTGTGTGCCGGCATATAATTCGGATATGTATACAAGAGCTTTTCATAAATTTTACGCGCTTCGCCATAACGGCCAGTCTTGCGATAAACGATACCGAGTTCATTCAGCGCAGCGGGATGCATGGGGTGAATTACCAGAGCCTTCTTCAGACTTTTTTCGGATTTTTTATATTCCTTGGTTTGCGCGTAGGCGATGCCGAGATCAATGAATGGCCCGGAAAACTTGTCAGTTTTAGCGGTAACGGTTTTCAGCATGCGGATCGCATCGGTATAGTTTCCCACCTTGAGCAAGGTAACGGCCTGCTTGAAATCAGTCTTAACCTCGGGGGAAACCGGATAATTTTCGCTGATCTCGATCGGGCCTTTGTGCACGCAAGGTTGTTGTTTTCCATTGGCCTGACCGCTGTTACTGGTTTGCGACTTGTTACCCGGGGTACAGGCGGTAGTGCCGGCTTGCGTTTCGTTGTAGGCTTCTCCGCCTGGGCCACCCGTGGTTGCACAGGCAGAGGCCAACAGGCACAGTAATGCAGGCAACATCCAGCGCACGATCCTGGCTGGAATTTGCACTGCATCGTTTTCGATTTGCATAGTCTTTCGTGCGTTGTTCACTGTTCCTGTCCCGTGTCTTTACTTCCATTCGACGCCTGGTTTGCTGTTGCCGGCTGCGTTACCACACTGTCTCCGTCACCACTGCTTACATCCTTGCCATCTCCCGTCGACAATGGTTTGTCCTGTGCTTTGCCACCAGCAGAGGCAGCAGGCGTTGTCGTTTGCGCGTCCTTATCGCTACCGCCCTTTACATCCTGGCCATTCCCTGCCGGGGATGACGTAGCCGTAACACTCTGTGCCGTGTTACTCGCCCCGCTCCCGCTAGTAGCAGCCGTTGGCTGGGTACCTGATCCCTGTGCAGCATCCCCTGCCGTGTCTGGCGGTCCGAGCAGCGGTGACTGCCCACCAGCAGGTGTCCTGGCGGCGCCTCCCTGAGCTGCCGGTTCCGTTGCCCCCTTAGCCGTAGCGCTCGCAGTGGCTCCGGACGGTTTCGTTTGCGACTCCTTGTCGCTGCCACCCTTGTCATCCTGACTATCCCCTGCCGGGGGCGACTTGACCGGAATACTCTGCGCCTTGTCACTCGCGCTGGTCCCGCTGGTACTCATCACTGGCTGAGTGCCAGATCCCTGTGCAGCATTCCCTGCTGCGTCTGCCGGTCCGAGCAATGGTGGCTGCCCGCTGGCGGACGTCCTGGCAGCGCCTCCCTGAGCTGCAGGTCCCGTCGCACCATTACCGGGCGCAGGTGACCCGCCCGCATTACCGGTTTTCGGATCTGTTTTTTCGGTCGTTTGGGCCTGATCCATTTGAGATGTGCCCGATTTTTGTGACGGATATCTAAATATTTGAAGATTTTCGACATAAATTGGACGGGACTCCTCGCGTATGTAGGCCGGCGGGGTATATCGGTATTTGCTGATATTCAGGATATATGGCGGAACCGATTCAGGCTTGTCGAAGCGCGCCGGTACCAATTTCGCGAGTTTTGCAATACTGCGGTCAATCCAGGGACTGTAAACGCCACGCGTCAACAGCTGCACGTTCTTTTCATGGATGGAGATGGCTTTAGTCTCAAACGGGTCAGCCTGGTCTTCCAGCTGCAGCTTGAACTCTTCCATCTGCAACTTAGTGAGTCCCTTGGGGACTTCCGAAGTCAGTAACGCCCGGCTGAAGTTGTAATAGATTTCTGCGAGGTAATACGTGGCAGCAGCCGTTACATCCGCGACGTGATAGTTCACAAGATTGCTATAGCGGCTGATCAGTCGCTTCATGGCCGCTTGCTTGCGGCGCATGCTTACCTTAAGCGGATTGTCCAGTTTTATGGCGGCGTATTTGTCATAGTCCGGCTCGATAATCACCAGGGAGGCTTCTGCCGCCAGGTAACGGGTGCGATCGGTGCGTTCTGCTCCGGCATGAGCATCAGCCGTAATGATATGTTGCAGTGTCTCGTGGTAATGGAACAAATCATTACGCGTTTTGTACAACATGGCGATCTTGTAATAAGTATCCAGCGCGAATTCCAGCGGCTTGGGGAACCTGGCTACAAACTGTTTGTATACACGCAGCGAGTTATCGGTATCCTTGGCCTTGGTGTACATTTTTGCTGCAGAGAGCATCGCCTCACGGATAATTTCTTCATCCTTGGCCTCCGCCGCCACACGTTCGAATTCCCTGCCCGCCTGGCCATAGTGCCCCATCTCCTTGTAGGCGTACGCGAGTTTCTTGGTTACATCGTGCTGCAGCTTATTCCCGGGATAATTCTTCCGGAATGCCAGTAACACATTGACGGCGCGTTGCAGGTCCATAGTCTGAATGAGAACCGCGGCAGCATCATACTCGGCGGTAGGACAGAATTTGGAAGTAGGCGCTACCTTTGCGATACGCAAAAAGTTCCTGACGGCATTCTTATAATCTTTCTTCTTCTTGGCCTCTACGCCCTGCTCATATATCGATGCAGCGAGATCATCTACCAGCCCCGGTCGGCTCTTATCGTCTGCCGCAGTCATAGCCAGCACTTGGGTATAAGCCTTTTCTGCCTTCGGATAGGATTTCAGTGCAAATAAGGAATGTGCCACCACCAGCCAGGCCCCACGCAGAATCGGATGCTTCGCATTGGGGTATTCATTGATCAGTCGGCGACCGTAGGTGACAGCCTCGCCATATTCATGCATTTCATAGAGATCGTTTACCGCCGAGCCCAGTACCACGGTGGCCATCTTGTGATGCGGGAAATTATTTACCAGGCGAATCGAACTACGGATGATGTCATGTTTCACCGCAGACTGCTGGATTTCGGGAACCTGTTTTAAATACTCACGGTAAGCGTAAACTGCTGCATAGGCTGCCTTACCGGATTTAGCGTTACGCGGATAATCGTAGGCGGTGCGTTCGAATTCCTTTGCCGCCAGGTTGTAGTTCTTGTTCTCCAGCAACAAATCCGCCAGCGAGTAGTTGATAGCGGGCGCCTGTTTGTCTTTGGGGAAAGAACTCAGGAACTCCCGATACCAGCGCGTGGCCTCGGCGAAATTCTTTTCCCTGTCTTTCCTGAACTTCCTGTTTTGATACAGGGAATGATAGTACTCAGCAAGGTCAACTATATTGGTTTTGACGTTGTCCAGCACCTGAGGGAAATCACTTTTATTAAAATGATTCCAGAATTCAGCATGGACGCCATATGTCGAGGCATATTGCTTTTTCGCCTTAATAACCAGATTGGGGAATCCACCTTTTTTATAGATTTCGATCACCCGCATGCTGAAGATCGGTGATTTTTTGTTATATGGGTTGCGCTTTATAAAGGCGTTATAGGTCGACGCTGCATCGTGGTAACGCCGCTTGCCAAAATAGAATTCTGCCAGGTGGCTGTAGACACCATCTTCGTAACTGCGTCGTCCGAGTTTTTTGAAATAGTCCTGGACAGACTGCGCACCACCGAGATTGGAAAATGCCAGACTGATAACACGGAACGTATCATCGGTGCGTTTTTTCTCGATCTCATTACTGGTCTGATCGAAGTCATAGCCAATGGAAACCTTGTAGTCCAGCAACTTGAAAAATTCATCAAGCGCATTCTCATACATTTGTTCCTTGTAGAAGGTCCAGCCCTTTTTAAACAGGGCATCAGAGTAATAGACCGAGCCGACACCGAATGCCAAAACCGCACCGTAAGCATCTTCCGCATCGAGGTATTTTTTGTGCACGAAAAAGTACTCACCGCGACGGAACTGCACTTCATCAATATAGCGCGATTGCGGATATTGCTTAACCAGTCGATTCATGACTGCCATGGATTTTTTTATTTCCCCGATTTCAGCGTATGCCCGGGATAACTGGTACAGCACCTGGTCGTTGTTGTCATAATTGGGATACTTGGCAAGTAGTTTGTTATACAGCGCAATCGCCTGTTCGGCGTTTGCATTTTGCAGATCTGAACCAATTTGACCACTGTGATTGGCAAGCTTTGCATTAACCCTGGAGGAAGGGATGTGTTCTGCACGGGTGGCGCGCTTCTCGAAGGCCTTGTCGGATTCACGAAAATCGGCGATGGCATCAATCCTGGTGCGCTGTTTCCTGCTTTTGCCTTTCGCCATGATATTGCCAGCCACGTGTGCTGGCGCCGGCTTGTCAGCACCCGTGGATGCGGAAGAACTTGCCACCTCCTGCGCGCCACCGGCCGAAGAGCCCGCGCTAGTATCGGTGCCGTACTCCTTCTCAAGCTTGAGGTCTGCCACGCGGCGCATGGCCTCGGGAGTCAGCTGGCTTTTCGGGGTTTCTTTCAGGAATTTCTGATAGCTCTGCATGGCCTTGTCGAGGCCATCTTTGACATTGACGTCCTTGATCGCGATGTGAACGTTATCCAGTTCCGAGATTCTGCCATTATTGTTCTGGGTCGCACAGGCAGTGACTGTCAGCCCCAGAAACAAAACGAACACCTGCCTCAGCTTCATTTATCTGCCTTCTTTGACTCTTTCGCCTGCGATGGCGTTTGAGTTTGCTGTGGCTTTTCTGCTTTCTTTGCCTTCTTTACCTTCTCCTCCTCTTGTGCCGCGTCCTTCTTCTTCGACTGCTCAATAACTTTCGCCTGTTGCGCCTTGGTGGCACGGTCATAGCTTTCAGCCATGGCAAAACGGGCCTTCACCTGATACTTCTCCAGCCGGGTGCGCCGGCGCTCAAGCTCATTGATCGCCATCACCTCAATCATGTGCCCCTGTCTGGCCATTAATTGTTTAATGGTGTCATCCGCCTGCTGCATTTTGATGCTTAACTGAGTGAGCTCCTTGTCATAGCCCTGGTAACTCTGAGTAGCAGCCTGGCGTGTGCGGACGAAAGAATGATAAATTCGACGCAGTCTTTTTACGTCTACGTCCAGCTCGTGTAAATGTTTGGTAGCTTTGCTAAAGCGATCCTGATACTCGGTATCGACATGCCAGATAATGACACCCCTTAAGCGTGCAATCCTTGCCTGGATTTTGGGATCAGCACCTGGTGGCAGACTCTTTTCCATTTGGTCCAGTTGCGACAATGTCCGCCTTTCATTAACAGTCTCGAGGAAATCCGGGCGCGGGGCCACCAGCATTTTCTTCAGCCGTCTTTCCAGGTGTGCGCGCTGCTCGAGGCGTAACTTCATTTTTGAGTCCAGTATGCGGAATTTCGCCTGCACCTGGGGTAACAAGGGTTCGTAATAGGCGGCGCGGATCTTGATCATCTCCTGATATGCGCCGATATACGTCTCCCAGTGTTTTAATTTCCTTCGTAACTCTGCAAGGTCGAAGTAATTCTTCAGTGAGGACTGGAAATCATCCGACGCCAGCATATCCAGCAGGTAATACGTTTCCGGCGTCTTCGGCAGTTTCCGCAGGTGCACTACCCAGTACGGATCTTTTTTGATTTCCTCGCGGATCAAGGCTGCAAGAAACCTGCCTTCACGTATGCTTTTGATAGATGCATCCAGCCTTGCGATTTCGTTGCTGAAGTCCTGCAGGGACTGACCATACAACACGGCAGCCTTGCCATAGACACCCAGCTTGCTATAGGCATAGGGCAGGCCCAGCATCACTTCCTGTACCGCCTTGTTCGTTACATTCCGCTTGGACAGAATGGTCCAGGGCACCAGGGCACGTTCATACTTACCGGTTGCTGCTGCCGCCCAGCCGGCACCCAATAAGGCTTTATTTGAAAATGGCCCGGTAACCCGCACACGATCCAGATACTTTTTCGCCATTGCTGGCTGTTTGTCCTCCAACAATCTGAACCCCAGTACCAGGTTGGCTTTGTCACGGATTGCCTGCACAGCTCTATCATCAGAAACCAACTGACCTACCTTGTCCAACTCCGCAATGCCTGCTTGCTGCTTGCCACTTTTCAACAGTGCTACGCCCAGGTTGTAGCCGGCAAAGCCTACCATTCCCGGCGCATTTTCTATCTTCTTCAACAAAGCAATCGCTTCCTTGAAGCGCCCGGTTTCGATATCAATCTGTGCGCGCAGGAACGGTTCTTTGTAGCGGATTTTGTCAGGAACCTTTCCCTTTAGCGTCTTGATCGTTGCCAGGGCATCCCGTGGCTGCTGACTCTCGTAATAAATTTTTGCCAGGCGGTAAATCGCCCCGTTACGGACTCGTTCAGGAACATTGCCGTGGATAACCAGCTTAACCGCCCGACTGGCGCGGTTATACATGCGGTAATACAGCTCGAAATCACCGACATCGAATTCGGCGTGGTCCTGATAAAAATGGAAGGAATTTTTCTCCGGCTGGTCCAGCCCATAGTACTCGGCTAATTCGGTATCCAGGCGGGAGATCGCAGAAAAATAGTCATGCTGGTTGGCGTAGTACAACGCTTCACCATAATACAGGTCTTTCAGACCATTACTGTCTTGCTCTGCCGCCGCACAGGCGAAGGCAGCATAGAACATGCCTGTGGCAAAAATTAACGTACGCAACAATGTCGACACGGTTTACCAATCCCTGAAACTGACACCCGTGGCAGACAGATGGATTTCGACAAACTGCGGGCCTACACCTTTTTTCAGGTCATGCGTCCCTGAATTGGTAACCTTGCTGCCGTTCTCCTTGCCGATCACGCTAATCTTTAGATTGTGCTCGCCGGTTGTGACATTCGAGGTAAAGACACGCTGGACTCCTCCCTCTCTCAGCGCCTGTACTTCTTTATAGGAGTAGATGTAATTTGCGACATTTTTGTTATCGAGCGTAAGGTGTATCGAATCCGGGGAAAATTTTGCACCTTTATCCATTGACACGAAAAATGCCATGTAGGTATTGGATGGATACAGTAACTTTTCTTCCAGCAGATTCAGCTGCGTCGATATACTCAGTACATCCCGTTTAATGGCCTGAACCTGTTCATCCAGTCCTTTTATCTGCTTCTTGTTTACCTGCTCCGCCTGGGCCACGCCACACATCATACAGAGCATCAACATTAACCCGATTAACCTGTTCCATCTCATATTCTTTCCTCAGCAGACATTTGTCCGAAACGCCCTCTCTTGCTCCCCCTGGCAGCAAGGAGATAGGTAACTTAGCCAGATACTTGTTAACTAATTGAAAGTACTGATGATTTACACTATCGGCAAAGCACGGGATCACTGAAATAAAAAACGTGACATTTCTCTCGAAACGCCACTTTATTTATATCTTGGAAGTTGCAGCAGGTCGTGAATGCATCTACCCACTGTTAAAAGGATAATCAGTTCTCACTTTTGCGAATTATGCTAAAGCCATATATGCATCATCGCATTCGTATCATTCATCAATTTGTTGCCAGTCATTCGGCATTTAAGGTCATCAGCCCGCCACTTTTCACGCATAATTTGATAGTTATCAGTGGTGGGTTTTCCCTGGCCCAAAAACAGCTGAGGGGCCCGGATTCCACCCCGAGCCCCTCTGCACACGTTACCAGGCTTGCGCGTTACTGCTTGACCGAGACCACCAGGTCAACGCGGCGATTGGTGGCACGGCCTTCCGCGGTATCATTGGTGGCAATCGGCCTGGACTCACCATATCCAACATACATCAGTTTGTAGCCGCCACCGAGCGAATAGAGGTAATTCGCCACTGCCGTCGCCCGTGCCGTGGATAGTTTCTTGTTAGATTCGGCAGTGCCAATTGAATCGGTATGTCCCTGTACCACCACATTATCCACATTGAGCCCGCGGATTATGGAATCCACTTTCGCAAGCAAAGGCTTCGACGCCGCCGGGATGATGGCATTGCCCGATTTGAAATTCATCCGCTTGAGTCGGAAAACCAGTTTATTGCCCTGTTGATAGACCAGGGCGTCATCCGCGGGTAACGTCCTGCGCGCTTCGTCCATAGCTTTCTGGAACTTGACCTGGGTCGAAGCCATCGCCAGCTGTTGTTGCTGGGATTTTAGCGTCCCCTGTGTCTGCTTCAGAGCACCTTCGGTCTGCTTCAATGCGCCTTCTTTTTCATGCAGTGAGTGCCTGGTAGTCGCCAGGTTTGCCTTGAGTTTACCCAGGTTGGTGTTTAATTCACCCAGCGCCCGTTTTTGCCGTACGATCTGGACGGCGATGTTCTCCGGTGTACCCGGTGCGCCCTTGATGACATTCATGACATCGACCAGCTGGGTTGCGCTCGCCAGCGCGACCTGCACATCCTTTTTATACTGGTCAGGGCTGCGCGGACTTTGCGCAATCATATTGAAACCGGTTTCATAATCCAGTTCGGCATTACGCAGTGTTTTCGGCGCCAGGTTTGATGCATTCTCATCTTTGGCCCTGGCGATAGCTTGCTTGGCCGCGCCCAGTTCCCGGTATTGCACCGCCTTCACTTCCAGGGCGAGATAGCGTTTCTGAAGATCAGAGAAATCATCCGTTGACAGCGCACGGCTGAACTGTTTCGTCTCGCTCTTCAGGTCATCATCGATATCCGCCAGATCTTCGACCATGGTGGCATTATTTCTGGCACCGGCGGCAAGCGCGGATGCCCGCGCTGCCAGGATGCGCGCGGCAATGGATCGACGTGGCCTCCCGATTTTTTCCGCGTTCTGGAAAAAGGCCTTGGCAATGGCGGCATTTCTTACGACTTCGTCTTTCGCATCACCATCCTTCAGCCCCTGCCGGGCATCTGCCAGGTATTCATGTCCCTGGTCATAGCTCTTGTCGGCCAGTACGTCGAGTTGTTGCTGTTGCGCCGTCATTTCAATTTTTGACACCTCCGCAACCGCCTTGACAGGGTCGTTGCCCGCATCCAGTTTGGCTTGCCTGAGATTTGCACAGCCTGCCATAAAGACCGCTATCAGGATCCCCCAAAGGAGCAATACTTGTTTGTTCTTCACACTGTTCTCCTGTTTCAATACCCGGTATGTTTGACCGATCCTAAGCTTAAAGGACTGACTCTCAATATGTTTATTGCCATTCGTCTTATATATAAATAAGGAATAAAACACGTATTTATTTTGTGAACAAGCTCACAAATGATGCCACCCGCACCTTGTGCAATATGAACAAAAACTGTTCGTTTCGCAGACACAGGCCCACACATAAAGTTAACCAACATCACGATTATACAGGTCTGGAACAGATGGACAGACAGTCCTGCCGATCGGACTGCCTGATATAGCTATCTTGATATGGCAGTTGCGGCAAGAGACAATTTTGCGAAGTCACCCAACGTGCGATACCAACTCCAGCGCACCAACCCGCCTGGTTGGTGCACCGAGTCAGCGTCTTTCACTTATCGCCTTTTACGCGATCCCAGAATTCCTCGCGGCCATTGGTGCGTGGAAACGGCTCGTTTGGTACTGGCACGTCGAGGAACTCACACAACGGTTCCCAGCCATCCCTGACTTCATACACGAGCAGCTGTTTGGCAGGTATCGCTTTCTTCACGGCATCGTTATGGGCATGGAATGCCTTGATCAACTCATCGCGATCGAGTCCATCGGGAAAACCGGATTTGTTCAGGACACCCGTTGCCATCGCAAACCAGTCCTGCATCTCGGGCGGGGCCTGGTCCTTGCCTGCCATCAATTTATAGATGGTGTCAGCAAAACTGTCGGCCCAGCTTTCCGGATTGCGATGGGTCAATACAAACTTCGCATCCGGATAGGCCTGGTGTAATTCTCGGAAAAAACCCGCCGTGGGCCAATCCACCGCACTGTGGTAGCCGTCATAAATCGAGGACCACTCGGGTTTGCCCGCCACCGCCGCCGACCACAACGGTACCTGGGTCGGCAAATTAAAGATGACTTCCTCCATGTGGTGGCTGGGGCCCAGACCCAGCTGTTCGATCGCGAGCTTTAACGAATAAGTCCCGGTGCGCCCGATCCCCGTGCCAATCACCTGCATCGTCATGATGATGTCTCCTTGTTGCTGGTTGAATAGTGCTTGCGCTTTAGTGTACTGCCCGGGCCAGGGTCACGAAGGGCTTGCCCTTCATGCTGGCGACAAAACCATTATGCACCTCGTTGACCGCCGACCAGGATGGCATCGCCTTCATCGTCTCTAGCCAGCGTTCGACATTGGGATAATCCGAAAAATCGCTACCGATTAACTCGCCAACGGTAAGCAAGGCCGCGGCGAAATAATCGGCAATCGTCACCTTGTCGCCGCACAGGTAGGGTTTGCCCTGCCCCAGATAGTGATCGTTCAGAATCTTCAGCATGTTACAGGTCTGCGCCTTGCCCCATTCGATAGTGGCTTGATTCACGTCATCCGACTGGCGCGCATGATGGGGAAAGATCTGCGGATAGACCAGGTGATAGCCGTATTCGCGATAAAAGTTCGAATTGAACCAGTCCATCATCTCGTTGACGCGGGCACGCTGTTGCAGGTCCGTGGGATACGCCGGCGAGTGATGTTTGTCGGCCAGGTATTTGAGGATCGCAGAACTCTCCGTGAGTACGAAGCCGTCGTCGTCGATGACGGGTACCATGCAATTGGGATTGAACGAGGCATACGGCTCCTGCATATGCTCGCCACTCATCAGATCGATCACTACCGGCTCATAGGCAATCCCGGCGTCCGCACAGAACTGCAGGATGGGCCGCGAGGTGGTTGAAGCTGGATGGAAGTAGAGTTTCATGATGATCGTCTCCTCATGTTGGTCATTACACGTGTTTGTTTTTGCCCACCACGGTGAAACCGTAGCGGGCACCGATCGCACCGAGCTTGCTCAGGTCGGACTGGTCGGCTGACAACTCACGGTCCAGCGAGGCATACAGCCTGGCGGTACCCGGACGCGAGGCGACCGATAGCACTACCGCGCCGGCCTGACCGAAGTGAAATCCATGGGTCACTCCTGCCGGGATATGAATCACCGTCCCCGGCGCGCCCCAGGTGATGTCCTCGCCGAGGCCGAATTCGACCTCGCCCTTAAGGATGTAAAATGATTCCGCCCAGGGATGATGATGCGCCGGCAACCCGCTGTCATGGTCACCGGCCAGCTGGACAATTTCATAACTGCCGGTCTTTTCGCCGGATGCCAGCACACTGACCTGCATACCCAGCACCGCATAGGGACGGGCATAGTCCTGTTCCGTCATGACAATGGAGGTTGCCGGCATGTGCTGCTGCTCCTGGTTGGATTCATGGCCACGCCAATTCGCAGTCCATGGACTAATCAAAGCATTTGCCAAACAGTAAATAAACGGGCGATAATTCAATTTACTATTTACTTTTAGTAAACAATTATGGCGATTGACCTGGTCACAGCAATGCGGGTGTTTACGACCGTGGTGGACTGCGGCAGCTTTGCCGCCGCGGCCGACCGGCTCAACCTGTCGCGCGGCATGACCACCCGCTACGTGGCCCAGCTTGAAAACCACCTGGGGGTACGCCTGTTGCACCGCACCACACGCAAACAATCGTTAACCGAGGAAGGCACAGATTATTACCAGCGCGCCACGCAGATCCTGGCCTCCATTGAAGACGCCGAGTGGTCCGCAACCCAGGGGACGGCAGACCCGCGTGGTGTCCTGCGCATCAGTTCCTCCACCGGCTTCTCCATCGATCATCTGGATCACGCCATCGTGGCCTACCTGCGGCGCTACCCCAAGGTCGAGATCGACCTCATTAATAATGAACGCATGGTAGACATGGTCGACGAAGGTTATGACCTTGCCATCCGTGTCGCCAACCAGCTTTCGCCCGGACTGATTGCCCGCCGGCTTGGCCCGATCAACATCGCCGTCTGTGCCTCGCCCGCGTATCTCAAGGCACACGGCACACCGCAAACACCTGAAGAACTGACCGAACACAACTGCCTGTTCTACTCCTCCTCAACGTACCGCAACAGATGGCGCTTTTACCGCGACGGCGTGGAACAGGTTGTACAGGTTAAGGGTAATTTTCACGTGAATGAAGGCAAGGTCCTGGCTAATGCCGCGCTGGCAGGATTAGGCATCCTCTATGAACCGGACTTTCTCGTGGGCGAGCACATCAAGCGAAAGCGCCTGGTCCATATTCTCAAGGACTGGAAGGCCGAGGAATTTTCCCTGTATGCCGTCTACCCGAATCGGCAATTCCTGCCGCCCAAAGTACGCAGCTTCATCGATTTCCTGGTGGAGTATTTCGGGCCGACACCATACTGGAGTCTGGAAAATAGCTGACGATGATAAATCACAAAGTTTTCTCTGTAATAGTGGAGCTGTACGATATTCCGGTCAACGGGAATAATAGTGAACAACCTGTTTTAATAGTATGAAGGTAATAATCTGTGTTGATCACAGCAGCCTGCCTCCTCGCATGTCATGCGTAAGGCCAGTTCGAATTCAGGTCTGAGCCGGTATCACGTCTCCTGGAGATAGCCTGGCGGTCATTACCCTCAACCAGGCGGCACGATTGTCGCCATTCACCATTGTCGGTATAGTCGCAGGACCGAGACTAACACTACTGCAGGCAGCCGGGATATTTGCTCAGTTATCTGGAATTTAATCAACCCTGCATTAATACTTAAGATAAATATGATGGCGCATCTATATACCCAGTTTTATTAATGGCGAAATCAGCTCACAAGTGGCAGCAGTATCAGACGTTGATGAATAATGTCCACGACGGCATTCTTGTCATGGATATTCAGGGCAACATTCTGGAAGTAAACCCCTCGTTCAGCCAGATGCTGGGTTACACCCAGGATGAACTTCAGCAGCTAAATATCTCGGATTTGAATGCACAGTGGTCAAAGCAGGAGTTATTAAAGATTCTCAATCAACTCGTTGGCCAAAGCGCACGGTTCGACACAATCCACAAACGCAAGGACGGCACCCTCATCAACGTCGAAATCCACTCCACTGGCGCAGTCATCGATGGCGAAGTTTTCTTTTTTGCCTCGAGCCGTGACATTACCCGGCGTAAACAGGAGCAAGATGCGCTGGAACTTATGAAATATTCCATTGATCATCTCGTGGATGCCGTTCACTGGGTCGATAAAGACGCAAGAATTGTCTACGCGAACGAGGCCATGTGCAGAAAGCTCGGATATTCGATGGAAGAGTTACTTTCCATGAAAATCCATGATATTGACCCGGATTTTTCGGCTGAGGATTGGCCTGAAAGCTGGGAAGAATTCAAACGCCGCGGCTCGATGACATTCGAAACAAGGCATCGCTGCAAAAATGGGTACACATTCCCGGTAGAAATAAAATTAAACAATTTATATTTCCAGGGCAAGGAGTTGAATTGCGTTTATGCCCAGGACATTACCGAGCGGAAGAAGACCGAAGAATTGATCTGGAGACATGCCAACTTTGACAGCTTAACCTCCTTACCTAACCGCCGCATGTTCCACGACAGGCTGGAGCAGGAAATATTAAAATCACAACGTTCCAGCCTGCCGCTCGCCGTATTATTGATCGATCTCGACGACTTCAAGGAAGTGAACGACGCCCTGGGGCATGACCAGGGTGATATCCTGCTGAAAGAGGCAGCGAGTCGCATAGCCAACTGTGTGCGAGAAACAGACACGGTGGCCCGTTTAGGGGGAGATGAATTTACCGTACTGCTACCGCAACTTACCGAAACAAACCACGCAGATAACATCGCGCAGAAAATCATCAGTCGCCTGACCGAGCCTTTTACTCTGAGTGATAACATGACTTATATCTCAGCCAGTATCGGCATTACCTTGTATCCCGTTGACGCCAGTGATGTTGATACCGTGCTGAAGAATGCTGATCAGGCGATGTATCTCTCCAAACAACTTGGTCGTAATCGCTTCAGTTACTTCACCCAGCACTTGCAGGAAGAAGCCAGGAATCGTTTCAAGTTGACCAATGAACTGCGTGAAGCACTGGCCACTAACAAACAGTTCGAAGTCTTCTACCAGCCTATCGTAGAGTTAGCTACGGGAAGTATAAATAAGGCCGAAGCGCTCATCCGCTGGCACCATCCGGAACGGGGCCTGGTCAACCCGGCTGAATTCATACCACTGGCGGAAGATACCGGATTGGTCATTGATATCGGATATTTTGTATTTCAACAGGCAGTGCAACAGGCCAGGTTATGGCAACGCCTCTTCAACCAGGATTTTCAAATTAGCGTAAACCGTTCTCCCATTGAATTTCAGGATTATTACAAAAGGAACCATCTGCGCCACCTTAACTATATGCGCGACATGGAACAGGCGGGAAAAAGCATTGTCTTCGAGATTACCGAAAACATGCTACTGAAAGCTGAAAATACCGGCGTCAGTGAATTACTGCTTGAGTTTCGCGACTCCGGCATCCAGGTAGCATTGGATGATTTCGGCACCGGTTATTCCTCCCTTTCTTACCTGAAAAAGTTCGACATAGATTATCTCAAGATAGATCAATCCTTCATCAAAAATCTTTCAATCGATAACAACGACGTGGTGCTATGTGAAGCGATTATCGTGATGGCGCACAAGCTGGGGCTGCGGGTAATTGCAGAAGGGATTGAAACCGAAGCACAACGCAAAATATTGACCGATGCCGGATGCGATTATGCCCAGGGCTATTTGTTCTCCAGGCCGGTATCAGCGACGGATTTTGAAAAGCTGCTGGCAAACTGAGATAAAAACCAGCATAGCAAACGCAACAAGTTTAGTGTACGGAACTTCCATACGCCAGGACTTTTGGACAGTCTCTTGCACCTGTTATGCCTCCTCTAATGCAACGGGTAATTCCATTTTTGGAGACCCACCCTTTCGAAACCATCTTATCGCATTCATGGTGTACGAAAGGTAAACCACGCTCCATAGCCAGAACTCATATATATGAATGGAATAAACGTAATATGGCTATAGGTCGACCATCCCGAAACAAGATTATGTGCCTGATCGCGAAAACGTACAGACCAGAAGTATCTGGTCTTGGGTTTCAATGCTGTCTGCAGTTTATAACTGGCATTCCTGATATTTTCCTTATAGAGAACCATGCGCCCTTTCATCGTTTGCTCAGGCGACAGGCCAGAACCACCTGGATAACGGTAAGTGGCTGCTTCAAAGATAATGAGATCATAGCTAACACCTTTGCCTGTGACTGGTTTCCAGCTAAATGTCGGGGTGAGGCTGTCAGTTTCCGGGTAATTTGTAACCTTTCCTGCAGGTGTAACTGGCGTAACACCCTTGAAATCACCCTTACAATCCACTCCCCAGCGTGAATTGCAAACACCTGCTATGCGTGAATAATTCCCGATACGGGTGGTCAACTGGATCAGGCTAGTCGCTATCGTTCCGGTACGGCCTGGATATTTCGACTTATAAGCTTTCGCTGGCTCCAACATATTATTCACGACCCTGGTACGATAGTATCCACGTTTCATATCAATCGTGATATTTCCAATATAAACGGCTGCCGACCCATCAGGGACAGTAAACCTGGCATCAATCCGCCCCACTCTATGTTGAGTTCCTTGCTGTAGACGAAAACCTAACAAATGATAGTTACCCGGCTTCAGTGACAAATAGAACATGCCATCATCACTTATCCGGTTTGATACAGCATGAGTGCTATCGTCGGGTAAAATGATCAAACTACAATACACAGCGCCAGTCCAGCCTTGACCCCACTCTTGCTTTTTACCATCGACGATGACATCAACATGACCAAAAACCACGCTTTCGCCGGCTTTGGCTTTTTCCAACTCCCCTTTCATCGCTGTACCCGTCGCACAACCACCCAGGAAAAGCAGGAAAAATGCAAGAGAAAACAAACGCATAGTTATCGCATCCCTCATAAGGATACCTCCAGGGATATCAGCGGATAAATTAATGCTTTCTTATATATTCAGAAAATAGGAAAAAGTGAATGATCCAGGTCAAACTGGACTTTCATGTCCAGAGACCAGGTTACCTGGCCACGCAGTAAGCATTTCGCTGTCAGCAGATTTTGGATAACAGTCGTACCCTAACACTCTCTTTAGAGATAATACTTTACAGTTGTTTTATAACATTAAGGTTCAGACGCAAAATCCGTCATAAAAAAACTCGAGGCTTGTTTAAGGCCTCGAGTACAAGAGGGCGGCAATCATCTGTAGCGCCCTTGCGAGGGAGATCGATAAAATTCGTATCCAACCGCTACGTCATTCCTCACTGCTCATAAAACCCAGCAGGTGTAACAGACTGGTAAACAAGTTGAATACGGCGACATACAGGGTCACGGTTGCCATGATGTAATTGGTTTCACCACCGTGGATGATATTACTGGTTTCATACAGGATCAGCCCGGCCATCAGCAACACGAACATGGCGGACACGGCCAGTGACAGGCCCGGCATCTCGAAAAACAGTCCGCCCAGTCCGGCAAGAAACGCCACGATGATGCCTACGGTCAAAAACGCACCCATGAAACTGAAATCTTTCCTGGTCGTCAGGGCATAACCCGACAGGCCGAGAAACAACACACCGGTTGCGCCGAACGCGGTCATCACCACCTGGCCACCGTTGGGCAGACTCAGGTAACTGTTGAGAATGGGGCCGAGGGTGTAACCCATGAAGCCGGTCAGCGCAAACACGAAGACCAGGCCCAGACCACTGTCACGAAACTTTGTGGTCGCAAACAACAGCCCGAAGTAGCCGACCAGGGTAATCAGCACCCCGGGGTGTGGCAGCTTGAGGGCCATGCTGATACCTGCGGTCAGCGCACTGAACAGCAAGGTCATGGATAACAGGGCATAGGTGTTGCGTAACACCTTGTTGGACGCCAGCGCACTCGCCGGCGCAGTGGCCACTTGTGGCATGGGTTTGATATTCATCGATATATCTCCTTTGTTCATACGCGTCTTCGCGTTAGTGACTACCCAGTAATACGAGCGGTTTGTCTTTGTGCGGGACAAACAGTTTGCGCTTCTTGAAAAACTGCCGTTTCAGGCGACGATTGACCGTACGCCCGGCGCGGTGAATGGCGCGCTCGATGGCGACATATAAATCCCGTTCGCTCGCGTCGATCACAATATCCCGACAGCGTGGCAGGCTGACCTGAATCTGACAGTGTTTATCCACGCGGCCGCGCGACCCCTTCGCCTCGGACAAACGCACGGCAATGCGGCGGATTTGCTCGTAGCGGCTGCTTAACTCGAAATTGATGCTGCGCTCGACATAGTCGACCAGAGCTTCGGTCAGCGGAAAATCACGTGCCTGTAGTTGAATCTGCATAATCGCTCTCCTGATAGGTTTTCCGATGCTGCGATAACTAACATAGGGATGTTCGACATTTAAAAAAAGTCGAATATAATTGACATATTATTCGTATTTTTCGAACTGTTGGACCGGCATGATCAACTACAAACATCTGCACTATTTCTGGATGGTGGCCAAAGAAGGCGGGATTGCGCGCGCCAGCGAACGCCTGCACCTGACCCCACAGACCATCAGCGGCCAGATCAGCATGCTGGAAGATCAGCTCGGCGAGCCCCTTTTCAATAAAGTGGGCCGGCAGCTGGAGCTGACCGAAACCGGGCGGCTGGTGCTCAGCTACGCGGAGGACATTTTTGCCCTCGGCGGCGAGCTCGAAGCGGTCTTGCGCAACCTGCCCCCCGAACGGCCCATGGTGTTCCGGGTGGGGGTGGCGGACGTCGTACCCAAAACCATCACCGCCCGCTTACTGGCACCGGCGCTGGAATTGCCCGCCCAGGTGCGCATGATCTGCAAGGAAAACGACCTCGACAGCCTGCTCGGGGAACTGGCCCTGCATCGCCTGGACCTGGTGATTGCGGATGCGCCCATCCCGGAACGACTGAACGTGACCGGCTATAACCATAACCTGGGGAATTCGGGCATCAGCTTCCTGGCCACGCATGAACTGGCCAGCCCCTTGCGCAAAAACTTTCCCCAGAGCCTGGAAGGCGCGCCCCTGTTGATCCCGAGTGACATCAACCTGCTGCATTCCGCGCTGTTAACATGGCTGGAGAAGTTACACATCCATCCACGCATCGTGGGTGAATTCGATGACAGCGCCCTGATGCGTGCCTTTGGCCAGGCCGGCATGGGCGTCTTCATTGCGCCGACGGTCATCGCCAAAGAAATCGCCCAACAGATTGACGGCAGCATTATCGGCAGCACGGAGGCAGTACGCGAAACCTATTACGCGATTTCCACCGAACGGCGCATCTCCCATCCGGCCGTCGCTGCCATCACCCAGACCGCACGTGATTTACTCGTCTGAATTGCCCGCCAGCGAAGCGTACAGCGATTAGTGTTAACGGAATGAGCTCATACCACTCCCGCCTGGTTTCATTGCACATGCCATCATGACGATAGTTATAGTGTCTTCTGCAATACTGTCGACATCGCTCCCGGCATACCATTGGAATCCACGGCGCAGATGACAAAATAATAGGTGCCGGCGGGCAGCGTGAGGGTATATTGGGTGGCGCTGCCATCGTTGATGGTAATGGCGTTGCTGCTGGTGGTCGTAGGCGAAGTCCCGTAATACAGGATATAACCACTGATATCGCTCAGGCTGATTGCCGTGCCGTCCGCGCGGGTCGTCGGTGCCGACCAGTTAAGCGTCACCGAGCCGGTTGTGGTCGTGGTGCTGCAGGAGACCGCTACGTTGCTAATGTTCGCGGACCCCACGGTACCCGAGCCATTGGCGATGGTGCATTGTTGTGTCGGACTGCTGGGCTGAGTGCCGACAGTAAAAGCATAGGTGCTGCCGCTGAGCAGGGTAACGGAGAAGGCATTATTCGTGACAGTCACCGGCGAGCCATTATTCAGGATCACCAGGCCACTACCCGTAAGCCCACTAATCGTGCCGCTGACGGTGTAACTCAAGGTGCTGCAGGCGACGGCCACGTTAGAGATATTCGCGGACCCCACGGTACCTGTAC